>NZ_JBITHE010000005.1:0-479896 GCF_044457665.1 Streptomyces sp. NPDC050535
TTGAACCCCGACATCGTCTCCACCGCCTGCCCCTTCTGCCTCGTCATGCTCACCGACTCCGTCAACGCCAAGAAGAACGACGGCCAGGCCAAGGAAACCGTCCAGGTCCTCGACGTCGCCCAACTCCTCCTCGACTCCGTCAAAACCCCGGCGGGACCCGAAGGACCGGAGGGTTCAGCGGCGACCGAGAGCGCGCCTGAGCCGGAGCCCGAGCCGGTGAAGTGACGCCATGGACAGACAGCGGTAAGTACGCGGGCTAAAGCTGACAGGGGCCGAGTTTCTTCTCGGCCCCTGCGGCGTTCTCGGGGGCGTACGGCGGTTCGCGGCAGCGGCGTCGGCGTACGCCCGTTCCCCGTCAGGGGTGTACGTAGGCTCCCGTCAAGGGCGTACGTAGGCTCCGTCAGGGGCGTAAGTAGGCTCCCGTCAGGGCGTGCTCAGCGACTGCGTCCCCAACACCCCCACCAGCGCCATCCGTTCGGCGTCCTCCGTGCCGGGCTCGGCCGTGTAGATCATGATCCGGAGGTCGCTGCCCGCGACGCTCAGCACATCGCAGTCCAGGGTCAGGGGGCCCACCTGCGGGTGCTCGATGGTCTTGCGCGAGGCCTCGGGCCGGCCCACCGCGCCCGAGTCCCACAGCTCGGCGAACCGGGCGCTGTTCGCGCGCAGTTCGGCGATCAGCCGCCGCACCCGCTGGTCCGCCGGATAGCGGTTCGCCGTCGCACGCAACTCGGCGACCTGCGTGGCCTCCAGCGTGCGCAGGCCCTCGGGTGTGTGGCGGACGCGGCTGCCCGAGCCGAGGAAGTTGCGCCACACCGCGTTGCGCTCGTTGCCGTGGTACTCGCCCATCAACGCCACGTACGGCGGATTGGCCAGCAGCAGCGTCCACGCCGCGTCGGAGACCGCGACCGGCGTCCCGGTCAGCCGGTCCAGCATCCGCTGCACGCTCGGCGTGATGTACGCGGGCACGGTGCCCTTTCCCGGCGGTACGAGCCCGGCGACGTGGAACAGGTGCTCGCGCTCGGCCCCGGACAGCCGCAGCGCCCGGCCCAGCGCCTCGACGACCTGTTCGGACGGGTTGGCGGCCCGGCCCTGTTCGAGGCGGGTCACATAGTCGACCGAGATGCCGGCCAGCAGGGCCAGCTCCTCGCGCCGCAGCCCGGCCGCGCGCCGGTGCCCGCCGACGGGCAGCCCGGCCGCCTCCGGGGACACCCGGTCCCGCCAGCGCCGCACCAGGTGCCCGAACTCCGTGGTCGCCATGACACCACTGTGCACCGCCCCGCTCGGATCGTCCTGGTACCGGCAGTCCCAGGAAGACGGGACGCCTGGCTGACCACGCCTGCACGGCGCACCGTAGGGGCATGACAACGACACTGATCACCGGAGCGAACAAGGGTCTCGGCTTCGAGACCGCCCGCCGCCTCGTCGCCGCGGGCCACACCGTCTACATCGGAAGCCGGGACGCCGAACGCGGGCGCCTGGCCGCCGAGCGGCTGGGCGCGCGAGCGGTCCAGCTCGACGTCACCGACGACGCCTCCGTGGCGGCCGCCGTGCAGACCGTCGAGGCCGGCGGCGGGCTGGACGTGCTGGTCAACAACGCCGGTATCGAGGAGAGGGCCGGCGACAACGGCGTGATCGGCGCCCCCGACGTGACCGCCGACCTGATGCGGTCGACGTTCGAGACGAACGTCTTCGGCGTCGTCCGCGTCACCCACGCCTTCCTGCCACTGCTGCGCCGGTCCGCCGCCCCGGTCGTGGTGAACGTGAGCAGCGGCCTGGGCTCGATGGCCCGGATCACCGCCCCGGACACCCCGACCTACGGCTACCCGGGCGTCGCCTACCCGGCCTCGAAGACCGCGGTCAACCTGATCACCGTGCAGTACGCGAAGGCGCTCCCAGCCATGCGGATCAACTGCGTCGAGCCCGGCTACACCGCGACCGACCTGAACGGCCGCACCGGCACGCAGACCGTCGAGCAGGGCGCCGAGATCATCGTCCGCATGGCCCTGACCGGCCCCGACGGACCCACCGGCGGGTACTTCGACGTCAACGGCCCGATCCCCTGGTGATCCCCACGTGACCCACCCCGCACGTCGCTCCCCTTAACTCCCCGCCGCAACAACGCCATCATGTGCAGGTTGTTGTTCTGGACAGTGTGTTCGAGATGGATGGTGCGCGTGCGAATAATCGGGCGGCGAAGCGGGAGACCGGGCGGACGCGGAGCGCGTACGACGGCTGCCGGGCTCGGAGGTGTCCTGCTCCTGGCGCTCCTGGCGGGATGCGCGGGAGCGGGCGACGAGAACTCCGGGCCCGACGCCGCCCACGACCCCGTCGTCGCCGCCAAGGCACCCGCCCGGCTCCCCGTACCGCGCGGCAAGGGCAGCGGGACGCCGGACGACTTCAACGGCGACGGCCACTCCGACCTCGTACTGAACGACCTAGTCAAGGGCCCCGACGACACCCACGGCGACGACGCGGGCATCGGCGTCGTGTACGGATCGGCCCGCGGCCTCACCCCCGGCGCGCGCCAGCTCCTCAGCCCCACCCGCCAGGCGGCCGCCACCGACGGCCAGCTCCCCGCCGTCTTCGACGCGGAGGCGAGCGCCGACCTGGACGGGGACGGCTTCACGGACCTGGTGGTCTCCACCGACCCGCCGTACGACGGACAGGGCATGCCCCCCGTACCCCTCCAGATCCTCTTCGGCTCCCCCTCAGGCCTGACCGGCAAGGCGGTCAAGCTGACCATCCCCGCACAGGCGCGGGACGGCAACGAGTGGCCGGACCAGCCGGTCCCCGGTGACTTCGACGGCGACGGCGCGACCGACCTCGTCGTCCACGCCTCGAACGGCCAACTCAGCTACCTGCGCGGCCCGTTCACCCGCAAGGGCGCCCCGCGCACGGCAGGCGCCCCCCTCGCCTCCCCGGGCAACGTGCCGACGGGGCCCGCGGCCGACGTGAACGACGACGGCTACGACGACCTCCTCATCCGTACGGCGGAGGGCACCGCGGCGTCCGCGATCGTGCTCGGCGGCCCGGAGGGCCCCACCCGCACGGGTGCCGCCCTGCCGGCCGGCATCGACGTCGCCCTCGGCGACTTCGGCAAGGGCAAGGCCCTGGACGCGGCGGTCGGCGCGATGGGAGAAACCTCGCTGCGCTACGACCTGCCCGGCGCCGCCCGCGGCACCCTCGCCACCGCGGGCTCGGTACTCCACTCCGGCGACTTCGACGGGGACGGCCTGAGCGAACTCGTCTCCAGCGGCTCGGAACTACGCCTGCTCCGAGGCCGTACGACCGGACTGTCCACGGCGGGCATGGTGACCGTGCGCCCGCCCGCCCAGGGCACCACCCGCGTCCTCACCATCACCGACTTCACCGGCGACGGCCACGCGGACCTGGTCGTACGGACCTACCCGGGAGAGACGAAGGACACCGTCGCCCTGTATCCCGGCGGCGACAGGACGAGCCTGATAGCCCGGAGGCCGACGGTCACCTTCTCCACCTCGGAGTTCCTGGGAATGGACTCCTGACACTTCCATCCCACCGGCCTCAGAAATTTACCGAACACACGTACAACCCTTACCACCCGCCACGGGTCTCCTGTTCGCTGACCGGCACACCCAACCCCGTTACGACGCGCGGTAGTTATGGGCGGTCGGCACCCCGTTCCACCGCGGATGCCCGACCGGCATCCCCCGCCTGCCGCAGGAGACCCCCGCATGCACATGCAGCATTCGCACGCTGCGAAACTCGCCCTCGCGACGGTCACGGCGGCCGCACTCACGGGCGGCCTGCTCACCTTCTCCGCCGCGACGGCGACGGCCGCCGACTCCTTCAGGGTGGCGAAGGCCGACTTCAACGGCGACGGCATCGGCGATGTCGTCGCCTCGGCACACGGCGCCAATGTGAACGGCCACAAGGGCGCCGGCCAGATCGTCGCGCTCTACGGCGGCGCGGGCGGCACCACTTCCGCGAGGCACTCCACGATCAGCCAGAACACCGCCGGTGTCCCCGGCACCGCCGAGGCCGGCGACGGTTTCGGCGCCGAGTCGGCGTACGCCGACCTCAACGGCGACGGGTACGACGACCTCGCCGTGACGGCCCCCTACGAGAAGACCGGCACCGACACCAACGCCGGCGCCCTCGCCGTCCTCTGGGGCTCGGCGAGCGGCCTCACCGGCAAGGGCGCGTCCATCGCCGACCCGGCCCCGTCCGCGCACGACTACTGGGGCAAGGACCTGGCCGCGGGCGACTTCGACGGCGACGGCAAGGCCGACCTGGCCGTGGGCAACTCGTCCGGCACGATCTACGTCTACAAGGGCGGCATCACCTCCGCCGGCGCCCCCGGAAGCGGCCGTTCCACCCTCAAGCCGCCGCTCTCTCCCGGCACCGACAGCAACCCGTACGGCCCGTTGAGCCTCACCGCGGGCGATGTGAACGGCGACGGCCGCACCGACCTGGTGGTCGACGGCTACGAGAAGAAGACCCAATACGGCTGGAACACGAACTACTACGTGCCCGGCACGGCGACCGGCCTCAAGACCGCCTCCGCCAAAACGCTCAGCCCCGGCATCGTCACCGCCATCGGCGACATCAACGGCGACGGCTTCGGCGACATCGTCAGCGGCGCGGGGTGGGACAACAAGCTCAGCGACGGCACGACCATCCCGGGCGCCTCGAACGGCGGCCGGGTGAACGTCACCTACGGCTCCGCGTCCGGCCCCGGCGCGACCACCGGGATCAGCCAGAACACCGGCAAGGTGCCCGGCACCTCGGAGAAGAACGACAGCTTCGGCTGGGACCTCGACCTGGGCGACGTCAACGGCGACGGCTACCAGGACGTGGTCGTCTCCACCCCCAACGAGGACATCGCCGGCGTCACCAACACCGGCACGGTCACCGTCCTGTACGGCACCGCGAACGGCGTGAAGACCGACGGCGCCGCGCAGCTCTTCGCCCAGAGCACGGCGGGCGTCCCGGGCGCCGACGAGAAGGGCGACCTCTTCGGCGCGGACGTCAAGCTCGACGACGTGAACGGCGACGGCAGGGCCGACCTGATCGTCGGCTCGTACGAGAACAGCGCCAAGGGCGCGATCACCTATCTGCCCTCCAACGGCACGAAGATCACCACGACGGGCTCCCGCACCATCGCCCCGAGCACCGTCGGCGTCGCGACCACGGGAACAGCGCAGCTCGGCGCGGTCTTCGCCGACTGAGCCCCTCCGCCTCCGCCGGGTCCGCACCCACGGGCCCGGCGTCCCCCCCTCCTCGCTCACCCAGGAGCCCCATCTTGCACAAGCGCACCCTTCTGCTGGGCGGCTGACCTGGCGCTCAGTCCCCGTTCCGGCACGGCCCCCACCTCCCATCCGGCGGCGGGGGCCGTCGCATTTCCCCACCCCTGACAGCCCTTAGGGGATGTCACAGCTCAGCCGCAAACCCGCGCCCGGAGGGCCGGGTCCGGCACATCACTCTGCGGGACCAGGTACGTTCGATTACGTGGCTGGATTCAGGATCGGACGCAGCGGCCGGGACAACCGGGCCCCGCGAGGGCGACCGCAACAACAGCAACCGTCGTACGGGCAGCAGGCTCAGCGGCCTCCCCAGGGAGACCAGCAGCCGCCGTACGGCTATCCGCCCGCGCCCCCGCAACGGCAGCAGCAGCAGCCGTACGGCGGGCAGCAGGGCGGCTGGCCCCAGGCCGGGAACGGCGGTGGTGGCAGTGGCAGTTATGGCTACGGCGAGCCGGAGTACTTCGGTGACGGGCACCCGCAGCAGGGTCCCGACCCGTACGCGGCGAACCAGCCCGGACACACCCACGCCTTCTCGATCGACGAGGACCACTACAACCAGGGCGACACGTACCGCGCCGGCCAGGCCTCGGCCCCGCCGGTCGGCCCGCGCCTGCACTGGAAGGACCTGCTGAAGGGCGTCATCACCCGCCCCAACAAGACCTTCCTCCAGATGCGCGACTACGCGATGTGGGGCCCGGCCCTCATCGTGACGTTCCTCTACGGCCTGCTCGCCGTCTTCGGCTTCGACGGAGCCCGCGAGGACGCGATAAACGCCACCCTCTCCAACGCGATCCCGATCGTCCTGTCTACGGCCATCGCGATCGTCCTCAGCACGTTCATCCTCGGCGTGGTCACCCACACCCTCGCCCGCCAGCTCGGCGGCGACGGCGCCTGGCAGCCCACGGTCGGCCTCTCCATGCTGATCATGTCGCTCACGGACACCCCGCGGCTGGTCGTCGCCATGTTCTTCGGTGGCGACGAGTCCTTCGTCCAGCTCCTGGGCTGGGCCACCTGGCTCGCCGCGGGCGCCCTGCTGACCCTCATGGTCAGCAAGTCCCACGACCTCCCCTGGCCAAAGGCCCTCGCCTCCTCGGCGATCCAGCTGATCGCGATTCTTTCGATCATCAAGCTGGGGACGTTCTAGACGTTCTTGACGGTGTGGCGGAAGCGGTAGACGGGATGGGAAGGGCCCCGGTCGACGACTCGACCGGGGCCCTTCTCCGTACGGCCTGCACCGCCCCTACGCCTGCCTACGCGTCGAGAACCTGCCCGGCCCTCTTCACCACAGGCTGCTCGACGCTCCAGGCGTCGTTGACCTAATGAGGGTCGTTGCCGACGAGCCATCGCCGCAGGTCAGCGACGCACGGCAACGCCCTGGGGCCCTCAGCTCGATCAGCTGAGGGCCCCAGGCACCTTCTTGGAACAGATCCGGAACTTCGCGAGCAAGTCAGCGCCAGACCGGCTCGATCAAGCTCGGATCGAACTTGCGTTTCCCGCGCCCTGCGGGATGGATCAGCACGGCTGACAGGCTGTGCAGGATCAGCGCTTGCTGACGCTCGATGGGGAGCGATCGGAAGTCCTCGCCGATGTCCGCACTCAGCGATTTCGCCTGCTGCCGTTCCTTGTTGAACCGTCCGCGTTCGAACTTCAGCTCGTCACGACGCCGTTCCAGGTCGGGCAGGAGCTGGAGCAAGGTCGAGACAGTGATCTTCTTGGCCCTCGCGGCTTGGGTCAGTTCAGCGATATCAGCCTCGACGCCGGCCAGCTCGCCTGTCTTCTGCCACTGCTCCACCGGGTCGGCAGCACTGTCGGCAGCCTTCTGACGCTGCTCCGCGAGAATCAGGCTGATGATGAACTCGTCGACGGGATCACCAACGCGTCCGACCTGTCCGCACCCACCGTTGACCACCGAGCACTGATACGTGAACGTGGCGGCCTTGGAACCGGGCTTGCGACGTTTGTTGACCTGCCCTCGGATCTTGGTGTGGCACAGCCCGCAGCGTGCGATGCCGGACAGCAAATACTTCCGTGCCAGCATTCGGCCAGGGTCTCTCCGCTTGCGCTCGGCAACGACAGCGCAGACCGCTTCCCACTCTTCGACGGTGTTGATCGTCTCCCACTCGCCGATGACCGGCTGGCCGGCATCGTTGAGGAGGATCTCTCCGCGGTAGGTGCGGTATCCGCACAGGCGCGGGTTGGTCAACATGTGCTCGACATGGTGATGAGCGGTCCGAGTCGTCCCCTCGCGGGGATGCCCAAGTCCTCTCCTCTGCCAGTCGGTGCGGATGGTCCCGATCCGCACGCCGGCCAGTAGCTGTAGCTGGGCAACACGAATGTGCTCAGCGGCTTCGGGGTCGACCTTGCGTCCGCCCTTCAGCCAGCCATAAGGCGCGGGACCACCGCTCGACTTGCCCTGCCGGGCCAACTCAAGGTGCTTGCGCTGGATTCGGCGCGAAGCGTCATGGGACGACTTGTTGGCGAACGCCACCATGACTCGGGCCATGGTGCGCCCATCGGCCGTGGAGAGGTTCACGTCGTTGGTGACGGTGGCGAACACACGTCGCTTGCGCTCGTCGTAGAGGTCGATGAGGCGTTCAAGGTCCCTCGGCTGGCGGGCGAGCCGATCGAGGTCGTACGCCACGACTCCGTCAATCAGACCGTCCGCCAAGTCGCTCAAGACCAACTCGAACTCAGGGCGCCGTACGTTCCGCTTGAACGCGGAGACGTCGTTGTCCTCGTAGATCTTCGCGACGTCCCAACCTCGCAGCTCCGCAAGTCGCTCGCAGTCCTCCCGCTGGCGTGCAACGCCGAGCCCATCACCGTCATCGTCCCTGGACATCCGCGTATAGACGGCGACCTTGAGAGCCATGACTAGGCCCGCCCCTGGAGTACAAGGAGGCGCCGCACCCATTGCTCATCCCTGGCCGGAGCACGCCGTAGGTGCTTCGCGATCCACTCGTCCTTCGTCATCACGGACTTCCGTACTTGCTGCGGGGACTTGTTGTCGGCCATCAGCCAGCCCTCCGGAAGCAGCAAGTTGTGCCAGCCAGGTGGCAGTCAGTCATTTGGTGGGCTCTCCTTCTGTTCCGGGTGCGGGTTCGAGGGATGCAGCCAGCCAGGCTTCGGCGGCGGACAGGCCGGTTCCGGCAAAGGCCCAGTGCGAGAGGACGAGGGTCGTGTCGGTCTCGCCCTCGGGGGCTGCAGCGGCTTGGACGCGGCGCCATTCGGCGCGGGCATCGCGGAGGGCGCCGAGGGTGGTGGAGTAGCGGCGGGACTTGGTGGAGAAGTGGCCGCGGAAGCCGAGCATGTGGGCCCAGGCTCGGAGCCGGAGGTCTTCCAGTTCCTTGCGTGCACCGAGGGTCCATGCGGTTCGGATCAGTCGGCGGGCATGGTCGCTGATGTCGAGTTGGGCCAGTTCGGCGAGGAACTTCAGCGGGCGGTCGAGGGCTCCCGTCGCGGTTTCGGCGCCCTTGGTTGCGTACTTCGCGATGTACGCGGCTACGGCGCGGTCGGTCAGTTCCTGGCCGCCGTCGAAGTCCTTGCTGCGGATGGTGCGTACGTCGAGTTGGCGGCCGAAGGTGAAGCTGTGGGCGCGTCCGTCGATGACTGGTCCGTCCACGCGGACATGGGCCGCGGCGGCACCGATGGCGTCGGTGAGCAGCTCGGCGGTGGCCCAGGCGGGAGGTGGGGTGTCGCCGCCCTCGGGTCCGTCGATGCGGATGACGGCGTGGAAGTGGACGGCGCCGCGCTTTTGGTACTCGGCGACCTTGGCGAAGGACACCCGGGCGTACTCGCGGAACGCGCGCTGCGAGAGCCCAGCTCGCTTGGCGACCTCCCGGCGCAGGTAGGTCGAGAAGCGGCGCCACAGGGCCCCGGCGTGCGCGTTCCAGAGCACGGCTGCTTCGTAGTCGTACGTGTCCGGGTTGAGCGGGGTGCCGAGCGCGGCGTCGTCCTGGTCGTGGCGAACGCCGCACCGGCAGCGCCGGACCGAACCGGCCGGGCCGGATGGGCTGGATGGGCGGTTGTGGACGGGGCCGAAGCCCGGTGCGGTGAAGGTGGCGAAGACCCGGGGGTGTGCGGCAACACGTTCCGGGGTGCCCTTGCCGCCGCGCAGGCCGGAGGTGATCAGGTGGAAGGTGTCGCGGCGGTAGACCTCGGCGCAGGCCGCGCAGCGCGTCGTACGGCGGTTGTTGCAGCGGACCAGGAGGTGACCGGCCGGGAGAGTGGAGGAGTCGAGGCGGTGGAGGACGTTGCCTATCTCGCCGGTTCGGGTGTTCACGTCGTACTCGGTGCGGTGGCCGTCGAGGCGGATCGGGTGGGTGCAGCCGCCGAGGCCGGAGAGCTGGCGGAGGAGTCCGGGCATGGTGCCGAACGCGGCCAGCTCAGCGAGTTCGGGCAGCGGGGCCGGGGTGGAGCGGGTGATGATGGCTTTCTCCTTCTGGCTTCGGTCAGGAGGGGTAGGGCCCCCGGGGCGGCGGATGCTTGGCGGTATCGAGGCCGTCCCGGGGGTCTGCTGATCAGTGGCTTTCAGCGGCGGTGCTGGTCGCGGAGCATCGAGCGCAGGACCACGGCGGCGACGGCGACCGATATGGCCGTGACGGCGACGGCCGCCAGGAGCGCGGTCAGGACGACTCCGCCGACGAGGACGGCCGCGACCGCTCCGGTGCTGATGGAGATCTGCGGGGCCGCGCGTCGCACGGGTGCCGGATCGGCCGGGGTGTGGGTGTGTGCGGGCGGCGGGGGCGGGTTGTCGGGGTACTTGGGCAGGAACACGGCGAGCCCTCTTCTCATCTACTCGTCTAGTCGTGTGAGCCGTTTATGACGTCCACGCCAGAGCGCGTGCCGGACTCGATGGCCGGAGCCATGAAGGTCTGCGAGAGCCAGAAGCCGAACAGGGCGATCAGGACGACGATCCAGGTACGGACGCCGAGGAACTTGACCGCTCCCCAGGCGAAGAAGCCGAGGACGACAACGAGCGGCAGGCTGACGGTCAAGGGGTAAGTCCTTTCAGCGCACGGGGCATTGGTGGGTACGGGCGGCCAGTTCGGCGGCGGCGCGGCTGTCGTAGTCGGCGGAGAAGCCGCAGCGCGGAGCGGTGCAGGCAGCGGTGTGCTTCTCTCGGCCCCGGCCGTCGTAGGACGTGCCGACCTGAACGGGGCCGATACGGGTGACGGAGCGGAAGCGGCGGTTGGCGGTCACAGCGGATCTCCTTTCAGAGGTGAGCGGCGATGGCCTCGGCCATGGGTGCGGGGACGCCGAGGCGTGCGCGGAGGGTCGGGGTGTCGATGACCGCTCCCGTACGGGTCTGGTGCTCGGCGGCTACCTTTCGGGCGTGCTCGACCAGGGCGGCCGGGACGGGCACGGCGGGCCGGGCGGGTGTTGGATCCACGGCGGGTTGCGCAGGTGGCTCGGGTACGGGTTCGGCGTCGTCCTCTTGGCCCACGGCGTCCTCAGCGGTTGTGGGCGTCGAGTGGGCGAGGAACGTTCCGCCGAGGAAGGCGACCGCAGGCCAGCCCGCGACGAGGATGCGGAGCCAGGCCGGCACCTGGTTCATGTCGAGGAGTCCGGCGGTGGCGACGTTCGCTCCGAGGGATGCGGTCAGTGCGATGACGAACCAGCACCACCCGGCGGCTTTCGCGTCACCGGTCCGCAGTCGGCGCCAGGCGGCGACGAGCAGCAGGTCGCCGGAGATGGGATACGCCCACGCTTTCCATCCGCCCTGACCGGCCGCCGCAGCGATGTCGTGCAGGTGGGCGAAGGACAGCGCTGCGGCGATGACCGCTTGGACGAGCACCGCGTCGACACGGGCCAGTTGGGCACGCATGATGCGGCTCCTTCCGGATTCAGGCATGGGAGGGGTAGGGAGTTGGCGCGAGGGCGGTCACGCCGACCGGGGTTGGGAGGGGAAGGTCAGTCGGTCACTGGACGCGGCTGGACGACCGGCTTCGGAGACTCGACAGGTCGTACAGGCACGTCGGGACGGAAGGGCTTGAGCGCGGGCAGGTCGGGCACCAGGTGCGCGGACTCCCGGCAGACCTCGGCGGCATCGCCGAGGGACAGGTACGGCGTACGGATGCGGGACCAGCCACCGGAGGTGTCACCGGCCACGGCCAGGCCGGGCCGCTCGGGAGCGATGGCGCAGGCGGCGGAGACTGCCTCGGGGGCGATGTCGCCGAGTGCCATTTTGGCGGAGGCTTCGTCGTTGACGCGGTGGCAGACACGGCCGGTCAACTGGGCCCGGAGCATCGTCGCGCCCTTGCCCAGTTCGGCGCCGAACCGCTGTCCGCAGACCTCCAGGTAGATCCCGGCGGCACGGCCGAGCTGAGCGAGCCGGATGAGCTGAGTGACCATCTCGTCCCGCCGTTCCTCATCCTTGCGGGTGGCCACGAGGAAGAGTTCGGCCACCTCATCGACGAACAGCACGATCGGTACCGGGCGTTCGTGCTCGGGCAGGCCCCAGACGTCCGAGGTGATCTCCTCGGCGGGCATACCCGGCGCGATGCCCTGTCGTGCCTTGATGAGGTCGTACCGGTCCTCCATTTCCTTGATGAGCACCGGCAGCAGTTCGGCCGCCTGCGCTGGATCAGTCGCCAGTGCCGAGAGCCGCGAGGCGAACGGCGCCAGCTCCACGCCCCGCTTGCAGTCGATGCCGACCAGGGCGACAGATTGCCGGGCGAGCCCGGTGACGAGGTGGCGCAGGTACATGGACTTGCCGGACAGCGTTGCGCCGAGGGTCAGTTGGTGCGGAACGGCCCGGTAGTCCCGTACGAAGGGAGTGGCGTCCTCCCGCAGAGCCACGGGGACCTTCAGGAGCCCGGACACGGCCTTGCGCGGCATCTTCACGTTCCGCAGTACGTCGAAGCCGACGAGCCGCAGCTCGACCACACCCGGCTTGACGGTCGTGACGTAGACGGCGTGAACTCCCCAGGCGTGCCGCAGCCGTTCGGCCGAGGCGGCGACGTCGGCGGGTTCCTGCCCGGGGGCGAGCCGCAGACATAGCCGCAGCCCGGTCGAGGTGGGCCGGATGATGCCCCGACGGGGCGGTACGGGGCGGACTTCACGTCGGGTGGTGGCCTTGACCGCCACCACTCGCAGTCGGGACGGAGCCACGGTCAGCCCGCAGGCTTCCATGACCGAGCTGTACGAGGTGAGCAGCCGGGCCGTAGAAATCGGCAGGCCGACCGCGGACCAGTAGACGCCGGGGTGTTGGGCCCGGGCGTAGGCAGCCCCGCCGCCGAGCGCGGCGACAGGACCACCCACCTCCAGAAGCGTTGTCAGGTCGGTCATCAGGCCGTGGCCCCTATGCCAGCCGGGAAGGCAGCCGGGGTTACAGCGGCGGCCCGGAACGCGATCCCGTGCCGCTGCTGCCCGTTGAACACGCTCTCCCACGGCCGGGCGACCAGCCCCGGCAGCGAGACGGGAGCTCCGAGCGCGAGCCCCTCGGAGACACCACTCTCGGGAACCGTGACCTTGATGAGCGACGACTCCCCCTCCTCGATGTAGACGACGCCGAGCGTCATCAACGCTTCGCCGCTTACGACGTCCTTGGCGATCTCGCCGGTCTGACGGTCGCGGACCTTCGGCTCGGGAGCTTCGGTCAGCAGGATCGTCGCGGCGGCGGTCTCCACACGGATGGTGCGCAAGATTTCTTCCTATCTACTCGTCTATATGAGTTGCAGCCTTCGAACCCGATCTCCGGGAACGACGACCACCCTGCCACACAACTTGCCCACTCGTCTATACGAGTATGCCTGTTGGAGCATACGAGTTGAGGAGGATAGACCGCGCGCCCGACTCGGCAACCCCGACTGTCAGACCCGTACGGCACGATCTGATCATGCTGATTGCCACGAACGCCCGAGGTCACACGGTGAAGCGCCCTTCGAAGCCCGCGATAGGCACCATGCTCGCCAACCTGGGGCGCGACAACGAGCACATGGTCGTCGAACGGCAGGACGAGGATCTCGCAGGTGACTGGTACATCCAGGTTCTGATGCGTGAGAACAACACGTACCAACTGGAGTACCGGGACGGCGTTGCGGCGGAGCACTACCAGACGCAGACCGTCTCGCAGAAGAAGGTGCTCCGAGCGCTGCTCGGCTGGGCGGCCGGCACATCGGACTGGCGAGAAGACTTCATGTGGAACAACATCAGCTCGATGTTCGAGCCGCCCGCCGCCGTGGGCATGGACGAGCCAACTGCCTGACGTCTGCCCGCTACTGGCCACACGATCACGTCGCCGGAAGTTGGTACGACAGCACGTACGCGTCCGCCGCCATGACCGTGTCGCAGACCTCTACGGCCCGCCCGTCGGTGTCGTACGCGGTACGGATCAGGTGAATCACCGGCACACCGGCAGCCAGCCGGAGCGTCTTCACCTCGGAAGGCGAGGGCATCCGGGCCCGGATCTCCTCCTCGAAGTGGTCGAGGCGGTGGCCCAGTTCCTCAAGGCGGGCATAGATGCCGCCAGGTCCGGGATTGGGCTCAGCGATCTGAGTGCCCCGCGCGATGTCGAGCGGGAGGTACGAGGCGGCGAACTCGACCGGACGGCCGTCGAGCAGGTACCGGCGCCGACGTGCGAGTACGCGCCGCACGGAACCGAGGCGAGTGGAGATGTCCTGGCTGGCCTTCTCCTCCTTGACCTCAAGGCTGTCGACCTGGGGGTGACTGCCCGCGGCATCGGCCTCGACGATGAACGCGGACTTGCCCTGCTCGCGGTGGCGCCGGGCGAACCGGTCGGAGGCCAGCCGGCGGACGGGCGGGCGCGGCCGTACGAAGACGCCTTTGCCGTGCTCCGCGTGCACCAGGCCCTCGCCCTGGAGGATGGAGAAGGAGTTTCGGACCGTCATACGGGATACCCCGTAGTGGTCGACGAGCTCGGCTTCCGAGGGCAGCTTTTCTCCCTCGGTGAATCGCCCACGGTCGATGGCCTCGCGCAGCTGGTCGGCGATCTGCCGGAACACCGCACGGTCGCTCGTGGGGTCCAGGTCGCCGAGCTGGCTGGTCGGGAGTGAGGTCACGTTTACTCCTTTAGGTATCTAGACGAGTGGGCGAGTTTTGTTGCTACGGTGGAGAGCCTAGCCATCCGAGAGGGCAGAGGAACGTGAGCACTGACCGTCCGCACTCCGTGAGCGTTGCCGGAGTGATCATCGACGACCAGCGCCGGGCCCTTTTGATCAAGCGTCGCGACAACGGTCAGTGGGAACCTCCGGGCGGCGTCCTCGAACGCGACGAAACCATTCCCGAGGCACTGCAACGAGAAGTCCTCGAAGAAACCGGAATCAAGATCGCGCTTCCCGCGACCCTCACCGGCGTCTACAAGAACATGACAGGCCTGATCGTCTCGCTGGTCTTCCGCTGCGAAGCCGCCGACGGGACGCCCGCCACCGGGGATGAGACCCGCGCACTGCGCTGGGCCACACGCGAAGAAGTCACCGAACTCGCCGACGAGGCATACGCGATCCGCGTCCTGGACGCACTCGACTCCCTCGACGGGGCATCCCCGCCGGCCATCCGCGCCCACGACGGCGTGAAACTCGTCTAGCCCGAACCCGCTGCACATGGCGGCCTACCAGCATAAAGGAACTTGTATGCACGAGTATACGAGCACCGCTCGGGTCTGGGGCCTCACTTGCCCAGGTTTCCCAGAAGAGGTGAGCCGAGCGCGCCGCTGGACACGGGACATCCTCAGAGGCTCACCCCTGGCCGAGGATGCCGAGGTGATCGTGAGCGAGCTGAGCACGAACGCGATCCTCCACACGGCCAGCGGCCAGGAGTCCGGCAGCTTCCATCTGGCGCTCGCGGTGTCCGCGCAGGTCGTCGCGCTCTCGGTCACGGACGGCGGGGGCAACGGCAATGCCCCGAAGGTCGAGCACCAGGACGAGGACGCTGAACACGGCCGGGGCTTAGGCATGGTCAGTGCCATCGCCCACCGGGTGGTCGTCCACGACAGCAACGGCGGCTACACGGTCACCGCAGAACTCTTCGTCGATGCTCGGCCAGGAGGTCACCCGTGCTGATGGACAAGCCCCGCCGCGGCTACTGGTGCGAATGCTGGACCCAAGACATTGCCGAGACAGGATGGCCGTCCCTCCTGGCATCCTTCGACGCCTACTCGGCACCCCAGGCAGACAGATGGGTTGCAGTCGCGCTCCGCACCATCTCACCAGCGCTCGACCCGGAAGCCTCCGACGAGGCATGGGCCTGGCTGTACGAAGGTCGTGCCGAGACAAGGAGGGCTCTCCTGTGCTCCGAGCCCTGCACGGTCTCCGTCACGCACACCAGCACCCGCATCACATGGACGATCCGCCCCGTGCTCTTCCTGCCGCTCGCACATCGCCATGCCGTAGAACTCCCAGACTGCGCAAAGGAGTTCAAGCGCTCCTAGCGAGGGCGTCGGGCGGCAGCCTCGGACTTCTCGACCCAGTCGAGGTACCAGTCTGCAAACTCGGCCTGCACGTGCGGCGCTCCGAGGGGATGGAAGATGCCGTCTCCCGCCCGCTCGTCAAGCCACATACGGCCACGTTGCGGACCGGAGACGACGAGCCAGGAGCAGTAACCGCAGCCCTCGTGGCTGAGGTTCACCGCGCCGGACGTCGACCAGTCGAAGAGCGCCTCATCCTCCTCCAACCAGGCACGATAGGCCTCACGGAACGCGTCCTCATCCTCAAAGGCAGACTCCACAGGCTCCTTGGCACTGTGCTCGGCCTGGACCAGTGCGCTTTCTTCCGCTGCCGGGAAAGGGAACCGCAACCGGTCGTGCAGCATGCCGCCGCCCACGTCGGTCCACAGCCACCCGGCGTCGCTCCGACTCAAGGAGCTGAGTCCGTAGCCCGGCCCAGCGCCGCCGGCGCCAACCTCAAGCAGAAAGCCCCGGTAGTCCTCGGGTAGCTCAAGGGCCCACTGAGCCTCTGACTCGCTGACTTCTGATTCCGAGAGTGGATCAGCAAGCCGGAAGTGATGGCCACGTGCCCCGTACCGGTCCCAGGCGTCAAAGACTTGCCGTGCCCGATCCGCGCGAGACAACTCCTCAACTCGCTTACGGACACCGCTCCAGTTCATTGCCCCCATGAGCCGAAGCGTAGGCCAAAGCACCTGAACCCCAGCGAGCGTCACGCACCAACTGCAACCCCGGCGTCAAGCATCAACCGAGACCCGACAAGCCCCACGTGTCCGACTGAGTTACAACTTTCTCTACTGGTTCAAGTCCCGGCTGCGCTCCGCTCCGCCGGGCGCGCTCCACGGCTCCGCTCCGCCGCCGCTCCTGCCTTCGGCCCGCTCCGGCGGGCTGCGCCGACGCGCGCCCACATGTGGATAGGGCCGGTAGCCATGAGTCGAGACTTGGCACCACAACAAGGACATGCCTCTGGCGGGGGCGCTCAGACTCTGGGATGGAGGGGGCTGCGCTCGCGAGTGCCGGCCGATCGTGGCGAGCGTCGTAGGCTCCCATCCCGTCCACCGTCGACCCAGGCAGAGCCGAGCAGACGAGGCCCAGGGCGTCAAGGTCGTTCGTACAGTGGCGCGCTCCACCTTGACGCCCTGAACCACGCCTGCTCCACGGTGTGTGGGTCGACGGCGGACGGGATGGGAGCTGGGTTGAGTGGTGGGTAAAGGAGGGGGCAGGTGCGGCAGGTCGTTGGTTTCACGTGAAACATCGACACGCCCCAACTCGCTTTTGAGGAAGCAGACTTGGGGGCGGTAAGCCCTGACTCACCCGAAGCCAGTGGGATCACGATCACTCGCCCCATCGCGGCTCCTGGCCAAAGTCACATGCCGCCCGATGTGCCACGGACCGCGAGAAGGGAGCGCACACGCTACGAATGCGCCGGGGCGATGCTCCCTGCGCCTACTCATGTCACTCTGGGGTGAGATGCGACGCTAGGAGGCCAGCCTTCGGGGGCCATCCTGATACGCAGGAGTCCGCGCATGATGAGCACGCAAACCCTCCTCCTCATATTGCTACTCACGCTTGTAGGCGCCTTCTTGTTGGCGTTCTTCCTAGGATGGCTGGTTAACAGAGAGCCGGAGGCGACTCAAGTGTGGCGGCCGTGCAGGAACACACCGAGTCACGCCATCAGGTATGTGACCGGCACAGGTGGGGCCGAAGCCCACTGCAAGGTGTGCCCTATCCCCCGAGCAACTGCACAGAGCTCGACAGCCGGCTAGCGGCTCATCGGAGCTTTGAGTCAGGCCGTCTCTGGGCCGTCCGACAGCAGTCAGCGACGACCAACGACGACAGTTGACGTCAGATCTCCCCCAGCTCAGAGGGGGATCACGAAGTATCGCCGCAGGTACCAGCCTCCGGACGTAAGTTGAGGTCGTACAGGTGGGCTCCCGCAGCACAGCAACAGCGATCATCCGCCGTGCCACTGTCGTGCCAGAACAGGCGGGAACTCACGGTAAATCACGGGGAAAGCCACGACAGGAACAATGGTACCCATGGCGGCATTTCGCCTGGTCAGACACGGAACTAGCCGCCAAGTCACCTGAGCTTCCCAAGCTGATGGTGTGAGGCGGGAAATCCAGCATGGGCGCGCAGGAACCGGGGCGGGCGCTTCGGGCGTTTTGGCTTCAAGACAGGGGCAGCGTTTCTACGCTGGGTTCTTTCGAAGCTGCGCAGATCGGGGGATCAAGTGAGTGCTGAAATCGTGCCGTTGGTCGAGCAGGCAGGCCCGTGCCTGACGGCCGCGGTGGGGGCTTACGGGGCAGCGGTACTGACCCGGGCCCAGGACGTTGCTGCCGACGCCACGGTGGGTCTCGGGCAGCGGATCCTTCAACTGGTCTGGCGCCGCAGGGACGAGGCGGGCCAGGCCGAGTTGAAACGCGTGGTGGACGAGGCCGCCGACGAGCAGAACGACGCGTACTCCACAGCGGTGCTGAGCAGGCTACTCAGGCGCGCGTTGCAGGACGATCCCGGCCTGCGGGAGGAACTGGCCGCCCTGCTGCCAACCCCGGCGGCGGGCACGTTCAACATCACAGCGTCCGGCAAGCGGTCGATTGCCGCCCAGCACATCGACACCGCGATCACCGGTGACGGTCACCTCCAGCCGCGGCCATGAGTACGGATGATGCCGCGTACAGGCTTCGGATCGAGACCCCCGGTGAGCGGGCGATCGGGGCCCAGCAAATCAGAGACGCCTACACAGGCGATGTGAACGTCCTGCCGGCCAGGGCGCTGTACGCCGCGAATAGGGTCACCGCGGCCCCGGGCACCTCGAACCTGCCCCCGGCCACGCTCTGCCTGGGCCGTGAGGAAGAGCTCACCTGGCTCCGGCACATCCTGACGGATCAGTGCGAAAGTGCGATCACGCAGAGCGGGGCGGTGCACGGGCTGGGCGGGATCGGCAAGAGCACCTTGGCCCTGCGCTATGCCCACCGCCACCGTGACGACTACACCTTGATCTGGTGGATCAACGCCGCCTCCCCCAACGAGATCGAGACATCCCTAACTGAGCTCACCCAGGCTTTGGTCCCCGACTTGGCGGCCACGGCTGAGCGCAAATCGCAAGTAGCGTGGGCGATGCAGTGGCTGGCCTGGCATCCGGGCTGGCTGCTGGTCTACGACAACGTCGAGGATCCCGACGACCTCGCCCCGTACACTGGCGCACTTCACCAAGGGCACCACCTGGCCACCAGTCGGCGCGCCACGGGCTGGCCCGACAGCGCCCCCACCTTGACACTGGGCAACCTCAATCCCGACGATGCAACGACCCTGCTGTGCCGTCTCATATTCAAGGGCGCCACACCCACGCCACGGCAGCAGGCGGACGCTCACGCCCTCACCACCGACTTGGGATGCTTTCCTCTGGCGATCAAACAGGCTGGCGCCTATCTGGCCCAGAACCGAGGCATCAGTCTCGACGCCTATCGCCGTCGCTTGGGCACCAAACTCGGTAAGGCCGCCCACGGCATCGACCGGAAACGCACCATCATTCGAGTATGGAGCGTCACTCTCCACGCCTTGGAAGAGGAAGATCCGCTGGCTGTGGAGGTACTGCACACTGCCGCCTGGCTCGCCCCCGATGACATCCCGCACGCGCTGCTCAACCTGCCCGGCACCGACGCGGACGACACCGCAGAAGCCATCGGCACCCTGGCCGCCTACAGCATGGTCACCGACACGGGGACTGCACTGCGCATACACCGACTGGTTCAAACCGTCCTACGCAGCTCCCTGGGCACTGACGGCACCCAGCCGCCCCGGCACCTTCAAGGACGCGACAGGGCCGAACAAACGGTCCTCCACCACCTGGCCCCGCCTCCAGGCCAGGAGAGCACAACCGAAAGGCAGTGGGACGCGCTCACACCCCACCTGGTCACCCTTGCTGCGACCACCCCGCCAGGACACGACAACGCTCCACTCGCCGACGGATATATCACCGCTGCCTACCGTCTCGACCAGCAGGGCCACACCGCCCGCACTATCCCGCTGTTCCAGGCCGCTCTCGCCCAACGTAAGCGGGCATTTGGCGATGCCCATCCCGAGACCCTAACCTGCCGCAACGACCTCGCTCACGCCTACCTTTCGGCGGGGGACCTGGGGCGAGCCATCCCTCTGTTCGAGTCCACGCTCGCCCAGCGCGAGGAACTGCTCCGCGATACCCATCCCGACACCTTGCAAAGCCGCAACAACCTCGCCAACGCTTACCATTCGGCTGGGGACTTGGGGCGAGCCATCCCTCTGTTCGAGTCCACGCTCGCCCAGCGCGAGGAACTGCTCCGCGATACCCATCCCGACACCTTGCAAAGCCGCAACAACCTCGCCAACGCTTACCATTCGGCTGGGGACCACAGAAGGGCCATCCCTCTGTTGGAGGTCACGCTCGCCCAGCGCGAGCAGTTGCTCGGCGATACCCACGTGGGGACCCTGCAAAGCCGCAGCAACCTCGCCTACGCCTACGGGTCTGTGGGGGAGCACAGGAGGGCCATCCCTCTGTTGGAGGTCACGCTCGCCCAGTACGAGCAAGTGTTCGGCGATACCCATCCCGACACGCTGACCTGCCGCAACAGCCTCGCCAACGCCTACCGGTCTGCGGGGGAGCACAGGAGGGCCATCCGTCTGTTGGAGGTCACGCTCGCCCAGCGCGAGCGGGTGCTCGGCGATACGCATCCCGACACGCTGACCTGTCGCAGCGACCTCGCCTGCGCCTGCCTTTTGGCGGGGGACTTGGGGCGAGCCATCCCTCTGTTGGAGGTCACGCTCGCCCAGCGCGAGCGGGTGCTCGGCGATACGCATCCCAGCACCCTGACTAGCCGCAGCAACCTCGCCAACTCCTACGGGTCTGCGGGAGACCACAGGAGGGCCATCCCTCTGTTGGAGGTCACGCTCGCCCAGTACGAGCAAGTGTTCGGCGATACCCATCCCAGCACCCTGACCTGCCGCAACAGCCTCGCTCACGCCTACCTTTTGGCGGGGGACTTGGGGCGAGCCATCCCTCTGTTGGAGGTCACGCTCGCCCAGCGCGAGCGAGTGCTCGGCGATACGCATCCCAGCACCCTGACCTGCCGCAGCAACCTCGCCAGCGCCTACCATTCGGCGGGGGACCACAGAAGGGCCATCCCTCTGTTCGAGGCCACGCTCGCCCAGTACGAGCAGGTGCTCGGCGACACGCATCCCGACACCCTGACTAGCCGTAGCAACCTCGCCTACGCCCGTGTCGCTGCCGAGGCCGTACAGCAACCGGATACAGCAACCCCAGCAACAGCCCCCCACCTCCAGCCCCCCTCAGGCACTTCCGGCTAACCGGAACACCCCTCAGCGACCGATCCACATAGAGCTACGGATCAGAAGGTGACCGTGCCTTTGCCGTGCCCGATCGAGCGGTAGCTGACGGGGAACCACGGTGGTTGGCGGACAGCGCGCATGAGAACGGCCCCCGACCGAATTCCGGTAAGGGGCCGTTCACGTGCGGTGGGTGTGGGATTTGAACCCACGGTGACATCGCTGCCACAACGGTTTTCAAGATCGCTCAGGGGTTCACTCACACATCGAGACTGCACCGGATTCAGCTCTGACCACCAGTCGCAGGGTCTTCCGGGGCAGGCTCATCTGGCGGGTTGAACGTCTGCTGTAGGCCGATGATGCAGAGGCACACCACAAGGACAAGCAACACGCTAAACAGGACCCACGACCACCAGACCCCTGGAAGAACAAGCAACCAAAGCAGCGGAAACCCGATCACTATGATCATGCACACGGCGCCCAAGCTCGCCCAGTTCCGTCGATGCGCAACGTATCGGGATTGCCGGGACGCAACTGCTCCAAGCTGGCTCCTGATCAGGGCGTCCAGCTGAGCAATCTCGTGAGTCCACTGATCCGGAGGCCCAGCTCTCAGCTTGCCTAGCAATTCCCAATTGCGTTCAAGGTCAGCGATAAGTCGAGCGTCGCGACGATTCTGGATGATGCCGGTGACCAATGGTCCCGCTGCCGCAGCGGCCACAACAACTATGCCCCCCAGAAGCGGCGTAAGCCATGAAACCAACCGCGTTCCCCTCACCGTTCGCTGCGTACACCGTGACTGTCAGCAGCCTAGGACTCGGCAGTGACATCAGGGGGCGAGGAAGCGACTCCGGGCAGCCCTGGGGCCGTCAAAGGCTGCTCAACGACGACCAACGCTGACAACCACCGACAGCTAAGCCGCAGTCGCAGCCTTGAACGATTACTCGGCCGCAGGTCAGAGATCCGGCCCTGCACTTCTTCGGCAACTGACCTCAACCTCGCCGATCAGCGGCAGACAGTGAGGCTTAGGCCTATAACTGCAGTATGGAGTTCTTCCTTCCGGAGCCCAGCTCCGAGATCGAGATCGAGGCGCAGTACGCCATCCTCGCGAAGGCCGCACGGTGCGAGGTACCGCCGTCTGACAAGCGGATCTATTCCGTGACGTACATACACGACGGTGTCGAGTACGAAGCCACCGTTGGGCGTCGCCGTCAGGCGACTGCCCCGTCGCGCACCAGGCCGAAGGCAGGACGGCCCGCTCCGTCGCCACGGCGCTACCCATCTGGCCGGGTTGTTCAGGCAATCTTCGCTGGGACCCCCTACATGGTTTGGCAGGTCCCAGGACATTCAAGTGAATGGGCGAATCCGGCGATGGTCGGTCGACCCACGGAGATCATCTACTTCGATCCCGCGTGATCGCTGCGTGTCCGAGCTAAGCCACAGGTCAGAGAGCTTCCGTGTTTGGCTTGGCCGCTTCCCCCGACTTATGTACTGGAGGCAACACACTCCACGGAAAGTTGATCCACTCATCGGTCCGCTTCCACACGTACTCGCACTTCACGAGTGACTGGGGCTTCTCGTAGATCACGGCGCTGCGGACCTCGGCGACGGCGTCGACGCAGAAGTCGCGGACCAGTTTGAGCGTCTTGCCGGTGTCGGCGACGTCGTCGGTGATCAGGACCTTCTTGTCGGAGAAGTCGATGGTGTTGGGGACGGGCGCGAGCATGACGGGCATGTCCAGGGTGGTGCCCACGCCCGTGTAGAACTCGACGTTCACGAGGTGGATGTTCTTGCAGTCGAGGGCGTAGGCGAGGCCGCCGGCGACGAAGACGCCTCCGCGGGCGATGGAGAGCACGATGTCGGGCTCGTACCCGTCGTCGGCGATCGTCTGGGCGAGTTCGCGGACCGCGACGCCGAACCCCTCGTAGGTGAGGTTCTCGCGCACGTCGCCCGCGCCGTCCCCGCTCACACCTGGGTCCGGTGGAAGTTGAGGAAGGAGCGGGACGCCGTCGGGCCGCGCTGCCCCTGGTAGCGGGACCCGTACCGGTCGCTGCCGTACGGGAACTCGGCCGGCGAGCTGAGCCGGAACAGGCACAGCTGCCCGATCTTCATACCCGGCCAGAGCTTGATGGGGAGCGTCGCGAGATTCGACAGTTCGAGGGTGACGTGCCCCGAGAAACCGGGGTCGATGAATCCGGCGGTGGAGTGGGTGACGAGGCCAAGGCGCCCGAGCGAACTCTTCCCCTCAAGCCGCGAAGCGAGATCGTCGGGCAGTGAGATGACCTCGTACGTACTGGCGAGGACGAACTCCCCGGGGTGCAGGATGAACGGCTCGTCCCCGTCGGGCTCGACGAGGCGAGTCAGATCCGCCTGCTCGACGGACGGATCAATATGTGGGTAGCGGTGGTTCTCGAACACCCGGAAGTAGCGGTCGAGCCGCACGTCGACACTCGACGGCTGCACCATGGATTCGTCGTACGGATCGATCCGCACCCGTCCGGCATCGATCTCGGCCCGGATGTCCTTGTCTGAGAGAAGCACGCCCCGAGGATACGCGGGGGGCTGTCCGCAATCGCGCACAGTCCCCCACGCCTCACCCACGGCCGACCGCCGGCTGCCACTGAATGCCACATGCCTGCCACTGGCTGCCGCCGACAACTACTGGTTGCTCTCCACTACTGCCGGCTACCGCTTCTCGAGCGTGACCGGTACGACGTTCCTTAGCCGCGCACATCGCGGACACCGGATCAGCCGGCCAGGGCCGAGCCTCTCGGCCTGCTGCATCGGGAACGAAGCGGTGCTGAACACGTGCCCCTCGGCACAACGGACGACGGTGCGCTCCATCAAGTCCTCAGAGTCCCTTCCCCAAGAGCCGCGTCTGACTGACGACGAACCTCCACATTACGGGACGAACAGGATGACCATCGAGGAGGCACTCCGGTCACACACGGCCCCTCTTTCCCGTCCCCACGGTACGCCCCAACTCCGGCCCCCCGCAGCCGCGTCCCCTCCCCCCAAACGCACCCTGACCCCGCGGCTTCAACGCCGGGGGGTCGGGCATGAGGTAGAGTGAGCGGGCATTCGACACCGGCTCAACCGGCGTCTTTCGCGGGTGTAGTTTAGTGGTAGAACATCAGCTTCCCAAGCTGAGAGTGCGAGTTCGATTCTCGTCACCCGCTCCAGTTGGAACCCCAGGTCAGTGGCCTGGGGTTTGTTTGTTGTCCAGTCCGGTTCGAGGGCAGCGCGCCCTCCGCGTGCGCTGACTAGTCCGGGCGACCGCCGCGGCGCAGTGCGCGGGTGCACCAGCCGATGATCGCGGCGTTGACCGCTGCCCCGAGAGCGACGGCGATGATGGCCATGACGTTGTTGTCCGGCAACACGAGGAGCACGAGGCTGGCGGGGGCGGTGGCGAGGAGCGGGATGACGCCGGCCATGGACTCGTCCGAGCTGTCGCCGATGGTCACCACAGTGCCCACGCGAGCAGGACGGCACAGACGCCGAGGTAGGCGAGGCCGACGACGCCGATGTGGTCGTGCAGTCGGCGTGGGACAGATCGGCCGGAATCAGTACCGGTACCGGTCATCAGGAGGGACCCCTTGGTTGCGTCTGGGTGGTCAGAGGTGGGTGCCGGGCGGGTTCGGGCGGGCGAGGCCGAGGTCGTACGCGAGGATCGTCGCCTGTACGCGGTCGCGCAGGCCGAGCTTGCGGAGCAGCGCGTTCACGTGGGACTTCACGGTGCCTACGGTGATGCCGAGTTGCTCGGCGATCTCCGTGTTGGTGAGTCCGGCCGCGACCAGGGTGAGGACGCCCCGCTGGCTGCCGGTCAGGCTGTCCAGTTCGGGGGAGCTCCCGACCGGGACCGCGGCTGGTGGTCCGGACGCGTAGTGGCCGATGAGGCGGCGGGTCGCGGACGGGGCGAGTACGCTCTCGCCGGCCGCCACCTCCCGGATGCCCTGCAGTAGTTGGGAGGGGAGTACGTCCTTGAGGAGGAAGCCCGAGGCGCCGGCGCGCAGCGCGTCGAAGACGTACGCGTCGAGGTCGAAGGTGGTCAGGACGAGGACGCGGGGCGCGTTCTCCCGTCCGGTGATGATGCGGGTGGCAGCGATGCCGTCCAGTTCGGGCATGCGTACGTCCATGACGACGACGTCGGGAGCCAGCTCTTCGGCCAGCCGCACCGCGGCGGCGCCGTCGGCGGCCTCGCCGACGACCGTCATGTCCTCCTCGGCGTCGATCACGGCGGCGAACCCCGCCCGTACGATGCCCTGGTCGTCGACGACCAGCACGTTGAGGCTCATCGGTGTCTCTCCTCGTTGTCCGGGTCGTCCTGCGTGACGGCGAGTGGCAGCCGGAGACGGACCGTCCCCTGCGGGCCGGTGGTCAGAGTGCCGCCGAGCGCCGCGACCCGCGTGGTCAGCCGCTCCCGTACGGCGGAGTCGGCGGCGCGGGGCACACCAGTGGCCGTGAGCGTCAACGTACCGTTGTCCACGTCGAGTTCGAGCATCGCGGGCTCCTCGCCGCCGGCCGCGAGCACCGTCTCGGCGGCGCGGTAGGCGGCCAGGTCGACGGCGGTGGGCAGCCGTTCCGGTACACGGTCGGTCAGCCGTATCTCGATGTCCCGGCCGGTGGCCCGGAGCTGGTGGGCGAGCAGGTCGAGCGCCTGGAGGGTGGGCTGCGGCCGTAGTTCGGCCCCTGTCTCGCCCTCCCGGACGGTGTCGAGCAGGGTGCGCATCGCGGCCAGAGCCTCGCGGGCGCGGGTCGCTGTCGCGTCGAGTCGGCCCGCCTCCGCCTCGGTGACCATGTCGGCGGTGCGGGCCAATACCGTGGTTTCGAGACCGGCGGCTATGCGGCGGCGCTCGGTCCAGGCGGCGCGGACGGCCTCCTCGGTCCAGGCGGCGAGGCGTTCGTCGTGGGCGCGGCGGTCGGCTTGTCGGCGCCGGGTGCGGAGGCCTCCGGCCAGGTGAGCCGCGGTGCCTGCGAGGGTTGCGCCGACCGTAGCTCCCGCGACGACCGCCCAGATGGGAGCGGCCGTACCTCGGTCCAGAACCGCGGTGGTGGCGGCCACGGCGTGCACCAGCACCGTGAAGACCGTGCGGAGAACGGTCGTGACGTGGCCGCGGGCCGGGGCCGGTGGGGGCTGGTCGCTGCCCCGCTCATGAGGGATCCCCCTCGCCGCGGAGCCGCCTTTCGACACAACTCCGCGCCCCTTTCGAGGCGTTGCGGTTCGGGTCGGTTCCATCGCGAGCGCCGCGCACGTGGCCAACAGGCTCAGCGCGGGCGGGAGGAGGACGGGGCCGCTGTAGTTCCCCACCGCCATCGCCACCGGCCACAACAGCGCCAGCCCCAGCAGCATCCCGTACGCCGTCCGCGGGGCCCTCCGCAGCCACAGCAGGGCCACCGCCTGGCCCGCCGCCAGCAGGGCGAAGAAGACACCCGCGGATACCCGCGCCGCGCTCGACGCGTCCTCGGCCCGGATGACCAGCACGGGCAGCAGCGGCTGCAGGACCAGGCCCGTCGCCGCCACCACCTGTGCCACGCGGTAGGTCCTCGGCGCCGACGGTTCCACCGTCGTGGCCGTCCGGCCCGGCAGTACCGCCCGTACCTCCCAACCGCCCTCCGCCGTCGGGCCGCTGTGCACCGTGCCGCCCGCCTCCCGTGCCCGGGAGCGCAGGAAGCCCTGCCCGCGGCCACCGCCGAGTCCCGCACCGTGCGCCACCGCACCGGCCGACGGGGGCGTGCTCGTGACCACGACGTCGGTGCGGGTGTCCCCGTACCGGCACAGCACCCTCGTATGCGCGCCGGGGGCATACCGTGCCACGTTGGTCAGCGCCTCGCGCACGATGCCGTACGCCGCCTCCGCGACGGCGCCGTCCGGCAGGGGGTCGATCTCGCAGTCCACCCGCTGGTCCAGGCGCCGGAACCCGGCGGCCAGGCCCAGCAGCCGTTCCTCAGGTGACGGCACATCCCCGCGGGAGGGCGCCGGCGCTCGTACCGCGCCAAGCGCGCGGGTGACCTCGCGGCCGGTCTCGCCCGCGAACTCCAGTGCCTCCTCGGCCAGTTCGGGTCGGCGGTCGCGCAACCCGAGGGCCGCTCCCGCCGTGACCACCACGGCCGTCAGATGGTGGGCGCTGATGTCGTGCAACTCCCTTTCCATACGGCGCCGTTCGACCGCCGGGAGCCGGTGGCGCTCGGACTCGGCCCGCTTCAGCAGTTGTTCGGCCGCTCGTCGTGCGCGACGGGTCCGCCGTACGAGCAGGCCGGCGCCGCACGCGGCGGCGTACAGCAGAGCGGTCAGGACGAGGTCGAGCCCGTCGCGGTCGCTGAGCCCGTGCAGGCTGATGCCCTGGAGGAACTGCCAGGCGGCGAGCGCCACCACACACAGCACGGCGGTGAAGGAGTCGCGTTCGGTCGCCACGGTGAACAGGGCCAGCGCGGCACCCGCGGTCCCGAGCACCGCCATCGCCCCGGCCGGCAGCGGCCCGGCACCCAGCGCGCAGGCGGCGGCGACCACGACGAGGGTGGCCACCGGGCGGGTACGGCGCAGGGCGAGCGCGGCCGTCACCACTCCGGCGACCAGGGCCGCCACGAGAAGGGCGGACGCGGGCGGGACGGCCCCGCGCACCAGCGGCGCCCCGGGCCACACCACGGCCTGGGCGCAGATCAGCAGGACCGGGAACAGCCGGTCGTCGGTTCGATTCATGGCGGATCAAGGCTATGGCCGCAGGTGAGCGGCCAGACTCCGGCTGGAGGCGGATTCCGTTCTCTTACCTGGGTTGCAGAGTCTCTACCTGTGGTTCGACGCACCAATCGTCCCGCAGCGCGAGGACGGCGCCATGCCCCCGGCCATAGGCTCGATCACATCGAGAACGCGGTCGGCCACCGCTTCTACGACCACTTCCAAGACCGGCTCTACCAGCGGTTCTTCCACGCTCTTCCGCGTATCCAACCCAACTCTCCACCCAGTTCAAGGGGATCACCATGTCCAAGCGCATTCTCTTCTCGTCGCTCATCGGCGCCGTCGTCCTCGGCGGAGTGGCCGCCGGCGGTCTCGCCCTGGCCGCGGGCCCCACGGAGCCGACCCTGGAGCACGGATCGGCTCGCTACACGGCTCCGTCCGACGGCAGCGCGGGCTCGCTCACCTACACCGTGGACGTGAGCGACGACTCAGGCATCCGGAGCCTCAAGGTCCTTGCCTGGCCCGCGAGTTCGAAGCTCGACCCGACCGCGGCGGAGCTTCGCTCGGCGGATGAGAGCGCCAAGTGCCGGAGCACCTCGGACGAGACCGCCCGCTGCACCTACGGGGAGAAGGTCACGAAACAGGAGGCGGCCGACCTGGCCAAGGGCACCTGGTACGTCTCGGTACTGGCGACGACCAAGGACGGGGACACGACGTTCGTGCCCCGCGCCGCCACGTTCGACGTCACACGCTGACACGCCTGTCGAACCGTCGTTCAGTGAGGCGGTCTGCCGGAAGCGCGGCTTCCGGCAGACCGACCCTGCTTGTGCGCCGACTCTCCGCGGTGCCGGACTTCACGGCGCGCACGTCTTCCCGGGCCCTCACCGCGCCACTCGCCCAGAACCGGATTTCCTACGCGGCGCACGCTCCGCCGCCGACCGCGCACAACGGCGGACTGGTGGTCCAGGAGATGCTTCCTTGCTGTCGCCACACGCCGGACCGATGGCCACAGGCGTGCCTTGCGGACGGTCACGTCGAGCCAGGCAGCAACCTTCTGCTGTCGCTCGTCGTCGGAGTGCTGATAGATCGCCCGGGCACACCATGCGCGAGCGTGAACCGGCCCGGCGCCGACTCGGCCAGCCGCGCGCGACCGGGCGTTTCGCCTTCGACCGCAGAGCCTCCACCCGTGCCAGAACCACCTCCATGCCGAGCACGGCGGCCATCTCCTGTCTCGTCAGAGGCCCTTGACCGAGCCGGAGCAGGACACCGCACAGCTCGCGGCCGCACCCACCCCAGGCCACTGACCAGTCGTCAGCGGCCTGGGGGTCCTCAGTCCTCAGCCGTCAGGATGCGGGTGAGGGTTGGGAACGGATCACGCCGGCACCAGCTGCCATTGCTGGTTGGCGCCGCCAGCGGCGGTCCACTGCACGACCTTGGCGTTGTCGCCGGTGTCCCAGCCGTACACGTCCGCCGCCAGCCCGCTGTCGTGGCTGACGATGGTGAAGTACCCGTCGCCGGTGGGTCGTAGGTACCACCGCTGGTTGGTGCCGCCGGTGGACGTCCATTGCTGAAGCTGGAGCCCGACGGTCGAGGAGTAGCCGTCGACGTCGAGCGCCTTGCCGCTACTGACGTAGCTCAGTGTGTACGCGCCGCCGGGGGCGGTGTTGATGGTCCAGGCGCCGCCATCCGCCTTCTGGACGATCAACGCGCGGTCCGCGGACGAATCACCGGCCACGGCGAGCGCCTTGCCGCTGTTGCGGTTGACGATGCGGTAGTCCGTGCCCGCCACCGGTTCGTTGGCGATCACAAAACGGTCGATGGTGCCATAGTCGTTCGTCGCGGCGGCCCGCTTGGTGCCGGTGACGCGCACCTTGATCGTGTGCGTGCCGGAGGTCAGCCGGGGGCTGGTCCACACCGAGACGTCGCCGGCGCGCGACGCCGAGTACAGGTCGACCAGCGCCTCGGTCCCGCCGTCGATGGAGACACCCACGATGCCGTGGCTCGGCGCCGTTACGGCGCGCAGGGTGACGCCGGTACCGGTGAAGCTCAGCGTCGCCGCGTCGCCCGCGGTGTCACTGTAGGAGTTCGTACCGGCGTACGTGCCGGACTCGTCGCTCGCGTGGCCCCAACTGCCGTTGTAGGTAACCGCGGTGGCGGCGTCGTCCACATTGGCCGCCGCGCTGGTGCCCAGGTTGAGGTACTCGACCGAGTCGGTGAACGTGGTGGTGCCCGACTTCGTGGTCGACAGCACCAGGTACACCCGGGACCCGCTGGCCGGCGCGGTGAACGAGACCGGCCGGGTGACCCGGGAGCCGAGCGGGATGGTGAGGGGTTCGCTTCCGGACGCGATGACCGCGCCGTCGGGCCGGTCGAGTCGCGCCGTCCAGTTGAAACCGACGGAAGTACCGCTCAAGTCGTCGTTGAAGACGGTGATGTTCCGGGTGACGGTGCTGTTGTGGGCGTACGAGTCCACCTTCTCCGGGAGCGGGAAGGTGCCGTTCTCGTCCGACTCGCCGGAGGCCGACCAGTAGGGCAGGTCGACAGCGGCGATCGGGTTGAACGCGGCCTGGATCCGCTGGATCTGCGGGTTGCTCCACGGGGCGGACAGGTTGTCCTCACCGTAGACGGGGTTACCGCCCTCTTCGAGGATGAAGTCGGTGCTCTTCACGCCGGGTACGAAGCCGGCCCAGCCGGACAGCAGGGTGTAGGGGCGCAGGTCGCTGGCGTCCTTGGCGCGCTTGGCGATCGTCGTGGTGGCGAACCACTCGAAGCCCTGCTTGGTGTTGGCCTTGTTCCAGACGTACTCGCCCTCGCCGTCGGGCCGGCCGGCCAGGTCGGCGCGCGCCTCGCCGTACTTGCCGATGCCGTCGATGTAGTGGGAGAAGACGGCGAAGTTGCCGTTCAGCATGTTGGGGTACGGGTTGGTGTTCCAGGCGGTGTCGACGCTGACCGGCCGGGTGCCGTCGTTGCCGTTCATCGCCGCGTACAGGTCCTGCTCGAAGGACTCGGAGTCGAAACTGCTGATGTCGTTCTCGTTGCTCTGGCTCCAGCGGATGATCGAGGGGTGGTTGCGGTCGCGCAGGGTCAGCGCCTTGGCGTGGCTGACCATGTTGTCGTGCCCGGCGACGAAGTCCTGGCAACTGCAGGTACCGCGGATGGCGGTCTCGTCGATGATCATCAGGCCCATCTCGTCGGCCACGTCGAGCATGTACGGGCTGCCCGGCTCCTGATGGATGCGGACCACGTTGTAGTTGAGCCGCTGGTAGTTGTCGACCGCCTGCGGCCAGCCGCCGTTGCCCGCGGACGGCGGGAGGAAGCCGGGCAGCGTGTCAAAGGCGTCACCCTTGCCGCCGTTGTCGATCCGGTCGTAGTTCGCGCCCTGGAGGCTGTCACCGCGGAAGTTCATGCGGACGCCGTTGACGTAGTAGTACTCGCCGTTCTGGGTGGTGTCCCGGAACCCGAACCGGTAGGTGGCGTCGCTGGTACGGCCGTCGTCGGTGGACGCGTGCACCGACAGCTGGTGCAGCTGGGCGCGGTACCCGGCGCGGTAGGGCACGTTCGGCCACCAGTACGAGGAGGAGCCGAGGTTCCACGCCACCGGACCGACCGTCACCTTGGCGGTCGAGTGGGCGGCCACGGTGACCGTGCGGCTGGGCAGCGACGGGTAGGTGAACGACCCACCGCCGTCCGAGGCGAGCGAGCCGGTCAGCGTCACCGAGCGCGAGCTGCCGGAGGTGTTCGTCACGGACACGTCGTAGGTGAGGGTCTGGTTGGCCACGGAGGTGCGGACGAACGCGTCGCTGACGTGCACCGCCGGGTAGACGCGCATGAACGCCGAGCGGTAGATGCCCTGGGGGATCGCCTCGGACCAGTTGGCGGCGTCGGGAACCAGGGTCTGGTTCCCACTCGCGTTCTTCAGGCCGTAGCGGCCCTTGACGTTCACGGTGATCGTGTGGGTGGTGCCGGGGGCGGCGAAGGCGGATATGTCGAAGTTCGACGGCGTGAAGGAGGTGGTCTGGGTGCCGACCACCTGTCCGTCCACCGACAGCGTCGCCTCGTGGTTCACCGCGCCGAACTCGATCCACACCGACTGCGGCTGACCCGTGTTCGGCACGGTCACGGTGCGCGAGTAGGTCGCCTCGTTCACGTCGGTGAAGCCCTGCTTGTACCAGCCGCCGCCGGGCACGTTGATCGACGTCGCCGCGCGTCCCTTCGGCGTGAAGCCCCAGGTTCCGGCCAGGTCGACCGAGCTGAGCGCGCCGTTGCCCGCGGTGAACCCGTTGATGTCGGTCACCGTCGTGGCGGACGCCGTCGTGGCGGACGCCGATACCGGCGCGGCGGACGCCGATGGCGGCACCGCCAGGACCCCGGCAAGCAACGCCCCGAGGACCGCAAACAACTGTGCGAAACGTCTCCGACGTGGCGGCGGGCTGTGCTGGTGCATGATTGCTCCTCGGTGTGCGGATCGAAACAATGTGAACGCTCACATCCGCCGCCCACGGCCTGTTTTTGGCCGTCACTGCTGGGGTGGCGAACGCGCTCGAAGACCGGCTCTCGCTCAGACCCGTCTCGGTGTGCCGTCAAGCAGCGTTCGTGCTCAAGGACTGGCGACAGCGGCTCCCGTACGTTGGCCCACCACGGGACCGCGGTGTGTCCGCCTGGACAACGGGCACTCGAGAGCTCGACTTGCGGTTGGCGGTCGATGAGGACCCGGCGCTTGCAGTTCGTGATCGGGACGGGGATCTGCGCTGGTCACTGGTACGAGTACCTGATGGGTGCTGTGGCCTGCGCCTTTCCCCGCCGCGAGACCCACTTCACCTTCTGGCAGCCGGCTGAGGGACTGCTGCCGGCGCTGGAGGACGTCACATGCCGAACCCTGACCGAGGCCATCGGCCACACCGGCCCGCACCGCCCGCTCCCCCCGCGCGAGCTGGGACGACCGCTTGGTCCTGGACACGGCTGCCGCCCGGGCCGTGGCCCACCTCGACGGCGACGGCGTTCTGATCGCGGACGAGACCGGCGACGGACAGGCCGACGGCGAGGTCTCGGTGCTCCTGGCCCGCCGTCACCGCTACACCCTGGCGGTCTCCTACCACCGCTGCTGGAGCCCGACGCCGGTGAGCCTGGCGGGATCGGTGGGCGTGGTGTGCCTGCGCTGGGAGAACGAAGAAGACCTCCAAGCCGCGCAACAGGCGATCGGTCTGGACAAGGGCCAGGGCACCAGCCGGACCAGCCGACACCACTGGACCAGCGTCGCCCTGGCCGTCGACGCCTTTCGCGGTCATCAACTCGGTCATCGCGCCCGTTGCCCTCGGCTCGTGAAGCCGTGTTGATCACTCAAGGACATACGGGCCCCCGTCTTGATGCGTCAAGGAGATGTCCGGCCCACGACGACAGCAGCTGGAACATGGGATGTATGTATAGGGGGCACCGAAAGCGTTGTCTATGCTTCGCACAGAAACGGCAGTCGCGAAGAGCTCTTACCTGCGGTTACAGTGAAATCGACGTGAACCTGTGACGACGCGGTCACTCAGCTCCTACCTCAGTCATAGGATGGCTTGCCAGGTTGCCGCCGCCTGGGCGACGAGCAGGACACCCAGGTTGTCGGGGTCGACGACCCGGCGATCGAGCGGAGGATCACGGTGAAAGCTGCCGCCCAACCCCGAGACGCGGTCGACACCAGGGGCGCCAGCGTCACCCGGACGTTGGTCTACGCCTACCGCACGACCAGTTGACCCGAAAAATACTTCCGGCTCGAGGCAACCCTTTGCGGGGCCTGTGACCACAAGGAGTCGGATCCGGCCTTCGGAGCCTGGATCCGCCTTTGTCTGGTGAACGGCATGCAAGGAGAGCACCTCCCCATGAAGAACCCCACGACCGGCGGGCGCCGCGGGCGTCACCGCAGGCGCTGGACCGCGACCGGTCTGCTGCTCGGCGCGCCTGCCCTCGTCGTGCCGTATCTCCTGTTCACGCAGGAGGACTCGCAGGCCGCGACGGTCGACGGTGACGCCTACTACCGGCTTGTTTCCGTGCGCAGCGGCAAGGTGCTGGACGTCAACAGCTTCTCCACCGCCGACGGCACCCGTATCCAGCAGTGGACCGACCAGAACACCGCCAACCAGCAGTGGAAGCTGAAGCCCACCGGGGACGGCTACTACGAACTGGTGAACCGCAACAGCGGCAAGGTGCTGGGCATAGCCGGCGATTCGACCGCCCAGTCGGCCGCCGCCGAGCAGCAGACCGACAGCTCCGCCAAGTCCCAGGAGTGGCGGATCGACGATGTGAGCGGTTCCGACGCCGTCACCTTCACCTCCCGCGGGAGCGGTCTGGTGCTGGACGTCTCCGGAGGCTCCTCCGCCCAGGGCGCGACGGTCATGCAGTATTCCGACCGGGGCAGCACCAACCAGCAGTGGAAGCTGGTGAAATCCGCCGCGAGCCAGACCTCCGGCGCCGACAAGGCACAGACCACGGCCGCGGCCGGACCGTACGTGTGGAACAACGCCCAGATAGTGGGCGGCGGTTACGTCACCGGGCTGGTGTTCAACCCGCACGAGAAGGGTCTGCTGTACGCGCGTACCGACATGGGCGGCGCCTACCGCTGGGACACCGCGGCCGAGCAGTGGATCCCGCTCACCGACTGGGTCGACGAGAAGGACTGGAACCTGCTGGGCATCGATTCGCTGGCCACCGACCCCGTCGACCCCAGCCGGTTCTACGCCGCGGCGGGCACCTACACCAACGGCTGGGCGGGCAACGCCGAGTTGCTGCGCTCCACGGACCGGGGCCGCACCTTCAAGCGCACCGCTCTGCCTTTCAAGCTGGGCGCCAACGAACACGGCCGCGGGGCGGGCGAGCGGCTGGTGGTCGACCCCGCGGACAACGGCACCCTGCTGCTGGGCACCCGCAAGAACGGCCTGTGGCGCAGCACCGACCACGGCGTGACATGGAGTCAGGTCTCCTCGTTCCCCGTCAAGGACGGGGCGAGCAGCGGCGCGGGCATCGCCTTCGTGACGTACGGCCCGGCCGACAGCAAGACCGTCTATGTCGGCGTCGCCGACAAGTCCACCTCCCTGTACCGCTCCACCGACGGCGGCAGCACCTGGCAGGCCGTCTCCGGGCAGCCCACCGGCGAGATGCCGCAGCACGGCGTGGTCTCCGGTGACGGTTCGCTGTACCTGACGTACGCCAACTCCATCGGTGACGCGACGGCGGGTTCGGTGTGGAAGTACACGCCGGCCGACGGGGTGTGGAAGAACGTCTCCCCGTCCCAGGGCAACTACGGGTTCTCCGGTCTGGCCGTCGACCCGCAGAAGCCGTCCACGGTGATGGTCGCCACCCTCCACCGGTGGTGGCCCCAGGACGAGCTGTACCGGAGCACCGACGGTGGCACGACCTGGAAGGCACAGGCCGCGAAGTCGGAGCGGGACGCCTCCGATGCTCCTTACGTCGGTACCGGCATCGGGCACTGGATGACCGCCATGGCCATCGACCCCTTCAACTCCGGGCACATGCTGTACGGCACCGGCGGCGGGATCTGGCGCAGTGAGGATGCCGACGCCACCGACAGCGGCGGCACCAGCCACTGGACCGTGGGGGCCCAAGGGCTTGAGGAGACCTCGCTGATGGACGCGGTCGCCCCGCCCGGCGGCGCCACCGTCCTCTCCGCCATGGGTGACCTGGGCGGTTTCCGCCACGACTCCCTGACGAAGGTGCCCGCCGGGCGGCTGGACAACCCGATGATGATCACCAGCACCGACATCGACTTCGCCCAGTCCAACCCCTCGCTGATGGTCCGCGTCGGCCGTGGCGGCACGCAGGACGGCGCCTACTCCACCGACGGCGGCAGCAGCTGGAACGGCTTCAAGTCGGAGCCGGTGGGCAGCGCGGCCAGCGGCCAGGTCGCGCTCGCGGCGGACGGCTCCGCCATCGTCTGGACCCAGGCCGACCAGGCCCCGTACCGCTCGACCGACAAGGGGGCGAGCTGGTCGAGGGTCAGCGGCCTGGGCACCGGCGCCGTGGTCGTCGCCGACCGCTCCTCGGCCAGGACCTTCTACTCACTGGCCGATGGCACGCTCTACGCCAGCACCGACGGCGGCGCGACCTTCACCGCCCGCGCCGCCAGCCTGCCCGCCGGCGAGCTCACGGCCGTCCCCGGCATCGCCGGGGACCTGTGGATCTCCGGCGGCGGCGAGGGGTTGCTGCACTCCACCGACGGCGGCCGGACCTTCACCGCGCTCAACACGGTGAAGTCCGCCTCCGCCCTCGGCTTCGGCAAGGCCGCGCCGGGCGCCTCCTACCAGGCCCTGTACCTGATCGGTACCGTCAAGGACGTCACCGGCGTCTTCCGCTCCACCGACAAGGGCGCCACCTGGCTCCGCGTCAACGACGATGCCCACCAGTGGGGCAGCATCGGCGGTGTCGGCGTCATCACCGGTGACCCCGACACCTTCGGGCGCGTCTACGTCGGCACCAACGGACGCGGCCTCCAGTACGGCGACCCGTCCTGACCCCAACGCCCGAGCGGGGCCGCAGGCACAACGCCCTGTGGCCCCGCCATGGCTGAGGGACCTCGCCTCACCACAGTTCGGCAGGCGACAGAGTCCGCCCCCCACCGAGGAGGGATCTCGGCCGGCCAGCCCTCCGAGGTCCTTCTCGTCCCCTGCAAAGCACAGGGTCCGACTCGCGGCCGACGACGAACTCCGAGAAATCGCGTCCACGTGCACTCGTGACGGCACCATTCAGCCGGCACAGGAATCCAGGCATCCAGCACATGGAAGCGACACCGGGGACCTGCGCCTCGCCCGCTCTGCGACTCCGTGCCCTCGGCGTGCCCGTGAGGGCGGTCGACCTCGGGCAACAGGGGTGCGAGCCGACCGAAACAGCCACTTCGGCACAGTGCGTCTCCGCAGGTCAGAGCGAGAGGGGCCAGTCAAGCGCCGTCGCTTCCCAAGCTGAGAGTGCGAGTTCGATTCTCGTCACCCGCTCCAGTTGGAACCCCAGGTCAGTGGCCTGGGGTTTGTTTGTTGTGCAGGCCGGCGGATGGGGCGGCCGGTCTGGGTCAAGGGGCGCTCAGCAGGTCGGCGAGCAGGTGGAGTTTCTCGGCGTCGGGGGTGCCCTCGGCGGCGGTGCAGACCATGAGCGCGGGGCCGGGATTACCCGGTATCGGGTAGGCGTCCCAGTCCAGGTTCAGTTCGCCGACTCGGGGGTGGTCGAGGCGCAGCTGGCCGCGGGTCGGTTCCTCGACGTCGTGGAGGGCCCACAGCGCCGCGAACTCGTCGCTGCGGACCGCGAGTCCACCCACCAGCTCGACCGCGCGCGGATGGCGGGGATCGGCGGCGACCTGCGTCCGCAGCATCCCGATCAGCTCCGCGACGGTGGCCGCCCTGTTCGGGCACGCCCGGTCGGCCTCGGGGCTCAGGAACAGCGCCAGCAGGTTCCGCTCCCTCTGCGGCTGCCGGGTGAACTCCCCCAACAGGGCACCGCCGAGCGGGTTCCAGGCCAGCACGTCCAGGAAACGGCCGACGACCAGGGCGGGGGAGGGCATCGTGCGCAGCAGTCGTAGCGTGGTGTCCGGTACCTCCTCCGGCTCGTACGAACGCGGCAGGTGGGCCGGGGTACGTGCGGCGACGGCGAGGCTGTGCAGGTGGCGGGTCTCCTCGGCGGAGAAGTTGAGGGCGCGGGCGACGGCGTCGAGAACCTGTTCGGAGGGCCGTACGTCGCGTCCCTGCTCCATGCGCTGGTAGTAGTCCGAACTCACCCCGGCCAGTAGTGCCAGTTCCTCGCGCCGCAGCCCGGCGACGCGCCGCCGCGGGCCGGGCTCCAGGCCGACGTCCTGCGGGCGCAGCCGGGTTCGGCGGGTGCGCAGGAACTCGGCGAGTTCGCGTCGGGGATCGTCACTCATGGCGTGGGAGGTGTCGGTCACGGCGCCAGTATGCCGCCGGCGCGGACCGCGAGGGTGGGTCTGCCGGACCCAGGAAAAGGAGAACGACCGTGATGTCGCGTGCGGGGTCCAGCATCGGACACGCCACAGCCGGTCACGGAAGGACAGCGACATGAAGGCCGTTCAGATCATGAGTTTCGGTACGGCGGACGTACTGCGGATCAATGACGTGGACCGTCCCGCTCCCCGTGCGGGTGAGGTACTGGTGTCGGTCGAGGCGACCAGTGTGAACGGACACGATGTGATCGTCCGCTCGGGCCAGGTGAAGATGGTCTCGGGGCGCCGCTTCCCGATCGGTGCGGGACTGGACTTCGCGGGCACCGTCGCCGCGACCGGGGCCGGTGTCGAGAACTACCGGGTCGGGGACCGGGTGTGGGGCATGGTGCATCCCCGGCAGCGGCACTCCGTCGCCGGGGCGGCCGAGTACGTCGTGGTCTCCGCGAGCCGTGTCGCGCACGCCCCGGCGGACCTCTCGTCGGTCGAGGCGGCCTCCCTGGTGGTCGCGGGCGCTACGGCACTGATCGCGCTGCGCGACAGCGTGCACCTCGCGGACGGGGAACGGGTCCTCGTGCGGGGCGCGGCCGGCGGAGTCGGCACGGCCGCCGTCCAACTCGCGCACGCCATGGGCGGCCATGTGACCGCGCTGGCCCGCGACCGGCACGCCGAGCTCCTGACCGACCTCGGCGCCGACGAGATCCTGGACTACCGCACCACCACCTCGGACCGGATCGGACCGTTCGACGTCATCCTCGACACCGTCGGCACGGAACTGCACTGCTACCGGAGCCGGTTGGCCAAGGGCGGCCGGATGGTCACCGTCGGGCTGTCCCCGTCGGCCCTGGCCGCGATCGCCGCGTCGAGCGTGCACGGATCCCGCCGCATCCGCACCTTCAGCGCCAACCCCGAGACCTCCGTGCTGCGCGACGTGGCCGACCTCGTCACTTCGGGCTCGCTGCGGCCGGTGATCGACAGCGTGTACCCGCTCGCGGACATCGCCGCGGCGCACGAGGCGTTCGAGCGCGGCGGCGTCGTGGGCAAGCACGTGGTGACGGTGCCGCGCAGCTCCGTCTGACCGAGTCCGGTCGGCGGACGGAGGACCGGGCGCGCAGGCGGAGGATTGATCCGCCGGGCTCTGGTCCAGGTCCTTAGAGACCATCTCATTTGGCTACACCGGTATCCTGTGGGTCATGGTGGGGATCGTTGAGCGGCTGGTGCCGGACCGAGTTGTGGGAGTTGTTCCAGCGGGTGGTGCCGGAGGCGCCGTCGCGGCCGCAAGGTGGTGGCCGGCGGCGGCACGGTGACCGGGAGGTGCTGGCCGCGATCGTGTTCGTGGCCACGTCGGGCTGTACCTGGCAGCAGTTGCCTTCCGCGTCGTTCGGCCCGTCCGGAGCGACGGCCCACCGGCGGTTCTCGGAGTGGTCGAAGGCCAGGGTGTGGGCCAAGCTCCACCGCCTGGTCCTCGACGAACTCGGGGCGCGTGGCGAGCTGGACTGGTCGCGGTGCGCGATCGACTCGGTGAACATGCGGGCCCTGAAAAGGGGGACCTGACAGGTCCGAATCCTGTCGACCGGGGCAAGTACGGCTCGAAGATCCACCTGATCACGGAACGCTCCGGTCTGCCCATCTCCGTCGGAATCTCCGGGGCCAACCTGCATGACAGCCAGGCCCTGATCTCTCTCGTGAAGGGCATCCCGCCGATCCGTTCGCGCCGTGGTCGGCGGCGGCGCAAGCCGGGCAAGCTCCACGCCGACAAGGGCTACGACTACGCTCACCTGCGACGATGGTTACGCGGGCGAGGCATTACCCACCGCATCGCCCGCAAGGGAGTTGAGTCCTCACAACGCCTGGGCCGCCACCGCTGGACCGTGGAACGCACGATGGCATGGCTCACCGGCTGCCGCCGCCTCCACCGCCGCCACGAGCGCAAAGCCGACCACTTCCTGGCCTTCACCAGCATCGCCTGCACCCTCATCTGCTACCGCAGACTCGCCAAATGAGATGGTCTCGTAGTCGGTCACCATCAAGCCGTTCGGCCACTTCTCCGCCGACGCCGTCGCGACGTAGCGGCGCGGCTGGTTCGTCGGGAGGGGAAGGACCTTGTTAGTGCGGGTGTCGATGGTCTGCCACTTCGACAGGTCGACGCAGTCCTCGATCGTCGCGGTCGGCAGCTTCGCGACCGCGTCGAGCGAGGTCACCTTCGCGTCGTGTCCGAGCTCGCCCCGGATCACGGTGCGCTGTTCCTTCATGTGGGCCAGATCCGAACGGGACTTCGACAGCGCGTCGGTGCTTGCGTAGTTCTCCAGGTCGGTGCCCTTGGCAACGGCCTTCCCGTTCGAAGTTACTCATCGGTCACCCGGTCTGTCCAGAGTCCGAGTCTGTGATCCAGCGCCCTTCGGCGGAGTCGTGCACGTACGCCGGCCTCCCCCTGGTCCCGCTCGTGCGGAACGGCTTCCCGCCGTCCGTGATCCGCACCGTCCCCGTACGGCCCCCGGCGCTCCACTCCAGCTCCAGGTACCAGCGGCAGTCGCAGCCCGCCGTCCGCGCGGAGACCAGCAGCTCCTCGGGGTCGGAGGAGGTGACCTTGTACGGGAAGGAGACGGCCGGGATCTTCCGGACCTTTGCGCCGGAGGCGTCAAGGCCGTCGACGGGCCTCGCGAGCGGGCGCGGCCGGTCGAGGTCCACGGCGAAGTGGCGCGGGGTGACGGCGCCGCCACAGCCGTTGTCCATCCGGTACGCGTTCCACGGCAGCGGCGCGGCGCGGTCGACCACGCGCACGTGCAGGGCATGGAGGACGACGGCGTCGGACGGCGACCGGCCCTGGACCGTGATCCGCACCAGCGCCTCCCCGCCGTGCACGGCACCGTGCGTCCCGGCCCACGCCCCGGAGTCGGCCGCGACCGGCGGCGGGGCGACCGCGCGGGGGGCCCGGTCCACGAGGTAGGTGTGCCCGCAGCCGCCCTCCCAGAGCTGGGAACCGATGCTCCAGGTGAAGGGGAGGGGGGCCGCGGTCCGCCCCGGAGCGGTGGAAGCGGGAGCGGGGGCGGAAGCCGTACGGGTGGGGTGGCCGAGCAGGGCGGCGGCGAGGGCGAGCACGACGAGGGCGACGGCGGCGGCGACGAGGGGAGCGGGGGCGCCGCGACGGGGTCCGGCGCGGTCGGGTCCGGCGCGGTCGGGTCCGGCGCGGTCGGGTCCGGCGCGGTCGGGTCCGGCGCGGTCGGGTCCGGCGCGGTCGGGTCCGGCGCGGACGGGTCCGGGGCGGTCGGGTCCGGGGCGGGGCCGGGGCCCGGTTCCGGCGCGGACGGTTCCGGGTTCGATTCCGGCGCGGACGACACGGCTGGCACAGGCGTGGGCGCGGGCGAGGCCGCTCGGCGGCGGGCGCGGTCCGCCTCCGTCCAGGCCGCCTCCAGGGCCCGCCGTTCCTCCTCGTCCGCCCCGCACAGCAGGGCGAGGCGGTCGACCACGGCGAACTCCTCCGGGACGGTCGCGCCCGAGCAGTAGCGGTGGAGGGTGGACGCGCTGACGCTCAGCCGCCGGCCCAGCGCCTCGTAACTCCTCCCGTCCCGCGCCTTCAGCGCGCGCACGAGCCCCGCGAACTCCTCGACGGCGGCGTCCTTCGGCATTCCATCCCCCTCGACCCTGCGTCCCATTCTTCACGTCCTTGCACGTCAGCGGGGGTGGAATGGTTCCGGGACGGCTGGTGGGCGCGTGATCGTTGCAGCCGGCGGGCGCCGGCCCCACGCTGGTTGAGCACTGACCGAACGAACGACCCGACGGGGGATCCACCACCATGAACAAGCTCCGCACCGCACTCGCCACCGCAGCCGCTGCCGCACTGGGCCTCGCGGCCCTCGCCACAGCCCCGGCGCAGGCCGCTGCCCAGCCCGCCTTCCTCGCCGCCTCCCAGATGCCGCCGTCGTCGACGCCGTGGACCGCCACCCAGGTCTTCACCGGCGTCCCGGAGAACGGCGGCGTCCTCTGCGCCCCGTACAAGATCCCGGCGCAGAACACCCGCTACCGCGAGTTCAGCACCGAGCTCGACACCAACGGCGTCCAGGTCACCACCGTCGCCCGTACCGAGGCCGACGCCGTGAAGCTGGTCGACACCCTCCGCGGGGCCCTCGCCGGCTGCGGCCCCCTGCTGGAGCAGCAGAACCCGGGCCTGCAGGCCGTCAGCGCCTCCCACGGCAAGCTCGCCGTCGAGGAGGGCGCCTGGGTCTACAGCCTGGACACCGCCGACCCGCAGATCGGCATCTCCGACATCCACCTGTTCTCCGTCGGCCGCGACGGCCGCACCGTCACTCTCGTCCGCTGGGGCCAGATGGGCGACCTCGAGGACGCCCCGCTGACCGCCTTCCGCACCACGACGAAGACCGCCGTCAACAAGCTCCACTGACCCGGGGGCTCCCCCGAGGGCTGACCACAGCTCGACAGCGGCGCGGCCGGAACCCGGGCGCGCCGCTGTCGTGCCCACCTGCTCCGCCGGCGGCGACCACTTCCTGGCCTTCACCAGCATCGCCTGCACCCTCATCTGCTACCGCAGACTCGCCAAACGAGATGGTTTCTTAGGCGCGAGCGAGTCCGAGAGGGACGGATCGGGCGGCGGGCGTTGTCGGTGATCCTGATCCGGACGTGAGGTGACCAGCGGCGTGAAGACGGACGGGCACGCGGGCGTGTGACGCAAGGTGGCGGCGGCCAACTGGCTTTCACAGTCGGCGTGTTGCTGTGTCACGACTGTGTGACCGCGCTGTTCTGAAGCGAGGACAGGCGTGACCTGTGGGGTCTGGGAGAACTCATAGTGATCACAGAGCGGGAAACGGTGGAAACGCCGGAAGCTTCCGCTACCCCGCCCCCGGAAGGAATCTCCCGTGATGAACCGCCACCTGCGCCAGGCCATCGTCGCCACCGCCATGCTCAGCGCCGGACTGTTGATGACGGCATGCCAGAACGGCACCGCCGACAGCTCCTCCAGCAAGAGCCCCGCGGACACGGCAAGCCCGGTGGCGGCCGCGGACAAGGCGTCGGGCTCCAAGAAGTCGAAGGGCGTCAGCGGCTCGTTCAAGAACGGCAAGGTCACCTATCTCGCCTCGGGCAAGTACATCGTGTCCGTACCGGGCAAGGAGGACCAGCAGTTCTGGGTCGCCGACGACACCGAGGTCTACGGCGCCGGCACGATATGCGGCGAGGCGGGGGCGAAGGTGGACGCGCCGTGCACGCTGGACCAGTTGGAGGCGGCCCTCAAGAAGGGTGCCGTGAACGCGGACGTGGAGATGAAGGACGGCATCGCGACCCTGGTGACCGAGCGCCGCGCCGCCCAGCAGGACTCCGGCTCCGACGAGGGCTCCGACTCCCGCGACACCGTCGTCGAGGGCATCGACGAGGGCAACGGCGTCAACGGAACCTGGTTCGGCAACGTCTCCTACCTGGCGCCGGGCAAGTACACCGTCACCGACATGAAGGGCACCGAGCAGCAGTTCCTCGTCGCCGACGACACCAAGATCATGGGCTACGACGACATCTGCGACGCCGTGAACACCGGCCCTGGCGGCGAGGGTGGCATCGAGTGCACCGAGGCCCAACTGGAGAAGGCCGCCAAGAAGGGCTTCTCCGCCGAGGTCGAGGTCACCAACGGCATCGCGACCACCATCACCGACGACCACTGAGCCGCGGGCCGGCCGCCCCTGAGTCGTCAGTGACGGCGACGGCGTACCGACTTGATGTGGGTCAGCGGATCGTCCAGGCCTGGTTGTCCCAGCCGCTGCACTCCCACAGGACCACCACCGTTCCGCTCGAGCCCCCGAAAACGCCGACGCATTTCTGCGACTGATCGCCCAGCAGTTCCTTACCGGAGAAGTGGAATCGCTGGCTGGCGTCGCCGCCGCACCCGGTCAGTTGGATCTCGGTCCGGTCGGCGGTCGCCCCTCCGGCCACGGTCATGCATTTCCCCGCTGACCGGATGCTCCCGTCCGAGCGGATGAGCCATCGCTGCGCCGCGGAGTCGTCGCACGTGGCCTGGACCAGCTGTATCCCGTCGGTCCCGGAGCCGCTGCTCAGGCACTTCCCCGAGCCGTCGACCACCAGGGCGTGACCGGCCGGGGCGACCGATGAGCCGGATCCGCTGTCCGTGGTCGGGCTCTCGTCTCCGGGTTCCGGGGCCGAAACCTCTTGTCCGGCCAAGGGCGTCGACCCCTGCGAGGGGGTGTCCGTCGGCGGTGACGTGACACTGGGACTCGCAGAGCCCGACGGTGAGGATTCGGAAGAGGCTGTCGGTTTGTCCGCGGACCGCGACGTCGTGGTGTCGCCGGCGGGGAGTGGGCCGGCCGACGCCGTGGCGCTGCCGGCGTTCTTCTCCGTCGTCGTGTCGACCAGCAACGCGATCGTGATCAGTGCCGCCGTGGCGACCGCTGTGGCCAGGACGACCCGCTTCTTCGAACGGCTCGTACGGCTCCAACGGCCCGTTCGGCCGGCGGGCCGCGGTGCCTGCGGGTCGGTCGTGACCGGGGCCGGCTTGGCCTCCGCAGCCTGAGCGTCGGCCGCCGTACGGGCGGCGGGCGGAGTGGCAGGCGAAGTGGTGGACCGAGTGGTGGAGTCGCCCACTCCGTGTATTCGCTGCGGGTCGGCTCCCGAGGTCCGCAAGAGGTGCTCGGCGTCCTCGGCCGATATCCGGTCGGCCGGGTTGCCGGCGAGCAGGGCCTGGATCAGCGGGGTCAGCGGCCCCGCGTCCCGGACCTCGGGAGCGGGCTCCATGGCGATGGCGTACATCGTCGCCGTGACCGTGTCCCGGAGGAACGGTGAGCGCCCGTCCACCGCCTGGAACAGCGTGGCGCCCAGTGCCCACAGGTCGGCCTCCGGGCCCGGCTTGGCGCCGACGAGACGCTCGGGGGCCATGAAGTCGACCGAACCCACCAACTGGCCGGTGCGGGTGAGGGTCGAGGTCTCGGCGGCCTGGGCGATACCGAAGTCGGTGAGGACCACCCGGCCGTCCTCGGCGAGCAGGACGTTCGCCGGCTTCACGTCCCGGTGCAGAATCCCCGCCCGATGCGCCGCCTGTAACGCGGCGAGCACGCCACGGCCGATCCTGGCGGCCTCTTCGGGCGGGACCGGGCCGTGCGCCTTGATCAGGTCACTGAGGGTGGTGGACGGCACGTACTCCATGACGATGATGGGCAGGCCCTCGTCCTCCACGACATCGTGGACGACAACGACATTGGGGTGGCTGATCCGGGCGGTGCTGCGGGCCTCGCGGCGGGTGCGCTCGAAGAGAGTGGCGAGTTCGTCGGCGTCGAGATGCGGCTGGGGGTGGAGCTTCTTGACGGCGACCTGGCGGGTGAGGAGATCGTCGTGCGCGCGCCACACGGTGGCCATGCCGCCTCGGCCGAGCCGGTCGAGAATGCGGTATCGGCCGGCGATAAGCCGTCCTTCGTCGGACACCGTGGGTTCCTTTCGGCTGCTTCAGGGACCGATCCGGCCAGCGGCGTCATGGGGCTCCTTCGCCCGGCCACCCGCCCAACAGCCCCTCGATCAAGGCCAGTTTAGGAGCGCACTGCCAAGCCGCGTAGGCGGTCGTGCCGATGCCGGGTGACGACCTCGCATCGATGTCGCTCACCGATGTCGCTCATCGAAGGGCCTACGAGGTGAGCGGTGAATCGCCGGAGGTCTTCAGGACGTCAGAAGACGCCCTTGTACGCCTGCCATCCCGAGGCGGTCTTCGTACGGGGTCCGAACGACCCCTTCCCGTCGCCGTTGTTGCGCCACAGGTTGCCGGAGGTGTCGCGGGAGATGATGTCCGCCCTGCCGTCGCCGGTGATGTCGCCGACGCCGACGATGGTGTTGTAGGAACCGCCCCACGCCGCGAACAGCTTCACGCGCGCCTTGAAGGTGCCCTTGCCCGTGCCGAAGTACCGGTACAGGTTGTTGGACTTGTCCTGGGCGATCAGGTCACCGACACCGTCGCCGTTGAGGTCGCCGACGCCCACGATCTTCTTGTACGTCTTCCAGTTGGAGTAGAGCGTCACGCGCGCCGACAGTTTGCCCGACGAAGTGCCCTTGTAGAGGTAGACGGCTCCCGTGGAGGAGTTGCGGGCGATGAGGTCGGGGCGGCCGTCGCCGCTGACGTCGCCGGGCGAGGTCAGCACGTCGTACTGGTTCCAGCCCTTGCCGAGCGAGGTGTGCGGGGTGCTCGTGATGAAGGACTGGCCGCGCATGGTCCGGTACACCCGCAACTCGCCGCTGCTGAACCGGACGAGGATGTCGTTGCGGCGGTCGCCGTTGAGATCGCCGAACGGGACCGGCGTCACGGAGGAGGGCCAGCCCGAGGCCGACATGCTCGTGCCGAAGGCGCCCGTACCGTTGCCCGGCCGGTAGCTGATGACGCCGGACGAGGTGAGGGTCAGGACGTCGCCGGTTCCGTCGGGCGCCCAGGTGCCGCTGTTGGTGAAGTCGTGGCGTACGGCGGCTCCGTCGGACACCCGAACCGTCTGGGACACCGTCAGCGCCGGTCCTGAACCGTCGGCGGGCGGGGCCGTCAGCTTGAAGGTGTACGTGCCGTTGGGGACGAGCGCGCCCTTGGTGTCGCGGGTGTCCCAGCGCGCTGTCAGGTTGCCGCTCACCGCTCCGCCGGAGAGCGTGCGGACCACGCCGCCGGTGGCCTTGCTGGTCACTGTGGCCGTCCAGGAGGCTGCGGGCTTGGAGAGCAGTCCGCGCCACTGCCACCACGGGCTGCCGGCCGCGCCGCTATCGCCCGAGTTGTCGGTCACCTCGGACTCGGTGACGGCGAGGCGTTGGGTGGCGACCTCGCTGGGCACCAGGTGGATCCGCTGGTCCGCGTCGACGTAGGCCGCGGGCCCGCCGAACTTGTCCACGGTCCAGGTCACCCCGCGCAGACCGGAGGTGCCCGCCGCGAGGTCGCCGATCTCGCGGGTCGCCGCGGTGCCGTCGGCGAAGGCGGTGAGGAGGAGCGCCCCTGCCGCGGTGTCGTGCCGGACGAGGTAGCCGTCACCGAGCAGGGCCTGGCCGGACGGGACGGGGATGTTCTTCTTCGCCGTACGGTCCCAGACGCCGGCCGTCGCGGTCGGGCCGCACGACCAGTAGATCCAACGGCCCACCGCCTGAAGCTCCTTGGGGACACACGGGGCGCCGGTGCCGACGGTGTCGGTGGTCCTGCCGGTCTTCAGGTCCTTGGCCGTGACGACACCCGTGCCGGAACCCGGCGTCCACAGGCTGGTCCCCCAGACGGAGGCGGCCGTGACGGAGCGGGTGACAACGGGCTGCAGATCGCTGTAGACGCCCAGGTCACCGACGTACTGCTTGGTGGGGGAGGTGCCGTTGACGATCGCGTAGCGGCCGGTGACGTCGAGGACGGTTCCGGCGGTCGAGGGCAGGAAGAAGCCCGCCTGATTGTCGAGGGACTGAACGTACGAGTCGACGGCGGGGTCGGGCTCGGCGGTGAACGTCACCACCTGTCCGTCGCCGGTGGCATAGGGGCCCGCCCCGCGGCCGTTCCAGGTCTGCCAGGTCGGCGCGCCCGGCGTCCCGTCGGCGGCGATCCGCCGTGTGTAATAGGCGCCCATGAAGCTGCTGTCGGCCTCGTCGGTGGCCAGGGTGCCGTTCTGCAGTGACAGCCGGTCGATCCTCGCGGCCACCGGCGGTACGGCGGTCAACTCCGTCAGCGTCGGGGTGTCCGCCCCCGTGTCGGTGACCCGGCGTACCGCCCAGTGCCCGGCGTCGGTTCCGCCGACGGTCAGCAGACTGCCGTCCGGTGCCGGGACGAGGGAGGTGTTCGCGTGCCGGAGCAAGGTGATCGGGTCACCGCCCGCGAGGGGGACGGCCATGAGGCGCTCGCCGGACTTGTCGGCCCAGTTGCTCGGGTCCGACGGCACGGAACGGGCGACTACCAGCCAGCCCCCGGCGATGCCCACGTACGGGCTGCCCTCCGTGCCGGGCAGCGGCACCGTCGTCCCGGCCGCGGAGAGGTCGGCGCGGTCAAGGACGTGTGCCACCTTGATGTCGGACCACCAGACCAGCCGGTCCGCGCTCAGCGCGACGCCGGTCGGGGCGGCGGGGACAACCACATCGGCGGTGACGCTCGCGGTGGCCAGATCCACCAGCGCGAGGTGCCGCTCGCCTTCCGCCGAACCGTAGTTGATGACGGCGGTATCGCTGTCTCCGCCCAGCACACTGAAGTTGACCTTGATGCCGGTCGGCCATCCCTGGACGAGAGTGCCCTCGGCGGGAGCGCCGTCGCCGTACAGCCACAGCACCCGGTTGCCGTCGACGTCCCGGGCCTGGGTCAGCACATGGCTGCCGAAGGTGGCCGTGTACGAGCCGTGGGTGAGGGCGACGTCCGTGGTGGTACCCGCGGGGACGTCCCGGAGGACCACCTTCTGGCTGGACGAGACGACATCGGTCACGACGTCGGACGACGACCCCAGGTATGCGGGGAGTTCGAGCCGGGACAGGGCGCCGAGCTCGGTCGTCGCACCGGTGGCGTACGACGTCCACTGGTAGCCGGAACTCCCCTCCTGGGCATGCAGATAGCCGCTGGGGCCGACGCTGTGGATCCGGTCCCGGCGCGGTATGTAGCGGTCCGACTGGAAGACCTTCTCCGCGGCGAGGGCGGTGCCTGCGAGGGCGGTGTCTGCGACACCGTTGTCCGCGTCGGCCGTGACGGCGAGCGGGCCGGGACCGACGGTCACGGCGAGGACTGCCAACGTGGCGACGAGGGCATGGGCGGTGGTACGACGGGCCATCGTCGCCTCCTGGGCTTCTCAACAGAAAAGGCGTGAGGGGACCGCGACGGCCGTTCAGGCGCGCGTCGACGGTGTCGCGAAAATGTTCAGCCCCCCGGCTGCCCCCACGCACAGCGGGATGACAGTAACAGCAGGTCCCAGGCGTATCAGGAGCTCCAGGGTAAAGAGATCGCTAAGGGCCCGACTCCGGCCGTCGCTCGCCCAGTTGTCAGGAAACCACTCCGGGATTGTCCTTGATCGGTAACGGACGCATCCGGTGGCCGCCGTCACTCGTCCTGCCAGGTGGTCGCAGGGTGACCGGGGCATCGGCGAGTAACTGCGGGGAAGCGGGGCGGACATGGCACGGCACGGTGGACGGCGGGGCTGGTACGGCAAGGTGCTCGGCACGGCGCTCGGGGTGACGTTGCTCGCCGCCGGTGCCTCGGTGTGGACCGCGCAGGCCGGTGCCGTGGGCGGCTCGTCGCCGAAGGGGAGCGCGTCGGCCGGGCCGGGCGGTGACGTCGAGCCGGTCGCGGTGACCATCGCGCACGCCTCGGACAAGGGGGCGCGCGGCGTCAACATCACCATCGACGACGGCCCCGACCCCGTGTGGACCCCCCAAGTGCTCGACGTACTGCGGGAGTACGGGGTGAAGGCCACGTTCTGCATGGTGGGGACGCAGGCGCAGGCCCACCCGGACCTCGTGAAGGCGGTGGTCGCGGCCGGGCACCGGCTGTGCGACCACTCGGTGTCGCACGACACCACCATGGACAAGAAGACCCAGGCCTACCAGTCGCAGCAGATCCTCGACGCCGAACGCATGATCACCGAGGCGTCCGGGGGCGTACGACCGATGTACTACCGGGCGCCCGGCGGGGCCTTCACCCCGTACAGCCGCAAGCTCGCCGCGTCCCGCGGTATGCGCCCGCTGGGCTGGAACGTGGACACCAAGGACTTCGAGCAGCCGGGCACGGACGCCATCGTCGCCAGCGTCGAGCGGGAACTGCCCAACGGGCCGACGGTCCTCTTCCACGACGCGGGAGGCGACCGCTCCGAAACCGTCGAGGCCCTGCGCCGGATCCTTCCCCAACTCAGGGAGCAGGGTTACTCCTTCGGCTTCCCGGTGCGCTGAGCCCCCGCCCGGGGCGGGTACCGCCCTACGCGGTGGTCCTCGGCGTTGCCGCCGTTTCCACGCTGCTCACCGTGGCCGGGCCCGCGGGCTCAGCCGTGCAGCGAGCGGTACGCGGCGACCGCCCCGGGGTGCAGGGGGATGCTGCCCGTGCCGATCAGGCTGCCGACGTCGAGGAACTGGGTGCCGACGGCGTTGTCGGGAACGAGGGCCGTCGCGCGCAGGACCAGCAGGCGGGTGAGCGCTTCCGTGACGCCGCGGGGGAGGTCGGGGCGGCACACCAGCAGGTTGGACACGCCGATGGTGGCGACTCCCCCCGCTGTCCGGTACGCGCTCTGCGGCAGGGAGACCTCCTCCAGGCCTGCCCCGGCCAGGCCGTCGCGGCCGCCGAGCCGGGACAGCAGTCCGGCCAGCGGCAGGAACCGCAGTCCGGGGTCGTCGTCGAGATCGGTGAGGGTCGGCAGGGGTACGCCGCCCGCGACGAGCAGGGCGTCGACCGAGCCCGCCCGCATCGCGTCGGCGGCGTCGGCCAGCGGGAGGTGCAGGACGGGGACGTCGGTGCCGGGGGACAGGCCCGCGGCGTGCAGGATCCGTTCGCCGAGTACGGCCGCGCCCGATCCGGCCGCGCCGAGCGAGACGGGGTGCCCGGCCAGGTCGGACACGGCGCGCACGGGCGAGTCGGCGCGGACGACGAACTGGAGGTAGGTCTCGTACACCCTGCCGATCGCGCACAGCGGCACCGGACGCGGGAAGAGGCCGGTGTCCTGGGCGGCCCGCGCGGTGTCGGTGAGGACGAGTCCGAGATCGGCACGGCGGTCGCGGAGCAGCTCGATGTTGGTGACGCTGCCGGCGGTGGTGCGGATGCGGCAGCTCAGGCGGGGGTACGCCGCCGTCAGTTCCGCGGCGAGGCCGCGGCCGAACGCCTCGTAGAACGCCGTGGGCTCCCCGGTCGCGAAGCGCAGGACACCGCTCGGCCCCGGACGCTGCCGGGAGGCGTCACCCGTGAGCGCACCACCGAGCACAGCGACGGCCACCGAGCCGAGGGCGGCGTGGAGAAGGCTGCGGCGGTCTACGGGGTGGGGGGTGAGGCGGGGGTGCGGGTGCGGGTGCGGGCCAGCGCGGCGGGTCATGGCGCACCTCCGCCGCTGTCGGCTCCGGCGGTCCCGTCGGTCCTGTCGACCCCGCTGGTCCCAGCGACCCCGGCGAACCCAGCGACCCCGGCGAACCCAGCGACCCCGGCGAACCCAGCGATCTCATCGACCCCGTCGGTCCCGTCGACCCGGGCGGACCAGTCGACCCCAGCAGACCCGCCGGACCCAGCGACCCCACCGGACCCGTCGACCCCGTCGACCCCACCCCCCGGCACCACCGCCCTCCCCCGCAACCCGCGCGGTCGCGCCGACACCAGTTCCAGGTGGCCGCCTCGCCCCGCCAGTAGTTGTTCGGCGATGGCCAGCCCCAGGCCCGTACCCGCCGTGCCGTCGTGGCGTCGGCGGCCCGAGCGCCAGAATCTGGTGGTGGCCTGGGCGATCTCCTCGGGGGTCAGGCCCGGTCCGTTGTCCGTCACCGTGAGGACCGCGTGGGGGCCTTCGGTGGTGCAGCGCAGGGAGATCTCGGCGTTGTCGCCGGCGTAGTTGATGGCGTTGTCGAGCAGGATGTCGGTGATCTGGGCGAGTTCGTGGTCGGTGCAGGCGGCCATGACCGGGCCCGGCGCGGCCCGGAGCGTGAGGTGGGCGCCGGCGCGGCGGGCGACCGGGTCCCACAGCCGGTACGCGGCGGCCGCGACCGCCGCCGCGTCGCAGCGGGCGTCGGAGCCGTCGGTCACGGTCAGCTCCCCGGCCCGGTGTTCCGCGGCGGCCAGGGCCAGCATGCCGTCGAGCAGGGTCTCGAGCCGGTCGAGCTCGGTGGTGACGCCGGTGTACGTGCGGTCGGCGGACGCGGGCAGGTGGGAGTGCAGGGCGTCGACGCGCAGCCGGAGCGCGGCCATGGGGTTGCGCATCTGGTGCGAGGTGTCGGCGAGGAGTCTGCGCTGCTGTTCCAGGGCCGCCGTGACCGTACTCGCCATGCGGTTGAAGCCGGTCGCGAGCTGGCGCAGTTCGGGTGGACCGCCGGCCCGGCTCTGTTCGGGCGGGAGTCCCGCGGCGAGCTGGCCGACGGCCCGGTCGAGGCGGCGCAGCGGGCTGACCACCCACTCCGTCGCGCCCCGGGCGAGGACCGCGCAGGCGACGGCGACCAGGGCTGTCCCGGCGAGGACGAGGGCCCAGCGCCGGGTGATGTCCTCCACCGCGGTCCCGACCGAGGCCCGCAGCACGACGGCCCCGGAGACCCGGGTCCCGGTACCCGCGGACTCGGCGAACATCCGGTACCCCCGTGACCAGGGGCGCAGCGAGCGCGCGGGACGCGCGGTCTGGTTGCGCAGCGCCCCGTCGAGCAGCCGGGCCACGGCGGGATCGGCGGCCCGCATACCGCCGGTCTGCACGACGGGGCGGCGGCGTGTGTCGGTGACGACGAGCGGCTCCCCGTACAGCTCCGTGAAGCGGCGCGCCTCGGCGGTGACGGCCGAGGTGTCGCCGCTCGCCGCGGCCTGGTCCATGAGCGAGGCGAAGCGGTCGAGGTCGGCGCTGCGGGCGAGGACGAGCTGCTGGGTGCGGTCGGACGCGGTGAACAGCAGCAGCGGTACGGCGAACGCGGCCACCGCGATCACGACGAACAGGAGCAGAGCGGCCTGGACCCGGGTGCGCACGCGTCGGCTCCTCAGTCCCGGAGGTCCCGGGCGTCCCGCGCAACCCGGGCGTCCCGTACATCCCGTTCGTCCCCGGGCTCTCCGAAGCGGTAGCCGAAGCCCCGGATCGTGGTGAGCAGTTCGGGTCGGCGCAGCTTGGCGCGCACCTGGGTGAGGTGGACGTCCAGGGAGCGGGACACGGCGTGGTGGGCGTCGCCCCACACCTCGTCCAGGAGCTGCTCGCGGCTGACCGCCGTGCCCGCCCGCCTGGCCAGCGCGGCGAGGACGTCGAACTCCTTGGTGGTCAGCTCGACCTCCGCCCCGCCGGCCCGTACCCGGCGCGCGCCGAGGTCCACCTCGACGTCCCCGGCACGGACCGTACGTACGGCGGGAGCGCTCCGCACGGCGTTGCGCCGGGTGACGGCGTCGATGCGGGCGAGCAGTTCGGCGAGACGTACGGGCTTGACCAGATAGTCGTCGGCGCCGAGGCGCAGACCGCGCACGACCGAGCGCTCGTCGCCGCGTGCGGTGAGCACCACCACCGACATGCCGCTCACCGCACGCAGGGCGCGCAGCACGTCCAGACCGTCGGTGTCGGGCAGGCCCAGGTCGAGAATCAGCAGGTCGGAGCTGCGGTGGTAGGTCAGCACGTCCCTGCCGTACCGAACCCTCCTGGTGACGTGTCCATGGTCGTACAGGACCTCCACCAGCGCCGCGGCGACACCGTCGTCGTCCTCGGCCAGCAGTATCTGCACCCTGCCCACCTCCCTTCAGACTCGCTCCGCATCCGAATGTAGACCACACGGACCGGGTGACCGCCGGAGTGTTAAGGGGAGGTTAGTTCTGCGTCCGGGCCGCTCCATCGCCGGTGCGGGCGGAGCCAGGCTGCGTGGCACCCAGCAGTCTGCGAAGGACGCCTCAATGATCATCGATTGTCACGGCCACTACACGACCGCCCCGCCGGCCCTGGAGGCATGGCGCACCCGGCAGACCGCCTCCCTTGCCGACCCGGCCGCCGCCCCCGCCCGCGCGGAGCTGCGCATCAGTGACGACGAGCTGCGCGAGACCATCGAGCCGAACCAGCTGCGGCTGATGGACGAGCGCGGCATCGACGTCACGGTCTTCTCGCCCCGCGCGTCGTTCATGGCCCACCACATCGGGGACTTCGACACCTCGGCCACCTGGGCCGCCATCTGCAACGAACTCTGCCATCGCGTGAGCCACTTGTACCCGGAGCGCTTCGTGCCCGCCGCGATGCTTCCGCAGTCGCCCGGCGTCGACCCCGCCACCTGCGTCCCCGAACTCACCCGCTGCGTGGAGGAGTTCGGCGCCGTCGCGGTGAACCTCAACCCGGACCCCTCGGGCGGCCACTGGACCGCCCCGCCGCTCACCGACCGCTCGTGGTACCCCCTCTACGAGAAGCTGGCCGAGTACGACATCCCGGCGATGATCCACGTCAGCACCAGCGTCAACCCCGCCTTCCACACCACCGGCGCGCACTATCTCAACGCCGACACCACGGCGTTCATGCAGCTCGTCCAGGGTGACCTGTTCGCCGACTTTCCGACCCTGCGCTTCGTGATCCCGCACGGCGGCGGCGCCGTCCCCTACCACTGGGGCCGTTTCCGGGGCCTCGCGATGGCGCTCGGGAAGCCTCCGCTGGAGGAACACGTCCTGGGCAACGTCTACTTCGACACCTGCGTCTACCACCAGCCGGGCTCGGACCTCCTCTACGACGTCATCCCGGCCCGCAACATCCTCTTCGCCTCGGAGATGATCGGCGCCGTCCGTGACATCGACCCGTGCACCGGCCACCACTTCGACGACACCCGTCGCTACGCGGAGGCCGCCAAGCTGCCCGCGGACGACCTGGCGGCGGTCCAGGAGCACAACGCCCGCGCGGTGTACCCCCGCCTGGACGCCCTGCTGAAGCGCCAGGGCCGGTGAGCCGCGTGAGCGGACACCCGAACGCCCCCAGGACACCGGGCTGGCTCGACTGGTACCGGAACCCGTCCAGACCGGCCTTCCGGCTGCCGCCGGGGACCGTCGACGCCCACTGCCATGTCTTCGGACCACAGGCCGAGTTCCCCTTCGCGCCGGAGCGGAAGTACACGCCCTGCGACGGCGGCAAGGAGGAGTTGTTCGGTCTCCGCGACCACCTGGGCGTCGCCCGCAACGTCATCGTGCAGGCCACCTGCCACGGCGCGGACAACTCCGCCATGGTCGACGCCGTACGGTCGGCCGGCGGCAGGGCACGCGGCATCGCGACCGTCCGTCCGGACATCGACGAGAGCGAACTGCTCGAACTCGACGCGGCGGGCGTGCGCGGCGTGCGTTTCAACTTCGTACGGCGGCTGGTCGACACCTCGCCCGAGGACGACCTGCGCACGATCGCCAAGAAGGTCGCCCCGCTGGGCTGGCACGTCGTCCTCTACTTCGAGAGCGTCGACCTGCCCGAACTGGAGGGATTCTTACGGTCGTTGCCCGTTCCGCTGGTGGTGGACCACCTGGGACGGCCGGACGTGACCCAGCCGGTGGACGGGCCGCAGTTCGCCCGGTTCCTGCGCTTCGTCGAGGACAACGACGTCTGGGTGAAGGTGAGTTGTCCCGAGCGGCTCAGCGTGACCGGACCGCCGGCACTGGACGGCGAACGCCGCTCCTACACCGACGTCGTCCCCTTCGGCCGCCGCGTCGTCGAGGAGTTCCCCGACCGGGTGCTGTGGGGCACCGACTGGCCGCACCCCAACCTCACCGGCCACATGCCGGACGACGGACTCCTCGTCGACCACCTGCCGCGGGTGGCGGTCACCGACGAGCAGCGGCACAAGCTCCTCGTCGCCAACCCGATGGGCCTGTACTGGCCCGGCGAACCCTTCTGACGTCCCCAACTTTCCCCTGTTTCCCCCGAGTTCTCCCCGACTTCGACAAGGGCCGCTCATGCAACACGCCAACGCGCTGAACCGGCTGGACCGGCTTCCGGTCTCCCGGTTCCACAAAGTCACCCTGCTCGCCGTCGCCTTCGCCTACTTCTTCGAGTTCGCGGACATCAACAGCTTCGCCACCACCGCGCCGAAACTGATCAAGCTGTGGGGCGTGACGGTCGACCAGATCGCCTACGTCACCTCGCTCTCGTTCGTCGGCATGTTCGTCGGGGCGATCGTCGCCGGGTCCATCGCCGACCGGTGGGGCCGCAAACGGGCGCTGCTGTGGACGACGCTGTTCTTCGGCGTCTCCTCGTTCGCCGCGGTGTTCTCCTGGGACCTCGTGTCGCTCGGCGTGTTCCGCGTCCTGACCTCGGCGGGCCTTTCGGCGATGACCGTCGTGGGGGTCGTCTACGTCAACGAGATGTACCCGTCCGCGATCCGCGGCAAGTACCAGGCGTACGCCATCACGATCGGCATCTGCGGTACGCCCGTCACCAACCTCATCGCCAGCGCGGTCGTACCGCTCAACGACTGGTCGTGGCGGCTGGTCTACCTCTGGGGCTCCCTCGGCATCCTGCTCGTGCTGTTCACCCGGCACCTCAAGGAATCGCCCCGCTGGCTGGAGAGCAGGGGAGAGCACGCGGCGGCGGACGCGGTCCTGCGGGAGATCGAGACCGGCGTCGCGGCGGAGAAGGGCCCCCTTCCCGAGCCCGCGCCCCCTGTCGAGGAAGCGCCCTCGACGAAGGCGCCGCTGCGACTGCTCCTGCGGAAGAAGTACCTGCTCCCGACGCTGCTGCTCACCGTCCTGTGGACGACCCAGACCATCGGCTTCTTCGGCTACTCGAGCTGGGCACCCACCCTGCTGGCCAAGGAGGGCTTCAGCGTCGAGAAGTCCGTCTTCTACGTCGCCCTGAGCACGGTCGGCGCACCGCTCGGCTGCTATCTGGCGTCCCTGGTCACCGACCGGTTCGAGCGCAAGTGGTGCCTGGTCGCCTTCGGCACGGTGATCGCGGGGTGCGGTCTGCTGTACGGGCTCACCTTCAACCCGGTCCTCATCATCGTGTTCGGCTTCCTGGTGAACCTCTTCGAACGCGGCTACACCGCCCTCGCGTACGCCTACTCCCCCGAGCTCTTCGACACGCGGAGCCGCTCCCTGGGAACGAGCGTCTCCTACGGCCTGGGCCGGCTGTCGAACGCCGCCGGTCCACTGATCGTCGCGGCCCTCTACAACGGCCACGGCTACCGGAGCGTCTTCTACTTCATCGCCGGTTCCTGGCTGCTCGGCGCGGTCGTCCTCGCCGTCTTCGGCACCCGGACCCGCTCGGCGCGCCTCGCCGAGGCGGGGCGGCAGCGGATGAGCGCCCCTGTCTGAGGTCGCCGGCCGGCGCGGTGTGATCGAACGCCCTACGGACGCCCGCGCGCCGCGAGCGTGTGGCGCACCGCGTATGCCACGGCCCCGGCCATGAGGACAGCGGCACCCCAGGCCACCGACGTGGCGGGGAGGGTGAAGGCCAGCAGCAGGCAGCCGGTCAGCCCGACCACGGGGACGGCGCGCGGGGGCCGGTTCTCCTCCTCGGTCAGCGTCCATGCGGAGGCGTTGGCCACGGCGTAGTAGGCGAGCACTCCGAAGGAGGAGAAGCCGATCGCGCCCCGTACGTCCGTGGTGGCGGCGAGGACCGCCACCACGGCCCCCACCAGGAGTTCGGCGCGGTGGGGCACCTTGAACCGTGGATGCACGGCGGAGAGGGCATGAGGCAGATGGCCGTCCCGGGACATCGCCAGCGTGGTCCGCGAGACGCCGAGGATCAGCGCGAGCAGCGACCCGAGGGCGGCCACCGCCGCTCCCACCCGGACCACCGGAGCCAGCCCCGGCGCCCCCGCCTGCCGGACCGCCGCGTCCAGCGGGGCGCTCTCGGCGGCGAGCCCGTCCGGCCCGAGGACCAGCAGCAGGGAGACGGCGACCGCCACGTACACGACCAGCGTGATTCCCAGGGCGAGGGGAACCGCCCGCGGGATCGTCCGGGCCGGATCCCGCACCTCCTCACCCAGGGTGGCGATACGGGCGTACCCGGCGAAGGCGAAGAACAGCAGGCCGGCCGCCTGCAGGACACCGCTCAGGGACACGTCCGGGCCGATGTCCAGCCGCCCGGACCGGGCGTCGCCGGAGGTCAGACAGGCCACCACCACGGCGGCCAGCACGGCCAGTGCCACGGCGACCGCCGACCGCGTCAGCCACGCCGCCTTCTCCACGCCCACGTAGTTCACCGCGGTGAGTGCCACCACCGCCGCCACCGCGAGGGCGTGCGCCTGGTCCGGCCACACGTACGAGCCCACCGTGAGCGCCATCGCCGCACAGGACGCGGTCTTCCCCACCACGAAGCCCCAACCGGCGAGGTACCCCCAGAACGCGCCCAGTCGTTCCCGGCCGTACACGTACGTCCCGCCCGACCGCGGATAACGTGCGGCCAGCCGAGCCGAGGAGGTGGCGTTGCAGTACGCCACCACGGCGGCGACGGCGAGTGCCAACAGCAGCCCTGAACCCGCCGCACGGGCGGCCGGTGCGAGCGCGACGAAGATTCCCGCGCCGACCATCGAGCCCAGCCCGATGACGACGGCGTCGAAAACGCCGAGCCGCCGCTCCAGCACAGCCCCGCTCACGCTCCGCCCGTCGGTCCGATCTCGTCGATCTCGTCGAGCAGTCCGCGGATGCGCCGCTCGATCTCGTCGCGGACGGGGCGGACGGCGTCGACGTCCTGTCCGGCCGGGTCGGGGAGCTCCCAGTCGAGGTAGCGCTTGCCCGGGAAGACCGGGCAGGTGTCGCCGCAGCCCATCGTGATGACCACGTCCGACGACTGGACCGCTTCGACGGTGAGCACCTTGGGCACCTCGGCGGAGATGTCGATGCCCGCCTCGGACATCGCCGCGACGACGGCCGGGTTGACCGTGCCGGCGGGCGCGGACCCGGCGGAGCGCACCTGCACGCGGTCGCCCGCGAGGTGGGTGAGGAACGCCGCGGCCATCTGGGAGCGGCCGGCGTTGTGGACGCAGACGAACAGTACGGACGGACGTTCGGCGGAGATCGCCATGGCGGGAGTCTTTCTGGGCGGAGGCCGGTCAGGGAGATGCCGGGGCGGAGAGTTCGGGTTCGCCGCGGGCCGGGACGGTGTGGACGCGGGCGGTCGCCGGCCTCGCGAACACCGCGGCGACCAGCCCCACTCCCACTGCGGCGCCGACCAGTTGGGCCGCGACGAAGGGGCCGACCGAGGCGGGAGCGATGCCGGCGAACGTGTCGGTGAAGGCGCGGCCAATGGTGACGGCCGGGTTGGCGAACGACGTGGAGGACGTGAACCAGTACGCCGCTCCGATGTACGACGCCACCGCCATCGGGGCGAAGTGCGAGCGACCGGTCCGGCCGAGTCCGAGGACCAGCAGGACGAGACCGCTCGTGGCGACCAGCTCGCCCAGCCACAGGTGACCGGAGGAGCGGTCCCGCGTGGACCAGTGCACCAGGGGCTCGGCGAACATGGCGTCGGCCAGGATCGCGCCGCCGATCGCCCCGGCGGTCTGGGCGGGCAGGTACGCGGCCACGTCCCGGCCGCTCGTCCCGCCCTCGGAACGGCGGTCGGCGAACCAGGCCGCGAGGGTGACGACGGGGTTGAAGTGGGCGCCGGAGACCGGCCCGAGGAGCGCGATCAGCACGCCCAGGCCGAGGGCGGTGGCCAGCGAGTTGGCCAGCAGTCGTACTCCCGCGTCCTGGGTCAGTCCGGTGGCCTGGATCCCCGAGCCGACGACCATCGCGACCAGCGCGGCCGAGCCGAGGGCTTCGGCGAGGGCCCGCCGTGCCAGCGAGGCGCTCACACCGTGGCCTCTGCCGCCTGCGTGGTCGTCAGGAACGCGGAGAGCCGGTCCAGGGTGCCGGGAAGCACCCGGTAGTAGACCCAGGTGCCCCGGCGTTCGCAGTCGATCAGGCCCGCCTGCCGGAGCAGCTTGAGGTGGTGCGAGATCGTCGGCTGGGACAGGTCGAAGGCGGGGGTCAGATCGCATACGCAGACCTCGCCACCCGCCCGCGAGGCGATCATCGACAGCAGCCGCAGGCGGACCGGGTCACCGAGGGCCTTGAAGAGCTTCGCCAGCTCGACGGCCCGGTTCTCGTCCAGGGGCGCGGTCGTCAGGCCTGGACAGCAGGCGGCGGACCGGTCCTCCTGTCCGAGCACCACAAGTTCTTGCTTCGACATGCTTCTATGTTGACGTTTTTCGATCCAGCGCGCAAGGTTGCATCGACAGGTATCAATGCAAGCAGATGGGAGACCCGTCATGTCCCGTGTCACGTCCCGTGCTCAGCTGGCCCTGCGCGTCAGCGACCTGGAAGCGTCGATCACCTTCTACTCGAAGCTCTTCGGCACCGAACCGGCCAAGCGGCGTGAGGGCTACGCCAACTTCGCCATCGCCGAGCCCCCGCTCAAGCTCGTCCTGATCGAGGGCGAGCCCGGACAGGACACCCGCCTCGACCACCTCGGTGTCGAGGTCGGATCCACCGACCAGGTCACCGCCGCCACCAGCCGCCTCAGGGACGCCGGCCTGGCCACCTTCGAGGAGAACGACACCTCCTGCTGCTATGCCCTCCAGGACAAGGTGTGGGTCCACGGCCCCGGCCAGGAGCCCTGGGAGGTCTACGTCGTCAAGGCCGACGCCGGGACGCTCGGCAAGAGCGCGGACCCCGGCGCCCCCGGCGACGGCTGTTGCACCGGCCACAGCGGCGAGGCCGGCGAGGCCGTCCCGGCGGCAGCGGGATGCGCCTGCGGTCAGTAGGCCGAACGCGCACCGCCCCTTCCGCCCCAGGCCCTACCGTGTGGGCATGACAGCGAGCTGCCAGGTCTGCGGGGGCCCGATCGAGAGTGACGGCGGGCCGGGACGGGTCGCGTCGTACTGCTCGCAGGCGTGTCGTCAGCGTGCCTACCGGGAGCGGCGGCGACCGGCCGATGTACCCGCCCGGGAGCTGGTTTCCGAAATCGGGGACCGGCTGGGGCGGGTGCGGCTCAACCCCGGTCTCGCGTTCCACGCCGATGTCGAGGCTCTGTCGACACGGTTCGCGCAGCTACGGCGTCTTGCGCGGCAGGCTCATCAGGGGGCGGATCGGCACGATGGCGCCGCGGGGGGCGGCGCGGGCGACACGGGATTCGTCACACCCGCCGGCGTGACGAATCCCGACGTGCCCGGTCCCGGCGTCACGGAATCCGGCGTGACGAATCCCGACGTGACGGATCCCGGCGTGCCGAATCCCGGCAGGTCGTATTCGGCCGACGACACCCTCACCGCCCTCATCGAGCTGCACCGCCGCGAGTTGCGCGCGCACTGCTATCGGATGCTCGGGTCGTACGACGAGGCGGAGGACCTCACTCAGGAGGCGTTTCTGCGGGCCTGGCGGGCCAGGGAGACGCTGGAGGGCGTCGACAACGCGCGGGCCTGGCTCTACCGGATCGCCACCAACGTGTGCCTGGACTTCCTGCGCAGGCACAACCGGCGCCCGGCTCCCTACGAACCGGTGCCCGGCATGGACTCGGGTGGTGGGCCACCGCCACCGCGGATGCCGTGGCTGCAGCCGTTCCCGGACGACCAGTTGCCGCAGGCCCCCGCGCACCGGCACGAGCCCGCCGAACAGGCCGTGGCGAGCGAGACCCTCGAACTGGTCTTCCTGACCGCCATCCAGCAGCTCCCGCCGCGCCAGCGGGCGGCGGTGATCCTCCGGGATGTCGCGGGATGGTCGGCCCAGGAGACCGCCGAACTGCTGGGATCCAGCCTGACCTCGGCGAACAGTGCCGTCCAGCGCGGCAGATCGGCCCTGCGGCAGGCGCTGCCGGGCCGGCGTGAGGACTGGTCGGCCGGTGCGCCCAGCGCCGAGGACCTGGCGCTGCTTCAGCGCTACATGGACGCGGCCGCCCGGACCGACATCGACGCCATGATCGAGCTGGTGCGGGAGGACGCGGTGCTCACCATGCCTCCGAACCCGTTCTGGTTCACCTCCCGCGACGCGCTGTTCGCGTTCGTACGGCCGAATCTGGAGCCGGAGTCGCCCATGTTCGCCGGGCACTGGCGGCACCTGCCCGTGCGGGCCAACGGCCAGTTGGCGGTCGCCGGGTACCTGCGACGGCCCGGGACCAGCGTCTTCAGGGCCCAGCTCATCGACGTACTGCGGATCGAGGAGGGCCGGATCGCCGAGATCACCACCTTCGAGCCCCACCTGTTCGGCGCGTTCGGGCTGCCGATGACGCTCTGACCGCCGCCGAGCGATGAGTTTTCCCGGCGAGCGCGTCATAGGGGTGTCGGGCGCACACGGCGCCCCGGTCCCAAGGAGCCGAAGTCATGCTGAAGAACAAGGTCGCGGTCATCTACGGCGGCGCGGGTTCCCTCGGCGCGGGTGTCGCGAAGGCGTACACGGAGGCGGGGGCACGGGTCTTCCTCGTCGGCCGTACGGCGGCGACGCTGGAGAAGGCAGCCGCCGGGACCGGTGCCGAGTACGACGTGCTCGACGCCCGTGACGAGGAGGCCGTCGAGGCCCACGCGGCGTCGGTGGTCGAGCGGGCGGGCCGTTTCGACATCTCGCTCAACCTCGTGCCGCGGGGCGACTTCCAGGGCGTACCACTGACCGAGATGTCGGTCGAGGACTACACCCGGCCGGTCGTGCGGGGAATCGCCTGCCAGTTCATCACCGCGCGGGCGGCGGCCCGCCGGATGACCGCACAGGGCTCGGGCGTGATCCTTTCCCTGAACAGCGCGTCCGGCAACGGCAGTCCCATGATGGGCGGCACCGCGGCGGCCGACGGTGCGATCGACGCGCTGATCCGTCAGTTCGCCCAGGAGGTCGGCCCGGCGGGTGTGCGGGTCTGCGGGATCTGGACCGCCGGTGTCACCGACAGCCTCACCCCCGAGAAGCTCGCCGTCGCGGGCGCCGCGGGCCTGGACGAGGCCGCCGTGCAGGGCATCCGCACCCACCTGGACAGCCTCCGTATGACGAGGCGTTCGCCCCGGATCGCGGACATCGCCGCACTGGCGACGTTCCTCGCCTCCGACGCCGGCGTCACCGTCACGGGCACCTGGGTCAACGCGACCGCCGGGATGTTTCCGAGCTGAACCCGCCCGCTCCGCGTCATGGCGTCCGACGGCGGGCTCGGGTCTCCAGGCCTGAGCCGCCGTCCTGTTCGCCGCCGGAAGTGGATCGGAAGCAGATCGGTTCTGGTGGCGGAAGCGGCCGGGCTGGTGACCTCAGGAGTGTCAACCAGCCTTTCCGTACGCTCCCTTCCGTCGGCAGACGGGTCACAGCGGGTGCCGTCGGCCGAACCGGCAGTCGGGTGAGCGAATCGGTGCACTGCCGTGAACCGTTGGAGTACGCCATGAACAACCTCGGACCGCCGCCGCCCACCACGACACCCCACCCGCTGGCCACCCCGGTCGCACCGGGGCCGCCGCTGTCCTATCGCGGTGGCGGGCTGGTGCCGCCCGCCGGTCCCGCCCGCACGTGGGGGCTCACCGTCACCGGCGTACCCCTTCTGCTCGTCCTGATCGCGGGCCTGGTCGGCGGCTTCGACTCGAACGAGACGGGAAGCGCCGCCTCGCCCTGGGCGGAACCGGCCACGGAGTACAGCGAACCCGCCCTGCCGGAGGACATCTACAGCACCCCCGACCCGGCCCTCACGACGGACTCCGGGGACGGCGGGGGCCTCTTCACCGAGCCGACGGACGTGGCCACCGACACCGCCTCCGCGACGACGGGACCGGAGGCGGTCGTCACCGCCTACTTCACGGCGATCAACAACCGTGACTACGGAACCGCCTGGGAACTGGGCGGCAAGAACCTGGAGACCGACTACAACTCGTTCGTCTCGGGCTACTCCACCACCCAGCACGACACCATCAGCATCGTCTCCGTCCAGGGCAGCGTCGTACAACTGGTCCTCGACGCCCTGGAGACGGACGGCACGTCGCGCTCGTACGACGTCACCTACACCGTCATCGACGGCGTGATCACCGACGGCAAGGCAATCCCGACCACCTGACCCATGTGGCCGGTACGCCGGCACGAGCGGAGCGCTGAACCACCGTGACCACCCGGACACTGCACCACCCGCGTCCCCCCGGCCCGCCACCGGCGCCGCCGGTCCAACGCCGGTACGCGCGCACCAAGGCCACCCGCCTGCTGTCAGCGGGCACTTACCTCGATCCGGGCTATCGCCGGACCGTCATCCGGGAGTTGCTGAAGAAGCGCTTCCGGGTGGTCGCGCCCTCGTACGGCTACGACGCCGTGTCGGTCCTCGCCCACGCGCTCACGGCACGCCGGCTGCGCCGCATCCAGTGGAGCGCGGCCGTCGGCTCGCTCCTCGTGCTCGTCGTGCTGATGGAACAGGGCGTGCTCAGCCAACTGGTGGCCGCGCAGCTCATGTTCTGGGTGCTGTGGGGCGCGGCCTACCTGCGCCGGATCGTCACCCTGAACATCCTGATGACCCGGCTGAAGGAGACCGCCCCCGACGGCGGCTTCGACGGCTCCTACCCGGCCGACGGCAAGCTCACCGACGCCCTGATCCACAAGATCGACCTCGAGCAGGCCGCGGACAGCGGCCTGGTCTTCTACGGCGGGTTCCGGCCCTTCGTCGGCGCAGGTGAGCCCCTGCGCGACTGGTCGAACGCCCAACTGCTGCTCGGCGCCCGCAAGAACCGCTTCACCGCGCGCAGGGATTCCGAGGGGTCCAGCCTCGACCTGGACGTCATGGAGCGGAAGTCCGTCCTGCCGTTCACCGTCCACGACATCACCACGTACGTCGCCGCGAGGATGGCCGCGGAGCTGCGCGACGAGGCCCGCCGGGACGAACGTATCGAGGGGCTGACCGTCGAGCAGCGCCGCTTCACCACGGCGGTCCGCACCAACGACCGTACGCTCGGCGCGGGCTGGTCCCAGCTGCCGGGCGCCGACGACCTTCCGGACGTGCACTGGCGGGAGGACTACGACTCGGCCCGCGAGTACCTGTGCGTGCGCGTCGGATCGTGGAACGAGGAGCTGGTGACCTCGATCTTCGTCGGGTTCGACCTCAAGGGCGACACCCTGCACACCGAGTTCTACACCTATGTCCTCGGGCCGCTGGTACGGGAGTTCCACCTCGTCGACCAACTGCCCGACGCCTTCGACGCCCGCCTCGCGGTGCGGGTGGCGTGGGACATGGTCATGTCCGTGGTGCGCTGGTGCCTGGCGCTGTCACTGTGGCCGTTGTGGCTGGTCCCCGCGCGTTTCCTGCCCTCGCCGCTGCGCAAGCTGATGCACCCGCGGCGGGGCGAGCGGACCTTCACCGGGTACCGCACGGAGAGCCCGGTCGACAGCAGCGAGTTCCGGCTGGGCCGCTACGCGAACGAGGCGGTCGACTGCGGGGCGCTGACGAGCGTCCGCGAACTGGCCACCAGCGACACCTACCACCACTTCTTCCAGAAGTCCGACGCCGTGAAGTACACGCAGATCGTCGAGCGCCGTCTGCTCCTGAGCATCCGTTCGTTCCTGAGCGAACACAACGTGGACCTCGCCGACCACGACCGCGCGCAGACCAACATCCTCATGGGAGACGACAAGAGCCAGAACATCTACGGCGGCCAGAACGAGCACATCGGCTACAACTACCATGCGCCCGGCGGCAGTTCGCCCGACGGCGGCGGGGGGCAGTCATCATGAGCGAGAGCCACACGTTCGGCGAGAAGAGCCAGAACATCATCGGCGGGGAGAACCGGCACATCGGCTACAACTACTACGCCGCGCCCGCCCCCGAACCGGCGGCACCCGCAGCCGGGCGGTCCGGCACGGCGGACCGGCCGTCCGGGCAGGTGCCCTCCGAGTACGGCCGCAGCCGCAGCGTCTTCGTCGTGCACGGCCGGGACGAAGAGGTGCGCCAGGCGATGTTCGGTCTGCTGCGCCGGCTCGACCTGCGGCCGCTGGAGTGGGAGGAACTGGTGCGGGCCACCGGGAAGACCGCGCCCTTCCTCGGTGAAGTGGTCATGAACGCACCGGCGCAGGCACAGGCGGCCCTGGTGCTGCTCACCCCGGACGACATCGCCAAGCTCCACCCGCACCTGCTCGGCAACAGCGAACGGGACGACGAGACCCAACTGACCGGCCAGCCCCGGCAGAACGTGCTGATCGAGCTGGGCATGGTGCTGATGGCCTATCCCGAGCGGACCGTCATCGTCGAAGTGGGCCGGCTGCGGCACGTCGCCGACACCGCGGGGATCAACGTCATCCGGTTCGACGGCACGGAGGCCTCCCTCGCGAAGATCGCCGCGCGGCTGAGGCTGGCCGGCTGCCAACTCGACGACACCCGGCCGGAATGGCGCGAGACCTGGCACTTCCAGAACCTGTCCGCCTACCGGCGTCTCGCCTGATCCGCCCGCGGGTGGGGACGGGCCGTCAGGGTGCCCGTCCCCACCCGCACCTTTTCCCCGACCGGCGGACGGGAACACCACGGATCCCGTAACGGAAGCACCGAAGCACCGCCCATACCTCAACGGGGGCCGTCGCGGTTCCCACTCATGGGAATCACCCCGAACACACAGCTACCCCAAGACATCATGATAATCTTCCGGTCACTTCTAGTGACGTACGGTGACGCAGTGATGCGGCGGGGGTGGCTCGAGTGGCCGACGCACGAGCGCGCGTCCAGGTCAAGGTATTAGGACCGGTCCAGCTCGAGATCGACGGAGCTCCGGTCCGGCTGACACCGCTGACCACCCGGCTGCTGGTGCGTCTGGTGGCCGCCGAGGGCGAGGCCGTGCCGGTACGGCAACTGCGCCGCGACGTATGGGGTTTGGCGGACGAGCCGCGTCATCTGGCCCAGCGCAACCGCAACGAGGTACAGAAACGCGTCCTGGAACTGCGGCGGGCCCTCGACCCCGGCCAGGACGGCACCGCCGCACGCGTCCTGCGCACCGAGCAACAGGTCACCGTGCACGGCCCGGAGACCGCCTACCGCCTGGTGCTGCGGTCCGACGAACTGGACAGCGCACGGTTCACCGCGGTCGTCGGCCACGCCCTGCTCGCCCCGCCCGCCACCGCCGCCCACCGGCTCGCCGAGGCGCTGTCCCTGATCCACGGCCGGCCACTCGCCGAGGTCAACGGCGAGGGTTTCGCGGACCCTTTCATCCGCCGCCTCACCGCCCTGCAGGACACCGCCCGCCGTGAACTGGTCCGCGTCCAGACCGATCTCGGCCGCCCCGACCTCGCGCTGCCGGTCGCCGAACTGATCGTCCGCGACCACCCCGACGACCTCGAGGCCGCACGCGTCCTCGACTCCCTGCGTGCCGCCCTCCGCGCACGCCACGGCGCGGAACTGCTTCGCCACAAGGTGCCGTTGCCCGGCCAGCGGGCCGATGTCGTCCTGATCCGCGGCGACCTGTTCGAGCAGGCGGACTGCAATCTGGTGGTCGGCTTCACCGACACCTTCGACACGGAGAACGACCAGGACATCGTCATAAGCCGCGACAGCGTGCAGAGCCAGCTCGTCGACCGCCTATTCGCCGGCCGGCGCCGCCTGCTGGACGAGAAGCTGCGGACCGGGCTGCGCACCGTGCGGTCGGTCGGCACCGAGAGCGCGCGGGCCAAGCCCCGTGGTCGGCGGGTCCGTTATCCGGTGGGCACGACCGTCGTCCTGCCCGTCGACGGCCGCCGGGTGTTCGCGACCGCCTACTCGCGGCTCGGCAACGACCTGGTGGCCAGATCCGGTTACGCGGACCTCCAGTTGAGCCTGGACAACCTCTGGGCCTCGGTGTCCGTGCACGGCCTGTTCAAACCGGTCGCCATTCCGCTCATCGGCTCCGGGCTCGCCCGCATCACCGACCTCGACCGTGGCCAGCTCGTGGCCCTGATCGTCGACTCGTTCATCGACGCCTGCCGCCGGTATCCCGCGCTCACGCCCGAACTGCGCATAGTGGTACGCCCGGAGGACCTCGCCAGCACCGATCTGACGCCGGTCGAAAGGCGCTTCCAGGAGCTGGTGCCGGACCTGGATTCCGGTGCGGGCCCTGACCGGGTGGAGTGACCGAGGGCGGCGCATCCCCGCCGGGCCGTCGGCAGGGCCGAGTCCAAGGTGAGGCCGGGCAGTTCTCGGTGTCCGCCCCCCGGTCCGGTGGGTGCCTCCGCATCTTCCGGCTCCCCCATGCGGCCTCGTCCCACCGGTCGCGCGGTCCGCACCGCCCGGCCTCACCGGACCTCAGTGGACCCCTTCCGGCGCTTCCTCCGATAGCCGCCATCCGCTTCCGATCCGGTTCCGATGACAAGCGGGACCCGGGCCTCCGCCCTGCGAGAACGCGGGGACCGGGCGGCGCGCGGAGTCAGCCGGCCGGCATGCCACCAGGGCGGATCAGCCCGACCTCATAGGCCAGGATGGTCGCCTGCACCCGGTCCCGCAGCCCCAGCTTGGTGAGCAGGGCGTTGACATGGGTCTTGACGGTTCCGGTGGTCACGCCGAGGGTGGCCGCGATCTCCGCGTTGGCCAGGCCCGACGCGATGTGCAGCAGCACTTCCCTTTCGCGCGGGGTGAGTTGGCCGAGGGCGCCGGTGACGGCGGGCGGCGGGGGCGCGCCCTGGGCGAAGGTGTCGATGAGGCGGCGGGTGACGGCCGGAGCGAGGATCCCCTCGCCGGAGGCGACGACGCGGACGGCGGCCAGGAGGTCCTCGGGCTGGGCGTCCTTGAGCAGGAAGCCGGAGGCGCCGGCCCGCAACGCCTCGTACACGTAGGCGTCGTGGTCGAAGGTGGTGAGCACCAGCACGCGGGGCCCCGTCGCCGCGGCGGTGATGAGACGGGTCGCGGTCAGCCCGTCCATGCCGGGCATCCGGATGTCCATCAGGACCAGGTCGGGGGCCTCTTGGGCGGCGAGCTCCACGGCACTCGCACCGTCACCGGCCTCGCCGACCACGGTCAGGTCGGGTTCGGCGTCGACGATGGCGGCGAACCCGGCGCGGACCACCGCCTGGTCGTCGACGACGATCACACGTGTGGCGACGGGGACACCTCCGGGGCCGGGGCCGGACCCGGAACGGCGGGCAACGGCAGCAACGCCCTTACCGTACCGACCGGTTCGAGGGTGACCAAGCATTCTCCCGCGGCGGCCCGCACGCGCAGGCGTTCCGCGACCGGTCCCGTCACGGCCAGGCGTACGCCGGTGATCGTGAGGTGCAGCGCTCCCCGGCGCCGCCGCAGTCTCACCCGGGCGGGCCCCCGGTCTCCCGCACCGAGTGCCGCCTCCACGATCCGGTAGGCCGTCAGGATCACCGGCCCGGGCAACCCCGCGGCGGCCTCGGGGATTCCGCGCACGGTCACCTTCCGGCCGGTAGGACCCACTCTCCGGCACAGCGCGTCGAGATCGGCCGCGGTCGGCTGCGAGGCGGGCCTCCTCGCGGAGGCCCGGGCATCTCGTACGTCGCGGGCGTCGCGGGTGTCGCGGGCATTACGGGTGTCACGTACGTCGCGAGCATCATGGGCGTCACGTACGTCACGGGTGTCACGTACGTCATGGGCGTCACGGGCGCCGTATCCGCCCCGCCCGTCACCCTCGCCCCCTCCGTCGCGACCATCACGTCCGCCATCTCCATCACGTCCGTCGCGTCCGTCTCGTCCATCACGTTCGTCGTTCATGTCGTGGAGCAGTTCCCGCATGGCCGCGAGCGCCGCGCGGGCCTCCGCGGCCACGTCGTCCAGCCGTCCCTGGCGGGCGAGTTCGACGAGTGCCGAGGTGCGGTGCAGCACCGCGTCACGCAGCCGGGTGGCCAGCCGGTACCGCTCGGCACCCGCCGCGGTCTCCGCCTGCCACACGGAGTGGCTGAGGGCGAAGTCGTCGCGGGCCACCGCGCCCAGCCGCCGGCTCCGGACGATCAGCCCCACACCCCAGGCCGACGCGAACACCAGAAGCAGCAGCATTCCCAGCGGCACGATGACGAGCACCAGGATGAGCTCCGAGGCGGCCTCGCCGACGACCGCGCCGTCGGCGGCAGCCGTCGCGGTCAGCGCACCGGCGCTCGCCCCCGCGGCCACGAACGCCGAGGGCCAGGTGTACGCGGGGCCGCGACCGTAGGCTCCCAGGGCGTAGACGGCCAGCGTCTCGACCAGCAGACCGCCCACCATGAACTGCGACCACTGTCCCGACAGTGTGGTCGACACGCAGGCCACCGGCCACAGCCACGACGTGGCCAGCACGGCGGCGAGCACCCCCCAGGGCGCACGTCGCCGCCACAGCAGCGGCAGCGCGTGCAGAGCCAGCAGCGCGGACACCAGCACGATGTCCCAGGGGCCGCCCCCGGCGTCGTACCGCTCCCACTCCTCCGCGGCCACCAGCAGGACGACCAGGGGGAGCACGGTCGCGGTGAAGGCGAGTGCGCCGTCCGTCATCCGCTGCTCGCGCGGGAAGTCGCGCCGCCGGGGACGTACGGCGGCCTGCCGGGGCCCCGTGGTGTCGGGCAGTACGGCACGAACACGCCAGCCCCCGTCGGGCCCCGGGCCGGCGGTCAGTTCACCGCCGACGGCCACCGCGCGCTCCCGCATCCCCGCGACGCCCCTGCCGGAACCCATTCCCCCGTACTCGGCCGGACCGCGCGCGGCGGCGTTGTCCACGGTCAGCTCCAGCGTCCCGTCCTCCCGGCGTACGACGACCCGTACAGCCGCTCCGGGTGCGTAGCGCAGGGCGTTCGTGAGGGCTTCGCGCACGATGCCGTGCACCGCCTCGGCCGCGGGTCCCGCGAGGTCGTCGGGTATCTCGGTGGCGATCGGGCGACCCAGCCGGCCGAATCCGGACACGAGGTCCTGGATGCGGCCGGTCATCGGCTGGGGGCCGGCGTGGCCCGCGTCCCGCATCACGGCGACCAGCCGATGGATCGCGGTCAGGGTCTCGCGCCCCGTCCGCTCCGCGAACTCCAGTGCCTCGGCCACGAGTTCGGGCTTGCGGTCGCCGAGTCTGCGGGCCACGTCCACCGTGACCACGACCGATGTCAGGTGGTGGGCGCTGACGTCGTGCAACTCGCGTGCGAGCCTGCCGCGTTCGGCTTCGCCGGCCTGCTTGCGGCTCTCCTCCGCCCCGGCCAGCAGGCGGTCCGCCGCCAGCCTTCCGGCCAGCCACTGCCGCCGCGCCTGGCCGAGACCCGCGCAGATGACGTACGTGCCCGCCTGGAGCGCCAGTTGGGACGCGAAGGCGATGTGGAAGCCGGTCTGCACGGCCGCCGGCAGCGAGGCGGAGGCGATCGCCGCGAGGAGGACGCGTGCCGTGACCGTGGCGGAACAGCGGACCGCGACGGAGTAGAGGGCGACCGCCAGACCGAGATCGGCGTACTGGTCGTACGCCGTCGCCTGGCCGAGGGCCGACGCCCCCAGGGTCCACAGCAGCGCCCGCACAGGCGTGTACCGCCGCCGGCTCAGCGCCACGGTCTCCACCGCGACGGCGACGAGAAGACCGGCGACGCCCACCGGGCCCGGTGTCCCGATGTCCGCCAGGGCGAGCCCCGGCCACAAAAAGAGCACCTGTACGGCGGCGAGGAGCCCCGGCAGCGCCCAGTCCCGTGTTCTCTCCATGTCGGGCACGAGCGTAGGGCCCGCCGGGCGGTCAGGACACAGGGCCTCGGCCTCTACGGCGGGGGTGTCTCCACCCTGCGGTAGAGGCTCTGTTCGTCCGCTGCGCCGACGACTCGCCGCCCGGCCGACGGAATGCTGATGGGCATGGACATTACTTCGCTCGTCGTCGCGCTCAGTGCGGTCGTCATCATCACGGCCGCCCTCCTCACCGTCACCAACGAACCCCCGCTGTGGGTCTACCTGTTGTCAGGCGCGGGCACTCTGCCCCTGACCGGCGCCCTGCTCAAGACGTCTGCCCTCACCTCCGCCGTCGGGGGCAGCTCCGTCGGCGAATGGGCCGTACGGGTCGCCGTCGTCTCCACCGTCACGGCCACGCTGAGCTTTTTCATCGGCGGCAGCAGCCACAGCGGCGCCGACGACGACCACGCCTCCGACAGCCCGCCGTCCCCCCACCCAACGGCCTGAGCCCCTGGAGCAGGAGAGTGCCTCTGCCGCTCCCCGGCTCCCCACGGCCCGGCACCCGGCACGCCGACCGTCCGCAGGTCACCAGCCGCGGGAAGGAGCCCGCTCGTCCGACGGCGGGTTCCACCAGGCCGGCGGCGGGGGTGCGGGAGTCCAGTCCGGCCCGCGGTGCTCCCACCACCATCTCCCTATGACGTCGACCTTCTCCTCGAAGCCGCGGTCCCAGGCGAGGAACCCGGTGATGGGTGCGCGCAGCCGGGTACGGCGACCGCTCACCTCGTGGATGACGACCGTTCTAGTGCCCAGGAGCGGCTCGACACCGATGGCCTGGACGTCGCTCCAGGGGATGGTCCGGCGACGCAGGTTGTGCACGACGGCCGCCGCCGGGGTGAGGGTGATGCCGAAGTAGGAGGGGAGCGCGCCGCCCAGGACCAGGGCGGCGGCCCAGACCACCGACACGGCGATCAGACCACCGGAGTACATGCCGCCGGTCCAGAGCTGGCTGCCGAAGACCGCGGTCGCGAGGAACGAGGGCACGACGGGCAGCACCCGTTGCCAGACGGTCACCCGGTAGCGCGGTTCGACCGACGACGAGGTCCCGCCCGGCGAACGCCCCACCACAGCCACTCCGTTACCCGAGGCGGCCACCGCCGCGATGATCATCGGTGCAGCTTGTCGGCCCGCTGCCTCGGTGTCCAGCCCCTTCCTGTCACCAGGCCAGGGCGTCGGCCATCTCCGTCTGCCAGTACGAGACGCTGAGCGAGCTGTCGACGTACACGCCCTTCGCGGGCAGCGACGGCCTCGCGGCGGCACTCGCGCCCGTGTCGAAGTAGACCTCGAGGGACTTGGCCGTGTAGCCGTCCGAGCCGCTGCCGTCGGCGGCGGAGAGAAGGACGCTCGCGTAGCCCGACTCGCCGGGGACCAGCGTGACCACGGCCTGCGGCTTGGAGTCCTCGATGGCCGGCGGGACGGACTGGGCGTCGCCGAACCGGACGGCCGGATAACCGACGAGGTCACAGTTCTTCGAACCGGTGTTGGTGACGGTGAGAAGGACGTGGTTCAGCGGGCGCGAGACCACCGTCGCGGTCGTCCTCGTGGCGGCGGGGGAGCAGGGGTCGAGACGGGAAACCGAGCCGTTCGAGCCCGAGGAGCCGGAGGAGCCCTTGGAACCGGAGGCGCCCGCGGAGCCCGTCGAACCGGTCGAGCCGCTCGCGCCGCCGCTCGTCGAGCCCTTGGAGGTCGAGCCCGCGGGGTCGGCCTGCCCCGCCCCCGTGGACGTTCCCCCGCTCGCCTCGGGCGAGTTCGTGCCGGACGCCGTGGGCGAGGAGCCGGCCGTGAAAGCCCCGGAGGCGCCCTCGTCCTGGACGCCCTTTCCGGTGTTGCACGCCGTCAGCGTCAGCGTGGCGACCGTGAGGACGGCGGCGGCGAGCAGCTGGGTGCGGCGAGTACGTGTGGACATGTGATCCCCTTGGTGCGGTACGGGTCTGTGCACCGGCCGCTCGACCGGGTGCCGGGAGCGGCGTGCTTGGATGGCCAGAGCTTGTGCGGTGATCCGTCCCAGCCGCCACAGCCGCCAGGACATCCGGGACGCTGGAACGCTGGCACCACCTCTGACCTGGGGGAACGACCTCCCCCTGGAATGACGGTCCGGGACGGGACGAAGGGGAGGAACAGTGGCGGGGGAGGACTTCTCGGAGCTGTTGGGCCGGCTGAAGGAGCGGTCGGGGCTCAGTTACGGGGTGCTCGGAAAGCGGCTGCACATGAGTGCGTCCACGCTTCACCGGTACGTCAACGGGGATGCCGTACCGACGGACTACGCACCCGTGGAACGGTTCGCCCGGGTGTGCAGGGCGACATCCGAGGAACTGGTGGACCTGCACCGGCGCTGGATCCTCGCGGATGCCAGACGGGGACAGAAGGCGGCCGGGGCCTCCGTCGGGGGAGAGCCACGGACGGGAACGGCGGAGGTTCCCGAAACCGATCCCGAAGCCGTTCCCGAAACCGAGTCCGCCCCCGAGCCCGCTCCCCAGTCCTCTCCCGAAGCAGCTCCCGCGGCCGACCCCAAGGCCGTCCCCGCAGCCGTCCCCGAGGTCGAGCGGCCGACCCCGGCGGGGGCTCCTACAGCTCGCCGCCGGCGTACCGTCCTCCTCGCCGCCGTCGCGGTGGTAGCCGCTGTCGCCGCGGCCACGCTCGTGGTGAACCTGGTACCCGACAAGGGCCAGAACGACCGGGACGGTAAACGGTCCGTGGGGGCCGCCGCCTCCGAGTCCGCCGAGACGGCGGCCCGCTCCTCCAAGTCGCCCGACGGGAAGGGCGGTTCGGCCTCGCCGTCCGCCTCGCGCAGCGCCAGTCGTACGGCTTCCGCCTCTCCCGGTGGCGGGGCCGAGGCGGTCCCGTCCGGCGGTTCGGAGGACGACGGGGCCACCGCGCCCACCGTCACGGTCGATCCGTACAAGTGGGACAACCCGTGCAGCCAGCACTACCTGGTCGACCAGGAGGCCGGGCAGGTGCCTCCGCCGCCGGCCGAGCCGGACGCGCGTGGCTGGGTCAGGGCCCTCGGCGGAGTCGCCGCCGGGCAGCAGATGCTCGCGCTGACCGTGCAGGGCACCGGAGAGGCGACGGTCGTCCTGGAAGCGCTGCATGTCCGGGTGGTGGAGAAGAGCGCTCCGCTCGCCTGGAACGACTTCTCGATGGGGGTCGGGTGCGGTGGCGGCGTGGAGACGGCGTCGTTCGGTGTGGACCTCGACGACGGGCGCCCCTCGCTCTCGCCCAAGGCCGGGCAGCGCGACTTCCCGTACAAGGTGACCGAGTCCGACCCCGAGGTCTTCTACGTGTTCGCCGACGCGCGGGCGTACAACGTGAGCTGGTACCTGGAGCTGGACTGGTCGAGCGGCGACCGGCACGGCACCGTACGCCTCGACGACCAGGGCAACCCCTTCCACACCAGCGGAAACGCGGGGCGACCCGCGTACACCTATCCGCCCGGCTACTCCGAGTGGGGCCTGGACGAGTGGGAACCGGAGATCCCCGGCTGAGCGGGCCGCGCTCGCTGCCCACGGGTCCAGGGAGTCCCGCCCACAGGTCCAGGGAGTGGAACACCCCTTTCCGGCGGGCTGCCGCTGCTGTACACCTGGGACACATGACTCACGAGCTCCTGGTGCGAAGGCTGGTCATCGACCTGTGCCACCGCCCGGCCCCGTGTTGTCGCTGATCCGGCGCTTCTGACGCCCCCTTCCCGCCGCGCGGTCATGGCACCCGGCGAGGACCTTCCCCTGTAGCACCCCCTTGCGGACCGCCGTCGAGGACGGCGGTGTTCCGCGGCTCCCGCGGCTCGGTGCCGACCCCGTCCCGAACTCCCAGCAAAGGACACACAGATGAGCATCCTCAGCGACCGTCCTGCGGCGACGCGGCTGCCGGTCATCGAGCTCGGCCCGCACTTCGGGGCCGAGGTCCACGGCATCGACCTCGGCCGCCTCGACGACGACCGGGTCACCGCGATCCGGGAGGCACTCGTCCGGTACAAGGTGCTCTTCGTGCGCGGGCAGCACGGTCTCGGCGACGCGGCGCAGATCGAGTTCGGCCGCCGCCTGGGCGAGGTCACCGTCGGGCACCCGGTCCACGACTCCGGTGACGTGGCGCCCGAGGTGTACGCCCTGGACAGTCAGGACAACGGGTTCTCCGACGTCTGGCACACGGACGTGACGTTCGTACGGCGGCCCCCGGCGATCTCCGTCCTGCGGGCCGTGGTGCTACCCCCCAACGGCGGGGACACGAACTGGGCCGACAGCCAGCTCGCCTACGAGTCGCTGTCCCCCGGGCTGCGCACGTACGTCGACACGCTCACCGCCGTCCACGACGGCAGCCGCGAGTTCGGCTACTACCTGGCCCAGCGCAGGCAGGGCCGCGGCAACCTCTGGGACGGCGAGGTGTTCACCGAACTGACGCCGGTGGAGCACCCGGTGGTGCGCGTGCACCCCGAGAGCGGCCGCAAGGGCCTGTTCGTGAACCCCGGCTTCACGTCGCACATCGTCGGCGTCTCGGAGTACGAGAGCCGCGGCATCCTCGACATCCTGTACGCCCACCTCACCAAGCCCGAGCACGTCGTACGCCATCGCTGGCAGCCCGGTGACGTCGCCCTGTGGGACAACCGCAGCACGGCCCACTACGCCAACCGCGACTACGGCGACCGGCACCGCGTCATGCACCGCATCACCCTGCGCGGGGACACACCCGTGGGCCCGGCCCGATGAGCTGAGGACGCGGACCGGTCAGCGCCACGATCCCGACAGGCTCCGGGTGACGACCGCGCTGAGGACACGCACGCCGTGCGTCGAACCCGGGTCGAGGTCCGTGAGTTCGCGGACCCGGCGCAGCCGGTAGTCCAGGGTGCGCGGGTGGACGTGGAGGGCTTCCGCCGTGGGGCCGCGGTTCATGTCGTGGCGGTAGTACGCGTCGAGCGTGACGAGAAGGTCGGGGCCGGGCTCCAGGCGCCGGGCCACCCGGTGCAGCCAGTCGTCGACGAACGGCACGTCCGCGACCGCGAGTTCGACGAAGACGTCGGCCATGGTGTGCGGCCGCAGCCACGCGGACGCCGGCCGCAGCGGGGCCGCCCCGCTGATCCGCCGCGCCCGGTCGAGGCCGCCGGCGAGCCCGGACAGCGGTGCGCCGGCGGTGCCGACGGCGCAGGGGCGGCCGAGAACCTGGGCGAGGTCCCGCAGGAGTCCGCTCACGGCGGGCGGCCACGGGGTCTCGGCGGCTCGGGGCACCAGGGCGATCAGCTCGCCGGCGCCCCCTCCGCGCTCCGGATTCCAGGTGAGCGGCATCTGGTGGGTCTTCACCAGCACCTCGATCTCGCTCTCCAGGGCCCGATCGCCGACGGGCAGGTCCGGCACCCGGATCACCGTCACGTCGTAGTACTCGGCGAGTTCCATGCCCGCGACCAGGGCGAGTTCCTCGGCCGTGGGGTCCTCGGCCAGCAACGACCTTGCCAGCAGGGTGACTTGTTCGACGTACGGCAGGCGGCGCCGCATCACCGTCACGAAACCCTGACGGTAGGCGCCGATGCCGCGCTCGCCCTGCGGGGCGAACCAGCTCATGATCCGCATGAGTTCGTCGACGTTGCCGCCGCGCTGGGCGTCCGTCGCCTCGTTGATCTCGCGCAGCATGAGCGCGGTGTGTACGCGCAGGACCTGTTGCCGCGACTCCCGGGACATTCCCGACCCGGCCCGTGACTCGCCCATCGACGCGATGTAGCCGAGGTCGTCGTCGGTCAGCATGCCGTTTTCCGGGGCCAGTTCGACCGTACGGCGCCTGAACCACACCGAGTACTCCAGCGTCTCGGCCCTGGCCCGGGAGTTCACGTCCAGGGAGCCGAGTTCCGGGATCTCGCGCACGTACGTCTCGACCTCACGGCGGGCGTTGGCCGACGCGTGCCGGGCCAGCTCGGCGAAGAGGCTCCCCATGAGCGTGAGCATGTCACACAGGGTGAGGAGTCGACAGACGAAAACTGGACGGGGATTTGTCACTCCGGGTGAATCGGTGAGGATTGCGCCGCGGGCCCATTTGTCACCGTGCGCGAAGTTCCCGGAACCGGACGTTCCGATCGCTCGATCCGCTTGTCGGGCAGGGGCGGCCTGGGCTTAATGGAAACCGCGCTGCCGCCTGCGGAGTACACGCATCGCTTTCACCGCGCGAATCACCCGGAATCCCAGGCGGCCCCATTCTCCGCGCGCGCCGGAAAACCACGTTCATTCACCTGGGAGGGAAACACCCATGAAGTCTGCGAGCAGAAAGAGAATCGCGGCGGCGGTCGCGCTCATGTCCGCGGCGACCGCGCTCACGGTGGCCGCCCCCGGCTCCAGCTCCGCCGCCCCCACCGCCGTCCCCAGCCTGCGGGCGTTCGGGATCACCGGTGACGGCACCCTGATGGCCACGTTCACCACCGACCGGCCGCAGGTCCTCGACTGGGTCCGGGCCGTCACCGGTCTCGTCGGCGACACCAAGCTGCTGGGTATCGACCACCGGGTACAGAACGGACTCATGTACGGCCTCGGCGACAAGGGCGGCATCTACACCATCACCACTCCGCCGGCCACCGCCGACGTGGTCGTCACCAAGGTCTCCCAGCTCCAGACCGCGCTCTACGGCACGACCTTCGACATCGACTTCAACCCGGCGGCCGACCGGTTACGGGTGATCAGCGACTACGGCCAGAACCTGCGGCACAACCTCAACGACCACACCACGGTCACCGACAGCGCCCTGAACATCCCGCCCGCCACCACGATGGCCCAGGGCGTGACCGCCGCCGGCTACACCAACAACGACCTGGTCGGGTCCACCGGGACGACCCTGTTCGACATCGACACCCTCAACGACCAGGTAGTCATCCAGTCGCCGCCCAACGCCGGCAACCTGGTCGCCACCGGCCTCCTCGGCTTCGACGCCGGCCTCAACGCGGGCCTGGACGTCTTCAGTTACCTGACCAACGGCAAGACGACCTCGACCGCCGCCTTCGCCACACTCACGCCGTACGGCGCGAGCACGCCCTCGCTCTACAGCATCAACGTCCTCACCGGAGAACCGACGGCCGTCGGCCAGTTCCCGCTGAACATCACGGACCTCGCCATCTCCCTCACCGGAAGCTGAACCACTCCCGGCACTTCCCGCCTCGCCGCGGCCCGGCTCCTCCCGGACCGCGGCGAACCAGTTGCGCCCTTCGGGCGTAGGGTCGGCGTGCCCGCTGTCCACCAGCCGCCCGTACCCCGGCCGCGACCACACCTCGTGGGCACTCAGCCGGCACGAAGCACAGGGAAGTGGCACACAACCATGTACGACCAGACACGCGCCCAGCAGCCCGCGACCAACCTCCCCGGCCGCGCCGACCGCCGCACCCCGGGCCCGGAGCCACTGCTCCCGCCGGACGAACGCGAGCAGCTCGCCCTGCGCCTCCAGAAGGCCCTCAACACCTTCGCCGACAACCCGGCCCAGGCGCTGGGAGAGGCCGAGGCCGCCTTCGACGAGGCCACCGCCCAACTCGTGAGCGCCCTCGCGGAACGGCGCAGCGCCCTGCACGCGGCATGGCAGGAGCAAGAACGGGAACAGGAACAGGACCAGGGCCAGAACCAGGGCCAAGACCCCGAAGCACGATCGACGGAACTCCGCCTCGCACTGAGGCAGTACCGGGAGATCACCCAACGCCTGCTGCGCATTTAGGCAGTCGGCGATCGAGCCGTGCGAGCAACTCCAGTTCCAGCAGTCCAGGCGATTCCAGCAAATTTCCAAAAATTCACGAATGTACCGAGAAGTGCCATCCGCAGTAAAATGATCCGTGGGTCGGCGCACTCTCACGTGCGGCCGCCCGGAAGGGCGACTCCGGCGTGTCCGCGCCGGAGTCGTTGCCGCAGGCGCGGCGGGAAGGAAACGGCATGATCCAGGCAGCCGACATCCGGGAGTGGCGCACGCATGACGTCGTCGACGAGAAGGGCCACAAGATCGGCGTGCTCGAGGCGGTCTATGTGGACACCACCACCGACGAACCGGCCGTGGTCACCGTCCTGACCGGGCTGCCGACCCGCCGACGCCTGGTTTTCGTCCCCGTCTACAAGGCAGTCCTCGGGCCGGGCTACCTCAAGGTCTCCTACGACAGGAACCACGTGCGGAAGGCTCCCTCGATCGGCACGGACGACGTCCTGCCCGCCGAGCAGGAACCCGGGATCTTCGAGTACTACGGCCTGACCTACCAGCCCGGCGCGAGCGGCGAACGGCAGCTCGCGCGCCGCTGAGTCCCCCGTCCGGACCAAGGGAGGTGTTCGAGTCGTGGTGGTCTTCCTGCTGCTCGCGCTCGTGGCAGTCGTGCTGGGAATCATCGGCGCGGCAGCCGACGGCCTGGGCTATCTGCTGATCATCGGCATCGTGGTGCTCGTCGCCGACGTGGCCTTCGCCACCGTACGGCTGTCCCGGCGCGCCCGGCGGCGACCGCTGCGCTGACCGCCGGTACCGGCCGGACAGACGAAGGGCGGGCTTCGGAACCCGCGTCCGCCAGACGTCCATCCCCCGCCGCGGATCCTGCCCTTCAGGGTTCCCGCCCGCCCTCTGGGAGGACGGGGACGGGCCCTCGCCCCACCCGGCCGCCGTGGCCCTCAGCGTCCCGCCGGGCCCGCGGCGGCGGTCATGAGCGGCTCGGCGGTGTCCGGCGGGGTGTCGGGCGGTACGACCAGCAGGTCCCATCGCCCCCGGCTGGGGGCGAGCAGACAGACCGTGTGCGGAGCGGACACGGCGGTGGAGCTGTGCAGGCGCACCATCCGGTCCAGGACCAGCATCCGGGCGGGCACCGACGCCCAGGTCGCCCCGTTCACCGTGACGCTGCCGATGTGGCCCCAGCCGCGCGGCAACCCGGCGAGCAGCCGGGGGAGTTCCGCGAGCAGGTCGTACGAGCGGGGCCACCACGCACCGTCGATGCGGTGCGGCAGGCCGCCGTGGGGCGCGAGCCGCAGCCGGAGAAGGGGTTGCGCGGGGAGCGGGGACTGCGGTGCGGTGAGCATGAGGGCTCCTGTCGACTTCCGTACGGCGACGGACGGGAAGGGACGGCGAGGGTGAACCCGGGTGTTCACACCCGGCGGGCGGCGACGCGTTCCGGCGCCGGCCAGCGCACCTCGCTCACCCAGCCGAGACGTTCGAGAAGGCGGATGACGGCGGCGGACGGATCGAGCTGACCGCGGTCGACGCCGTGGCGGGCGCTGGTGGGGTCGGCGTGGTGGAGGTTGTGCCAGCTCTCACCGAAGGAGAGCAGGGCCAGCGGCCACAGGTTGGTGGCCCGGTCGTGGCGCCGGGTGCGGAACGGGCGCTCGCCGATCATGTGGCACAGGGAGTTCACGCTCCAGGTCACATGCTGGAGCAGGGCGATGCGCACAACTCCCGCCCACAGCAGGGCGGTCGCGCCGTGCTTCCAGGTCCCTCCGATGGCCCAGCCCGCAGCGAACGGCAGCACGAGCGTGAGGACGCACAGGGCCGGGAAGGCGCGGGAGACGGCGCGGATGTCGCGGTCGGCGAGCAGGTCGGGGGCGTAACGGGCGGCGGGCGTCGCATCGTTGCGGAACAGCCAGCCGATGTGCGCGTGCAGCAGTCCGCGCAACTGGCCGCGCAGATGGGTGCCGTAGCGGTACGGGGAGTGCGGGTCCCCCGGCCGGTCGGTGAACGCGTGGTGGCGTCGGTGGGTGGCGACCCAGCCGATGACATCGCCCTGGAAACTCATCGACCCGGCCACCGCCAGGGCGATCCGGACAGGGCGCACGGCTCGGTAACCGCCGTGGGTGAGCCCGCGGTGGAAGCCGACCGTGACGCCGAGGCCGGTGACCGTGTAGAGGACGAGGGCCAGCAGGATGTCGACGGGATGGATGAGGCTGCCCCACAGCAACCATCCGGCCAGGCCGAGCGCCACGAACGGCAGGGCGACGATCGCCGCGGTCACGCTGACGTACAGCCGCTCGCCGCTGCCGCGGGGCGGAGCCGGGGCGTCCTCGGGAAAGGGGCCCGTCCCGTCGTACTCGTCGTGCTGTTCCCGGGACGGCTGGGCGGTGTCCGGCGGGACGGCCTGCGGTGGGGGTTCGGCCGCGGACGTGGTGGAACTGAGCGTCATGAGGAGCTCCCTGACCTCGGTGCGGGTGGCGCGGCCGGGGTCACGGGCTGCTCCGGTAGACGGAAGGACGCTGTGCTGCGGCCGGGTGGCCGGGCCTTCGTCACAGGCGAAGAGCCGACGGAGCCACGCCGGTCGAGGAACAAGGGCTTCGGTGGTCACCGGGCAGAGCCTGCCCCGAGCGCGAAGCACCAGGTGTCATGGAACCGCGAGGCCGACACCGGCCTGAACGCCGGCATACGAAGGGTCCTCGCGTCCCCACCGTACTCCTGGACGCCCGAAAGGAGCCGGTCCCGGGCGCTTCGCCCCCGGCGGGCCGACGTCGGGAGGCTTCCTCCGGTCCGCGGACGCACAGGTCAGCGCGTCTGCCGCGGATCTTCTTCAGGGAGGCCTCAGGTTCCTGCTGGAGCCTGGGCGCATGTACGGACACGGACACACCCCCCGCTCTCCCGAAGCCGAGCGCAGCCGGCGCTGGTTCATGAACAAGTCGCTGCTCGTCGGCGGCGCCGCCGCGGTGACGGTCATGACCGGATGCTCCTCGGGCTCCTCGGGCTCGGCGAGTTCCGCCTCGTCCGCCGCGGCCTCGGGCCCGCCGAGCGGCATGCCCTCCGGCGGTCCCGGCGGAGGTGGTGGCGGGGGCGGGATGGGTCCCGGGGCCAGTGAGGTCAAGTACGCCGACTTCACCGGCGTCACCACGGACGGCAAGATCGTCGAGGACCTGTACTCGATCCACTCCACCGACGTCTCCACCGACAGGATCGTCAAGGCCGCGCAGGCCTTCCTGGACGGGCTGACGACGAAGGAGCGCAAGGCCTCCGTCTTCGACGTGGACGACGACGAGTGGCTGAAGTGGAGCAACGTCGACGGGTACGAGCGCGAGGGCGCCCGGATGGGCGACCTGACCGAGAAGCAGCGCGATCTCGGGTACGCGCTCCTCGGCGAGGCGCTGTCCGCCGACGGGCTCACCCAGACCCGCAACATCATGAAGCTGAACGCGTTCCTGGGCGACTACAACGGCGGCGGCAAGGACACCCTGACCGAGGGTGCCTACTTCTTCACGTTCATGGGCACCCCGTCCACCACCAAGCCGTGGGGCTTCCAGTACGAGGGCCACCACGTGGCCATCAACTACTTCGTCCTCGGCGACCAGGTCGTCATGACACCCACCTTCATGGGCTCCGAGCCGACCTCCGCCACGTACAACGGCGAGAAGATCGTCACCTTCAAGACGGAGACGACGGCGGGTCTGGCGATGCTGCGCTCCCTGACCACGGCGCAGCAGGCCAAGGTGGTCTCCTCGACGGTGGAGAAGAGTGGCGACGACATGCAGGCCGGCGCGGGCAAGGACAACGCCAAACTCGCCTACCAGGGCCTGGCCGGCTCCGAACTCACCGACGCGCAGCGGGACAAGCTGCTCGACCTGGTTCGCGTCTACGTCGGTTACATGAACGACGGGCACGCCGAGGTGAAGATGTCGGAGGTGGAGGAGCACCTGGACGACACGTACTTCTACTGGATCGGCGCGACCAAGGACACCTCCGCGTTCTACTACCGCGTGCACAGCCCGGTCGTGCTCATCGAGTACGACGCCCAGTCCCCGATCGCGTACGGGAACAAGTCCAGCGGCACCGCGTCCAGCAGCGGCGCTCCGGCCGGCGGCATGGGCGGCATGGGCGGGACGCCCTCGCAGGATCACATCCACACCATCATCCGCACCCCCAACGGCGGCGACTACGGCGTGGACCTGCTCAAGCTGCACCTGGAGAACGACCACTGAGATTCGCCGCGGGGGAGCCCGACTCCCCTTACTCCCCTGCCCACTTGCGCAGCAGTGCCTCGCGCTCCTCGCGGCGCGGGGTGCTGTCGTCGGCCTGGTCGCGGCGCCAGGCGAGCAGGTCGCCGACGGCCGCGGTGCCGTCGGCGAGGCGCTCCAGGAGTGTGCGGGAGAGCTCGCGCTCGCTCTCCAGGTAGATACCGCCGGGGGCCGCCGGGAGAGCGCTCACCTCGACGGTCTCGTCGAGGGTCGCCACGTGCACGGTGAAGGCGGGCGGGAGTTCGCCGTCGCCGGTCACCAGGACGACCAGCGAGTCCAGGGCCATGGAGGCGAGGCGCCGGCCCGCGGACCGTACGACGAGGTCGCGGGCCTCCAGCCGCCGTACCCGGTCCCAGCTCCAGGACGCGCCGTTGCCGAGCCCGAGGGTCTCGACCCCGTCCTCCGTCAGCCGCACCCCGGACGCCGTCCCGGTGGGCTCGGCCCCCACGTACACGGCGTCCTCGGTGATCCAGAACAGGCCGACCATGGCCATCGGGTGCCTCCAGCGGCTGTGCGGTGCTCGTGGGCGAACAGCCTCGCGACGCCCACGTGTTGGCCTGTGAGACGGCCGGGGCACCCGGGTGGTTTCGTCCGCGCCGATGAATTCGCGGATACGCGGCCGACGCGTTCGCGGGTACGCGGGCGGTGAATCGCGGATACGCACCCGGCCGGCGCCCGGTCCCGCACCACCCGAACTCGGCCACCGCGAGGGGCGGTTCACCGGAAACCCCCTCCTCATCTGTCACAGGCATGCCATACGCTTCGGACAGCAGCCGCGCCCCGCGCGTCACCGCACTTCAGCGGTCATGTCCGGGTGTTGCGCGGCGCACTCAACTCCCGGCCATCCACCGGGATTTCTTGTGGGGGTACATCACTGTGCGCAGGCGCAGCATTTCGACCGCGACGGCGCTCGCGGTTCTTTTCAGTTCGGCGGCGCTGAGCGTCGTCGCGGCGGGTCCGGCGTCGGCGGTCACCGCGACCTTCGGCTCGCCCGCAGGCGTCGTCGTCGACGGAACCCGCCAGCGGGTCTTCGTCGGCGACGATTCGAACGGCAGGATCGTCGCCGTCAACTACAGCGGCAACCGTGTCGACTCGGTGAGCGGCATCGACGGCATCTTCGACCTGGCCCTGTCCGACGACGGCACCACCCTGTACGCGGCGGCGCGAGGCAGTCACGAGATCGTGGCCGTCGACGCGGACACCCTCGACATCGTGGCCCGGTATCCCGTGGCCGCGAGCATCGGCCCGCTGTACGTCGAGTTCACCGGCGGCAAGGCCTGGTTCTCCTACGAGGGCCAGGCGGACGGCGACGGCAACCTGGGCTCCATCGACCCGTCGGCCGACCCGGCCGGGACCGACGCGGTGGCACTCGGGCAGCTCCCGGGAGGTGCGGGGGCCGGGATCACGCCGTTCCTCGACACCGACCCGTCCGCGCCCGGACTGCTCGCCGTCGCCGGGAGCGACTTCTACGACTCGGCCAAGAACGTGCTGGCCGTCGTCGACGTCTCCGGCGCCACCCCCCAGGTGACCGCCAGGCAGACCGGCGACTACCCGCTGGGCAGCGTCGACGACATCGACCTCGTACCGGGCGCCCCGCAGGTGCTCATCGACGGCGCGTCCCGGCACTCCTACGCGGACGGGGCGTTCACCGCCGCGGGCGCCTACCCGGCCGCGCGGGAGGCGGACATCGCCCCGAACGGTCTGATCGCCCAGGTGAACGGCAACCAGGTGTCGGTCTACCGGCCGAACGCGACCAAGGCGGTCCGCACGTACACCGGCGACACGTCCACCATCGCCTGGGCCCCGGACTCCTCCCGGATCTTCGCGCTCGTGTCGTCGCCGAACGGCTACACCGTCAAGTCTCTCCTCGACCCCTCCCTGAGCGTCCCCACCCTCACCGTGAGCGCCCCCGCGTCCGCCACCCGGGCCAGGAAGCTCACCGTCAGCGGCAAGATCTCGGCGACCGTGCCCGTGAAGGCGGGCGCCAGGCTGACGGTCACCCGGACCGACCTGGAGAGCCCCAACGGCAAGGCGCTGCCCGCCGCCACGGTGAAGGCGGACGGCACCTACGGCTTCTCCGACACCCCGCCGGCCGGCGGCACGGTCACCTACAAGGTCGGCTACGCGGGTGACGCCGAGCACACCGCGGCCACCGCGTCCGACAAGGTCACGGTCTCCCGCGCGAAGCCGGCGCTGACGCTCGACAAGAACGGCAAGGTCTACAACCACGGCACCGACGTCGCCTTCACCGCGCACCTCGGCTCGACGTACAAGAACCGCTCGGTGGAGATCTGGGCGAACCCCTTCGGCGGCGACAAGCCCAACAAGCTGGTGAAGACCGGGAAGGTCAACTCCAGCGGGAACATCGGCGCCTGGGTGGACATGACCCGCGACACGGAGATCACCGCGGTCTTCAAGGGCGACGCCCGCTACGCGCCCCGGACCGTGAAGGTGACGGCGTTCGCCCGGGTCAAGATCTCCACCGCCGTCTCCAAGCACTACAAGACGGCCAGGATCGGGTCGACTTCGTACTACTGGTTCCACAAGAACACCGACCCGGTCCTGACCACGAGCATGTCGTACTACCCGGGCCGCATGCAGCGCTTCGACCTCCAGGTCTACTACCAGGGCTCCTGGTACTCGTCCGGCTCGGAGTACTTCGCGCTCGGCACGAACGGCAAGTCCGCGGTCAGGCTCGGCGCGCCCGGCGAGTCCGGCATCCGGGCCCGGATGCGTTCGGTCTACGTCAACAACACGTCGGGCGACACCGTGAACTCGACGACGTACGGGGCCTGGAAGTACATGTACTTCTCCAACTAGCCCTCTGGGCAAGGCCTCTCACCGGCCCGGTTCCGGTCACGTGCGCGTGGCCGGGGCCGGGCCGACCAGTTCCGAGAGCACGTCCTCCATCGTGACGAAACCGAGCACCGCGCCCTTCTCGCCGGTGACCGCGGCCAGATGGCTGCCCGTGGCCCGCAGTGCGGTGAGGGTGTCGTCGAGCGGGGTGTCGATGCGGACCCGGGTGACGGGGTGCAGGGCGGCCGGCGGGAAGGGCCGGTCGCGGTCGGCGACGCCCAGGGTGTCCTTGATGTGCAGGTAGCCGAGCAGGGTGCCGTCCTCGCCGGTGACCGGGAAGCGGGAGAAGCCCGCCCCGGCGGCCTCCCGCTCCAGCCGCGCCGGCGTCACCGTGTGGTCCACCGTGCGCATCTGCGGCACCGGGACGAGGATCTCGCCGACCGGGCGGGTGCCCAGTTCCAGCGCGTCGCGCAGCCGCTCACCGTCCGCGGGCGTGAGCAGTCCGGCCGCGCTGGAGTCGACGACCATGCGGGCGAGCTGGTCGTCGGTGAAGGCCGACTCCACCTCGTCCTTGGGCTCCACCCGCAGCAGCTTGAGCAGCGCGTTGGCGAAGGCGTTGATCCCGAAGATCACCGGCTTCAGGGCCCGGGTGAGCGCCACCAGGGGCGGCCCGAGGAACAGCGCCGTCGGCACGGGCGCCGCGAGCGCGATGTTCTTCGGGATCATCTCGCCGATCAGCATGTGCAGATACGTCGCCACGGTCAGCGCGATGACGAAGGCGATCGGGTGCACCAGCGCGTGCGGGATGTGCGCCGCCTCGAAGGCGGGCTCCAGCAGATGGGCGATGGCGGGCTCGGCGACCGCGCCGAGCACCAGCGAGGAGACGGTGATGCCGAGCTGGGCGGTGGCCATCATCGCGGAGATGTGCCGCAGCCCCCACAGGGTCATCCGGGCACGCTTGTCGCCCTCCTGGGCGCGGGGTTCGATCTGGCTGCGGCGCACCGAGATCAGGGCGAACTCCGCCCCGACGAAGAACGCGTTGGTCAGCAGGGTCAGGGCACCGATGGCGAGCTGGACGACGGTCATCGGGCTTCCTCCGTGACGAGGTGCGGCGCCGCCGACGGTTCGGTGATGCGGACACGGTCGGCGCGGTGGTGCTCGACGTCCAGCACGGTCAGCCGCCAGCCGTCGAGGTCGACGGTGTCGCCCTCGACGGGGATACGGGCCAGGCGCGTGGCGACGAGTCCGGCGACGGTCTCGTACGGGCCGTCGGGGGCGGTCAGCCCCATGCCGGTCAGCTCGTCGATCCGTACGCCACCGTCCGCCTCCCACACCGCGCGGCCGTCCTGCGTGGCGGGCGCGGGCAGCAGGTCGGGGACCTCGACGGGGTCGTGCTCGTCCCGCACCTCGCCCACGACCTCCTCGACGATGTCCTCCACCGTCGCCACACCGGCCATGCCGCCGTACTCGTCGATGACGACGGCCATGGTGCGGCTCTCGCGCAGCCGCACCAGCAGCCGGTCGGCGGTCAGGCTGTCGGGCACGAGGAGCGCGGCGGTGGCCAGTTCGGTGACCGGCGTCACCGCCCGCGCGGCGGGCTCAAGGGCCAGGACGTCACGGATGTGGACGGTGCCGACGACCTCGTCGAGACTGCCGGCGTAGACCGGGAAGCGGGACAGCCCGGTGGCATGGGTGAGGTTCGCGGCGTCGGCGGCCGTGGCGTGCGCCTCCAGCGCGCGGACGTCCACCCGCGGGGTCATCACGTTCTCGGCCGTCAGCTCGCTCAGGTGCAGGGTGCGTACGAAGAGTTCGGCGGAGTCCGCCTCCAGCGCGCCCTCGGCGGCCGAGTGCTGGGCGAGCGCGACCAGTTCCTCGGGGCTGCGGGCGGAGGCCAGTTCCTCGGCGGGTTCGAGGCCGACCCGGCGTACGAAACGGTTCGCGGTGTTGTTGAGGTGGCGGATGAACGGCCCGAACGCGGTCGTGAACCCCCGCTGCGGCCCCGCCACCACCTTCGCGACCGCCAGCGGACGGGAGATCGCCCAGTTCTTCGGCACCAGTTCGCCCACCACCATCAGCACGACGGTGGAGATGACCACCCCGAGCAGCGTCGCGACGGACGAGGCCGCGCCACCGAGGCCGACCGCCTCCAGCGGACCGCGCAGCAGCACGGCGAACGACGGCTCGGCGAGCATGCCGATCACCAGCGAGGTGACGGTGATGCCGAGCTGGGCACCGGACAGCTGGAGGGTCAGCTTGCGTACGGCCTTCAGCGCGCCGTCGGCGCCCCGCTCCCCGGCCTCCGCGGCCCGCTCCAGATCACCCCGCTCGACGGTGGTGAGGGAGAACTCGGCCGCCACGAACACCGCGCAGGCGAGCGTGAGCAGCAGGGCCAGCAGCAACAACAGGATCTCGGTCACCGTGCCACCCCCGATCCCCCGCACATGCCGGTCGGGCGGGATGTGGCACGGCTGGTACTGGGAGGTTCACCCATCGCGGAACCGTCGCTCCTCTGTCGTCGTTCTCGTGGCCAGGTCCCGTCCAGTGTAAAGGGATCGCAAAGTTGGTCCACCCGGCACCCCGCCCGCGGCGCGCCGGCGCCCCGGGACCGCCACACTCCGCCGACCGGCTTCCCGGCAGAAACACTGGATCCCGAGGCAGCCAATATCTATGGCCGCGAAATGAGAATTTACCGCGACGCGCGATGAGAGTTTTTCGGCCGACAGGCGGAACACATTTACTCACCACACCCCGCCGATCGCAGCGTGCTACTGTTGATCTCAGTTGCAGTTGTGGTCCCCAGAAAATCCTGAGGGTAATCATCACGGCGACACGGAATGCGCACAGTGTGCAGTCCGACGCACCGCCCCGAAGGAGATTCAACATGGCTGCCGGTACTGTGAAGTGGTTCAACGCGGAAAAGGGTTTTGGTTTCATCGAGCAGGACGGCGGCGGAGCTGACGTCTTCGCCCACTACTCGAACATCGCCGCCCAGGGCTTCCGCGAGCTCCAGGAAGGCCAGAAGGTCACCTTCGACATCGCGCAGGGCCAGAAGGGCCCGACGGCGGAGAACATCGTTCCCGCCTGACGCTGACGCAGACTTCGCAGCTGGGGCCCGCACCTTGGGGTGCGGGCCCCAGCTAGCTGCGTTCCAGAGCACGGAATCGTCGGGCCGCCTTGATCAGGCACCGCATCCCGTGTGTTTTTACTGCCGACCAATTTCGGTCCGGCATTTTCTTCGGCTCGTTCTTGCGATTCTCTGCGCTGTTCATACGCTGCGGGAATTCCTTGATACGTGCCATATCAAGGAAGGTTTCGCATGAATCGCGACCGCACACGTAGCCGTACTAACGATCGTTTCTCGCGCACGCGCACCGGGGGCTCCAGCTCCGGCGGATATGGCTCCGGAAATTCCAGCTCCGGGGGTTCCGGTTTCGCCAGGGGCGCCGGCCGCTCCGGTGGCGCCGGCCGCGGGGCGGGTTACGGCCGTCGGCCGGCCGCGCCGCAGGGCGAGTTCGCGCTGCCGAAGACGATCACTCCGCCCCTCCCGGCCGCCGAGGCGTTCGCCGACCTCGACATGCCGGCGGCGCTGCTGACCGCGCTCGGCCAGGAGGGCATGAGCGTGCCGTTCCCGATCCAGGGGGCGACACTGCCGAACTCGCTCGCCGGCCGTGACGTCCTCGGCCGTGGCCGCACCGGCTCGGGCAAGACCCTCGCCTTCGGCCTCGCGCTGCTTGCCCGTACGGCCGGTCAGCGCGCCGAGCCCAGGCAGCCGCTGGCCCTTGTCCTCGTCCCCACCCGCGAACTGGCCCAGCAGGTCACCGACGCGCTCACCCCGTACGCCCGTGCCGTGCGGCTGCGCCTGGCCACCGTGGTGGGCGGGATGTCGATCGGCAGGCAGGCCGGTGCGCTGCGCGGTGGCGCGGAGGTCGTGGTCGCGACCCCCGGCCGGCTCAAGGACCTCATCGACCGTGGCGACTGCCGGCTGAACCAGGTCGCCATCACCGTCCTCGACGAGGCCGACCAGATGGCCGACATGGGCTTCATGCCCCAGGTGACCGCGCTGCTCGACCAGGTGCGTCCCGAGGGTCAGCGGATGCTCTTCTCGGCCACCCTCGACCGCAACGTCGACCTGCTGGTCCGGCGCTACCTGACCGACCCGGTGGTGCACTCCGTCGACCCGTCCGCGGGGGCCGTCACCACGATGGAGCACCACGTGCTCCACGTGCACGGCGCGGACAAGAACCGGACGACCACCGAGATCGCGGCCCGCGAGGGCCGGGTGCTCATGTTCCTGGACACCAAGCACGCGGTGGACCGGCTGACCGAGCACCTGCTGAGCAGCGGCGTCCGCGCCGCCGCCCTGCACGGCGGCAAGTCCCAGCCGCAGCGCACCCGGACGCTGGACCAGTTCAAGACCGGGCATGTGACGGTGCTGGTGGCGACCAACGTCGCGGCACGCGGGATCCACGTCGACAACCTGGACCTCGTCGTCAACGTGGACCCGCCCACCGACCCCAAGGACTACCTGCACCGCGGCGGACGTACGGCCCGTGCCGGCGAGTCCGGCAGCGTCGTCACCCTGGTGACGCCCAACCAGCGCCGCGAGATGAGCCGGCTGATGGTAGCCGCCGGCATCACCCCGCAGACCACCCAAGTGCGTTCGGGTGAGGCCGAGTTGAACCGGATCACCGGCTCCCAGACCCCCTCGGGCGTCCCGGTCGTCATCAGGGCGCCGGTCGTGGAGCGGCCGCGTCGCGGCGGCTCCGGCTCGTCGCCCTCCTCGTCCCGGGGCCGGCGCGGCCGCACCGGGCAGCGGCGGCCCGCCGTCAAGCCCGCGGCCTAGGCTCCGTCGAAGGCGGGTGGATCCGTCCACCCGCCCCCGGTCAGCAGCTCGTCCCCTCCCCGCCCCCTCCTCAGCCCCTGTGAGGCATCATGCGCTGTGTCATCGCTCGTTTCCCGTTCGACCTCACCAAGTTCGGCGTGCTGGAATCGATGAAGGGTGTCAAGCCCGAGCCGATCACGGGTGAGTCCGTGATCATCGGCCGCACCCACTACCCCGTCAAGCAGGTGGGCGAGGTCATCACCCGGCAGGACCGCCGCGACTTCACCGGCGGCGAGGTCACCCGGGCCATGGCCCGGCTCGGCTTCACCTGCCGCAGCGGTCAGGAGACCGCGCCCGCCGCACCCGTGGCGCCTCCTCTCACCCCGCTGGAGAACGCGTCGGCGCTGCTCGGCAGCCCGGCCCCGCTGGAAGTCTGAGCAGCACAGCGGTCCTGGTAACACAACGTTGAGGGCCCTGCCGACACACGTCGGCAGGGCCCTCGTCGCGTTTCGACGGGTTCTCAGTGGTCGGAGTAGCTGAAGTCCCCCACGGTCCAGGCGCTGACGTCCTTGATCGCGACGCGGAACATCCCGCCGGTCTCGGGGATCCCGACGTTGCCCTGGAGGATCCGGGCGAGGTGGAAGTGCAGGTGGGTGGGCGCCTCACCAGGGTCGGGCCGGTCCGGCGTCCGGTCCGGCGACCCGTCCGGAGCCTGGTCCGGCGCCTCGTCCGGCATTCGCTTCGCGGTGAAGACGCCGGAGAACGTGCCGAGGCGGTCCGAGTCCTTGAGGACCTCCGACACGCGCTCCCTCCACACGGTTTCGGGGGCCAGCCGGCCGGTGATGACAGCGCCGCCGACGACCACGGTGAGCGACATCTGATTGCTTTGCCCGGACTCCACCATGGCGGAGATGTCAACGAGCAGCTCGTCAGGGTTCGACATGGGAGCTGATTCTATTACCGGCCGCCCCGCCTCGCCCCCAATCCCGCAGGCCGTAGAATACTTGCCTCTCCAGCCCTCCGAAATCTACTCTTGACAGAGTAGACATTGATCGGTGCCCTGGCTAAGGTTTCTCGCAGAGCTGTAGTCGAGCAGGACCCGCGGACACGGACCGGCGGGTAGCGGTACCTGAAGTTCGCAGATCGGGAAGGTTCGGGAAAGTCGACGCAGCGGCAGCACCTGCCGATGGTGTTGAATTTCCTGCGGGGCCCTGGTGCCGTACGGCGCCAGGGCCCCTTGACGCGTTGCACATCGAGGTGAAATGACAGCAGATACTCCGCTCAGTGGCCATCTGGACGATGACGACTACCCGGCGTACACGATGGGCCGGGCCGCCGAGATGCTCGGCACCACCCCCGGCTTCCTCCGGGCCATCGGTGAGGCCCGTCTCATCACTCCGCTCCGCTCGGAGGGCGGGCACCGGCGGTACTCCCGCTACCAGTTGCGGATCGCCGCCCGCGCCCGCGAGCTCGTCGACAAGGGAACCCCGGTCGAGGCCGCCTGCCGCATCGTCATCCTCGAGGACCAGCTGGAGGAAGCACAGCGCATCAACGCCGAGTACCGCCACTCCACGAAGGAAACGACCGACAGTTCGAGCTGAGCGTCCGGGTGGCCGGGCGTGCGGGTCAGGGCTGGACGAGGACCTTCAGGGCGGTGCGGTCGGCCATCGCGCGGTAGCCGTCCGGGACACCCTCCAGGCTCACCGTGCTGTCGAAGACGCGGCCCGGCAGGATGCGGCCCTCCAGGATGTCGGGCAGCAGTTCCCCGATGTAGGCGCGGGCGGGAGCCACCCCGCCGGTGAGGGTGATGTTCCGCATGAAGTCCGGGAAGCCCATCGGCACCTCGGCGTACTGCGGGGCGCCGACCCGGCTGACGGAGCCGCCGGCGCGGACCACGCCGAGCGACATCTCCATCGCCGGCAGCGTGCCGACACACTCCAGCACGGTGTGGGTGCCGTCGCCGCCGGTCAGTTCCCGTACCCGCTCGACGCCTTCCTCGCCGCGCTCGGCCACCACGTCGGTGGCACCGAATTCGCGCCCGAGGTCGGTACGGTCCCGGTGCCGGCCCATCAGGATGATCCGCTCGGCGCCCAGCCGCCTGGCGGCGAGTACGGCGGAGAGGCCCACCGCTCCGTCGCCGACCACCGTCACCGTCGTACGGGGGCCGACGCCCGCCGTGACCGCGCAGTGGTGGCCGGTGCAGAGCACGTCCGACAGGGTCAGCAGGGAGGGCAGCAGGACGGAGTCCTCCGCGACGGGCAGCCTGACCAGCGTGCCCTGCGCCTGCGGGACCCGTACGGCCTCGCCCTGGCCGCCGTCGACGCCGTCCGCGCCCCACTGGCCGCCGTGGCGGCAGGAGGTCTGCAGGCCCTCGGCGCAGAAGTCGCAGGTGTTGTCCGCCCAGACGAAGGGCGCCACGACCAGGTCGCTGGCCTTCAGGCCGGACACGTCGGAGCCGGTGTCCTCGACGACGCCGAGGAACTCGTGGCCGATGCGGTCGCCGTGCTCAGTGGCGGGCCGCGAGGCGTAGGGCCACAGGTCGCTGCCGCAGATGCAGGAACGCAGCACGCGGACGACGGCGTCGGCCGGGTGCTGGATCTTCGGGTCCGGCACGTTCTCGACGCGGATGTCACCGGCGCCGTAGATCAGGGTTGCTCGCATCAGTTCTTCCGTTCTCTGTTGCCCGACAGGGGCGCACCGGCGCGCCTCTCCCCCCGCCACTTGGCCCGATGAACGCTACTTTCCGTTCCGGCCCGGCGCCCGCTCAGCTGTCGAGGTCGTCCGCGTAGTGCCGGAAGCCGTGCCGCGCCCGGTGGATGTTCCACAGGGCGTCGGCGAGCGCCGCGGGCGCCTTCCTGTCGTGGCCCTCGATGATCGCGCCGGGGATGACGAGCTGCGCCACATGGATGCCCTCGCCGGCGAGGGTGTCGTGCAGCAGGTGGCCGTACGCGCTCTCGGCGGCGAAGGCGATCGAGGTGCCGGCCCGGTCGGGGTGGGGGACCGCGGCGGTGCCGCCGTTCACGAGGAGGACGGTGCCGCGGCCCAGCGACCGCATGGCGGGCAGCACGTGCCGGACGGCCGCGGCGGGCCCGTACACGGAGAACTCGATCGGGCCCACCAGATCGGCGGGCGCCGTCTCCAGGACCGGCCGCATGAAGTCGCGGTGCGGAACGGGGCTGTACTGGAGGATCTCGATCGGGCCCAGGGTGGCCGCCGCGGCGTCCAGGGCCGCTTCGAGGGTTTTCGGGTCGCGTACGTCGGCGGTGAAGCCCCGCGCCGTGACGCCGGCGCCGGCCAGGCTCGCGGCGAGGGCGTCGACGCGTTCGCGGCTGCGCGAGATGAGGGCGACCTCGTGGCCCTCCCGGCCGAACCGCCGCGCGACGGCGGCTCCGAGTCCGGGTCCCGCACCGATGATGGCGATGGTGGTCATGGGATGGGCTTCCTTCGGTGAGGGGGCAAAGGCCTGCGGGTGACGTCCGGGGGAGGACCTCCCACGAGCATCCAGAGTGCTGGCCCGACGCGCATCCCGACAGGGCCCTGTCCGGGCCGGCCGCCCTCGCGGAAGGGCGCGCGCCCTGTCCCCGGGGCCGGGCCGCGGTCCATGATTCTTTCGACGGGGGCGAACTCACGGCCGACGGAGCGCGGATGCGGATGACGACAACAGATGACGGTGTCGAAGGCGTCGGAGGCACCGAGGGTGTCGAAGGTGTCGAGGTGAAGCCCGTCGCCGGACGGATCGGCGCGGAGATCACGGGGGTCGATCTGGCGGCCGGGCCGCTGGACGACGCGGTGGTCGCGGTGATCCGGGCGGCGGTGCTGCGCTGGAAGGTGGTGTTCTTCCGCGACCAGCGGCTGGACCACGCGGCGCACATCGCGTTCGCGCGCCGGTTCGGCGAGCCGGTGACGCTGAGGAAACGCGGAAGCGCGTCGCCGGAGGGGTTCCCCCAGGTGGAGACGACGGCCGACCGGCTGGAGCTGGGCGGACGGTACGGCATGGACCACGCCGAGTGGCTGGAGCGGCGCCGGCACACCCTGCTGCGGGGCTGGCACTGCGACCACGGCGCCAGGATCGACCCGCCGGCCGCGACGATCCTGCGCGCCGAGACCGTACCCCCGTACGGCGGCGACACCACGTGGTCCAGCCTGGCGGCGGCGTACGCCGGACTGTCGGAGCCGGTGCGGAACTTCGTCGACGGGCTGCGCGCCGAGCACCGGCTCGGGGTGGGGTACCAGCCGCGGCCGGGCGACGACGCGTACGTACGTCATCTGCTGGACCGGCAGGTCGCCTCCAGCCATCCCCTGGTGCGGGTGCACCCGGAGACGGGTGAGCGGGTGCTGTTCGTCAACGGCTACTACGTGGAGCAGATCCAGGACGTCTCCCGCGCGGAGAGCCGCCTGCTCCTGGAGATGCTGCTCGAACAGGCGACCAGGCCGGAGTACACCGTCCGTTTCCGCTGGGAGCCGGGCAGCGTGGCCTTCTGGGACAACCGCGCCACCATCCACCTGGCCCCGAACGACCTGGGGCATCTCGACTTCCCGCGCGTCATGCACCGGGTCATGCTCACCGGCGACATCCCGGTCGGCGTGGACGGCAGGCCCTCCGAGGCGATCGTCGGGACGGAGCCGGGCCGCTGGTAGTGGCTCAGGCCGGCAGGGAGGCCAGCCAGTCGACGAGGAGGCGGTTGGTCTCGGCGGGGCGTTCCTGCTGGAGCCAGTGGCCGCAGCCGTCGAGGATGTGGCAGGAGGACAGGCCGGGCAGCGTGGCCGGGTAGGCCTCGATCGCGTCGGCCAGCCAGGTGGTGGAGGCGTCCAGGGCGCCGCCGACGAACAGCGACGGCTGGGTGACCGGGGCGCCGTCGAAGCCGGCGAGGTCCTCCCAGTCGCGGTCCATGTTCCGGTACCGGTGCAGCGCTCCGCTCAGGCCGGTCCGCTCGAACTCCCCCGCGTAGAAGTCGAGTTCGTCCTCAGTCAGCCAGCCGGGCAGCCGTCCGTCGGGACGGAACCGGTCGCGCAGTGTGCCGCCGGGGCTGACGAAATGCGGGTCGGGCGCGCCGGGTCCCGGCATGGTGTCGGCGGACAGGGCGGCGTAGAAGCCGGCGAGCCAGCCGCGTACGTCGGGCTCGATCTCGGCCTCGGCGCGGCCGGGCTCCTGGAAGTAGGAGACGTAGAACTCGTCCTTCCCCGCCCCGCCCATGCCGGCGAAGATCTCGCTGGGCCGGGGTCCGCCACGCGGTGCGTACGGCACGCTCAGCAGCCCGACCGCGCGGAATACGTCCGGCCTGAGCAGGGCCGAGTCGGCGGCGATGGTCGACCCCCAGTCGTGACCGACGATCACCGCGGACCGCTCGCCCAGGGCGTGCACCACCGCCGCGTTGTCCTCGGCCAGTTCGAGCATGCGGTACGCCTCCGGTGCGGCGGGCCTCGATGAGCGGCCGTAGCCCCTGACGTCGATGGCGACCGCGCGGTAACCGGCCGCCGCCAGCGCCGGGAGCTGGTGGCGCCAGGAGTACCAGGACTCCGGGAAGCCGTGCACGAGCAGCACCAGGGGACCGCTGCCCTGCTCCACCAGGTGGATCCGGCCCGCGGGTGAGGGGATCAGCCGGTGGGTCGCGGCCGGGGCGGGAACAGGGGCTTGGTGCGCCATGGGGGTCCTCCGGGGAGCTCGGGCTCGGCCTGCCGTTCGGTCGACCCGCTGTCGGGCCGGTCGGCCTGCCGTCGGGGCCGTCCCGTCGTCGGGCCGGCCCGCCCTTCGATCATCCGGAGAACGGCGCGCTCGTGGCCAGCCGCGTTGCCGCTTCGGCAACACGGCGGCGGCTGCCGGTCAGGACCTGCGGTGCGCGTCGTCCAGGTAGTGCAGTACGGCGGCCACCCGGCGGTCCGTGCGGTCGGTGGGCGCCAGGTTGAGCTTGGCGAAGATGCTGCGGATGTGTTTGTGGACGGCGCCCTCGGTGACGACGAGGCGTTCGGCGATGGCGGTGTTGCCCAGCCCTTCGGCCATCAGCGCGAGCACGTCGTGTTCGCGGGGACTGAGGCGGTTGAGCCGGGTGTCGGGGCGGGTGCGGGCGAAGAGCTGGGCGACGACCTCGGGGTCGATGGCGGTGCCGCCGTCCGCGACCCGGTGCAGTGCCTCCAGGAACTCCTGGACGCGGCCGACCCGTTCCTTGAGCAGATAGCCGAGCCGGGCGCTGCCCTCGGCGAGCAGATCGGTGGCGAAGGCCTGCTCGACGTAGGCGGAGAGCACCAGCACGGCGAGGCCCGGCTGCCCGCGCCTGGCCTTCACCGCCGCGACGATCCCCTCGTCGGTGTGCGTCGGCGGCATCCGTACGTCGACGATGGCGACGTCCGGTTCGTGCTCCACGACGGCGGCCAGGAAGTCGTCCGGCGTCCCGGCGGTGGCCACGACGTCGAGGGACTCCGCGCGCAGCAGCAGCGCGAGCCCTTCCCGCAGCAGCGGGTCGTCCTCGGCGATCACGATCCGCACGGCGGGCTCACTTCCTGGTCGGGGGTCACAGACCGCACGGCAGGCTCACTTCCATGGTGGTGGGGCCGCCGGGTGGGCTGGCCAGGGCGAAGGTTCCGTCGTGTGCTTCCGTACGGCGGCGGATGCCGACCAGACCGGAACCGCCCGCCTCGTCCGCGCCGCCCCGTCCGTCGTCGGTGATCCGCAGCAACAGCCGGTCCTCGCGGCGCCTGACCATGACGGTGGCCTGCCGGGCCCCGCTGTGCTTGGTGATGTTGGTGAGCGCCTCGGCGACGACGAAGTAGGCGGTCGCCTCGACGGAGGCGGCGAACCGCTGGGGCACGTCGGCGTCGATCCGGCAGGGGACGGGACAGCCGGCGGCGAGGCCGGAGAGCGCGTCGGTCAGGCTGCGGTCGGTCAGGACCGGCGGCAGGATGCTCCGTACGACCGCGCGCAGTTCGGCGAGGGCCTGCTCGGCCGCGCCCTGCGCCTGTTCGAGCATGGCGTCGGCGCCGGACGGATCGCGTTCCACCGCGCGGCGGGCCGCGCCGAGCAGGACGGTGACGGCGACCATGCGGTTCTGGGTGCCGTCGTGCAACGACCGTTCGATACGGCGCAGTTCGGTGGCGTGCGCGTCCAGGGCGGCGGCCCGTGTCGAGGTCAACTGGGCGACGCGCAGGGCGAGATCGGTGCCGGGGTCGGGCGCGAGGAGCCGCCGTCCCGGCCAGGCCTGAAGCCAGGCCAGGGCCGGTTCGAAGCCCACGGCGACGGCGAACCAGCCGAGGCCGAGCAGGCTGACCGCGAAGGCACTGGGCCAGCCGTCCACGGTCACCAGGCCGAGGGAGTCCGTCGCCTCGTCCGCCGGCAGCAACTGCCACCACAGCGGGAACGTGGCGTTGGTCGCCGCGGTCAGCGGCAGCGTGAGGCCGACCATGCCGAGAAACAGACCGCCGAAGGCGTGGCTGACCAGCCAGCGCAGTTCCCGCCGGGTGGCGCGGTCCGCGACGGCCTCCCGCAGCCGGCCCGGTCCCGTGCCCGGTTCACGGCCGATGATCTCCGGGCCCCACTGCGACAGCCGTGCGCGTTCCCGGTCGGCGAGCGCCCGCACCGCGCGCAGCGTGCTGGGCACCAGGAGGAGGCCCACCCCGACGAGGCACGCGACCGCGGTGACCGCCACCCACAGCAGCAGGACGAGCGCGAGGACTGCGGTGCCGAATCCGCCGACGAGGTGCTCGAAGGCGTCCAGGGCGGTCCGCGCACGGGCGAACGCGTCCCACGGGCGGGCGGGCCGCGGGCCGGTGGCCGGTCCGGTGTCGTCGGCGGGTATGACGTCGATGGCATCACTCGCGGGCATCCGCACCTCCTGGACGGTGACGATAGGGCACCCCGCGAGGCATCGCCCCACCGCCCTCGCGAGGGGCCAAGTACAGCCTGCTGTACCTCGGTCGGCCCGCTGGCCGGATCGTTCGCGGCGGTGATCGTTCGTAACTTCGTGGTGTGCCCGAGAACCCCGCGAACACTACGGACAAGGAGCGACCCATGACCGACGCACACCGCGACATCATGACCCCCGAGCCCTTCCGACCCGAGCCTCCCGCCAGGGACGACGGCGGGATCGTACGACCCCTGCTGTGGACGCTGCTGCTGCTCGGCGCCGTCGCCAACATGCTGACCTCGTCGATCGGCGGACCCGGCGTGTACGTCGGGATCGGCTTCGGTGTCCTCACCCTGGCCTGTGCCGCCGCGCTCGTCGCCCACCACCGTCGGAGCCGGGGGCGGTCATGAGGAACAGGGCGGTCGCGAGAAACATGACGAGCCGGGCCGGACACGCGTCCGCCGTCGAGCTGGCCGGCGTCAGCAAGACCTACCCCGGCGGGGTGCGCGCCCTCGACGACGTCTCCCTCGCCGTGGAAGCCGGCACCTTCCTGGCCGTGATGGGGCCTTCGGGTTCCGGCAAGAGCACCCTGATGCACTGCGCCGCCGGGCTGGACTCACCGACCGGCGGGCAGGTCTTCATCGACGGCACGGAGATCGGCGGCCTGAACGAGACCCGCCGCACCGAACTCCGCAGGAAGAGCGTCGGGTTCGTCTTCCAGTCCTACAACCTGGTGCCTTCGCTGAGCGTCGAGGACAACATCCTGCTGCCGCTGCGGCTGGCCGGCCGACGGCCCGACCAGGAGTGGGTGCGCGGCCTTGTCGAGCGGGTCGGAATGAGCGGGCGGCTCGCGCACCGGCCCGCCGAGCTGTCCGGAGGGCAGCAGCAACGGGCCGCGATAGCACGGGCGTTGGCCACAAGGCCCGCCGTCGTGTTCGCCGACGAGCCGACGGGCGCGCTGGATCTGCGGACCGCCCGCGAGGTGCTCGGACTGCTGCGCGACCTGGTGGACAACCTCGGCCAGACCGTCGTGATGGTCACCCACGACCCGGCCGCCGCGGCACACGCGGACCTGGCGGCGGTGATGGCCGACGGACGGGTCGTCGACACGTTCAAGGCACCGAGCGCCGCCGAACTGGCCACGTGCGTCACCAACCTGGAGACGGAGTAGTCCCATGCCGAAGGCCCTGTCGAAGCCGACGTCCGAGCCCATGTCGAAGGCGATGTCGAAATCCATGCCGGCGCCCATGCTGTACTTCGCCCGGCGGATGGCGCGCCGCAGGACAGCCGCGCTGCTGGCCGTCGGCTGCGCGACTCTCGGCGGTGCCGCGATGGTCACCGGCATCGGCGTGCTCGCCGAGTCGGGTTGGCGCTCGCACGCGCCGGTGCAGCGGCTCGGCGGCGCCGACGTCGTCGTCTCCGCGAGCCAGACCCACCACCCGGCCGGGGACCTGCCGATCAGCCTGCCTGAGCGGGCCAGGGTGCCCGCCGGTCTCGCCGGACGGCTGGCCCGGCTGCCCGGGGTGGCGAGCGCGGTGGGGGACGTGAGCTTCCCCGCGGCCGTCGTCGACGGCAAGGGCGCCGCCGTGGCGGCGGGCGATCCCGGTGCCGCCGGCCACGGCTGGTCCTCGACCGCCCTGCTGTCCGGCGCGCGGGTCGAGGGCACGGCACCGACCGGTCCGCTCAACGTGGCCCTGGACAAGGGCACGGCCACCGCGGCGGGCGCCCGGCCGGGCGGCCGGGTCACCGTGGTCGCGGCCGGGCACTCGGCCACCTACCGGGTCGCGGCCGTGGTCGACACCCCGGTGACCGGCATCTACTTCTCCGACGTGACGGCACGGAAACTGGCCGGCTCGAAAGGCGTCGATCTGATCGCCGTACGCGCCGAGAAGGGTGCCGCCGACGAGGTGGCGGCCGAAGTACGCCAGGCCGTCGGGCGGGACGGCCTCATCGTCTCCACCGGAGCCGCCCGGGGCGACGTCGAGTCCCCCGAAACCGCCGCCGCCCGCTCCCTCCTCCCGCTGCTCGCCTCCTCACTGGCCGGCATCACCCTGCTGGTCGTCGGCTTCATCGTGGGCGGTGCCCTGTCCGTGTCGGTCGCGGCCCAGCGGCGTGAACTCGCCCTGATGCGGGCGGTGGGCGCGACGCCCCGGCAGATCCGCCGGCTCGCCGCCTGCCAGGCCGCGGTCATCGCGGTCGCCGCGGCCCTGCCCGGAGTGGGCCTCGGCTACCTCCTCGCCGAACGCTTCCGGGGGCTCCTCGTCTCCACCGGGATGCTCCCGGACACTCTGCCGCTGACCCTCGGCCCGCTCCCCGCCGTCGCCGCGGTGCTCCTCCTGACCGGCGTGGTGAGCATCGCGGCCCGCTGCGCGGCCTGGCGCACCTCGCGGATGCCGGCCACCGAGGCGGTCGCGGAGTCGCGCAGTGAACCCCGTACGCCCTCGAAGGCGCGCGCCCGCACCGGAGCCGGGGTGATCCTCGTCGCGACCGCGGTGTCGGTCGTTCCGCTGCTGGCCCGTTCGCAGGCCGGGGCCGCGGCCACCGCCGTGTCCGGGATCCTCGCGGCGATCGGTCTCGCGCTGGCGGGTCCCGCGCTGGTCAGCGGGGTCACCCGGTGGCTGGCGGGCAGGCTGTCGGCGAGGACGTCGGCGCCGACCTGGCTCGCGGTGTCGAACAGCCACGGGTACGCGCTGCGCGCCGCCGGTGCCATCAGCACCCTCGCGATGGCCGTGGTCTTCACCCTCACCTACACGCTCACCCAAACCACCGTGATCGCGGCCACGCACAAGGACGTCCACGACGCGACGCGGGCCCAACTCAGCCTGACCGCACCGGGACTCGGCGGTCTCCCCGACGACCTGCTCCCCGCCGTGCGGGACACGCCGGGTGTGCGCGCCGCGGCTCCCGTCACCACGACCACCGCGCTGTGGGCGTACAAGATGGCGGGCGACGACACGATCGAGAGCAGTTCCGCGCTGGTACTGACGCCGGCCGCGGCGGGCGTCCTGGACCTCGACGTGCGCACCGGCGGCCTCGCGCGGCTCAGCGGTTCCACCATCGCCGTCGGGACGGATGTCGCCGAGTCGCGGGACGCGCGGGTGGGGAGCCGGGTGAAGCTGATCCTCGGTGACGGCACCCCCGTGACCGCCCGGGTCGTGGCGACGTACGCCCGCGGGCTCGGGTTCGGCCCCGTCGTGCTCTCCCGCGACCTGGCCGCCGGTCACACCACGAAGGACCTGGCCCAGTCCGTGCTGATCCGCACGGACGGCACCGAGACCGCCCACCGGAACATCACTGAACTGGCCGCGTCCCGGCCGGGGTTGGCCGTGACGGACAACGCCGAGCCGGGAGGCGTTGGCGGGGTCGCGCCCGAGCTGTGGATCAATGTCGCCGTGCTCGCCGTACTGCTCGGCTATCTCCTGCTCGGCATCGCCAACAAGCTCGTCGCCGGCACCGCGGCCCGCCGCACCGAACTCGCCACGCTCCAGCTGATCGGCGCCACGCCTGCCCAGATCCGCTCGATGATGCGCCGCGAGGCGGGCCTGATCACCGCTCTCGCGCTGGTCATCGGCCCGCTGCTGTCCGTCGTCCCGCTCGCGCTGCTCTCGCTGGGCTTCCTGCACCGGCCCTGGCCCGCGGGACCGCTCTGGCTGCTGCCGGCCATCGCGGCGGTGGTCGCCACCATCGCCTTCCTCACCGTCGAACTGCCCACCCGCCAGGCGCTGCGCACCCCGCCCGTGAACGCGCTCGCCCGCGGCTGACCATCACGCGGGGCGGCTCAGCGGAGGCCGGCGGCCGCGGCGGCCATCAGCGGCTCGGCGTCCGCCGCGTCGACCTCGGGCGGTACGACCAACAGGTCCCGGCGGCCCCGGGCCTGACCGCTGAGCAGGCAGAGGACGTGGCGGCCGTGCGAACCGGAGGTCCTGTGCAGCCGGACGACATGGTTGGCGACGAGCATCCGCCCGGGGGACGCGTGCCACATCTCGGTGTTCACGGAAACGCCGGTGATCTGTCCCCACCCGCGGGGCAACTCTCCGATCAGCAGGGGAAGTTCGACCAGCAGATCACGCGAGCGGGGCCACCACGCCCCGTCGACGCGCCGGGGCACGACGCTGTGGGGCGCCAGGCTCAGGCGGGCGAGGCGATGGGAAGGCAGGGACTGAGCGGCCGTCATAGGGCGGAACCTGCCCCGGGCGATGAGCGGCCCGGCGTCGTCCTGCGCCGAGAACGAGACCGGCCCGATCACCGGCGTACGAGGTGCCCTCGGTCCTGTCACCGTACCTCGCCCACAGGCAAAAGGGACTTCGGGGACCGGACAGCCCGGACGACGGCCGCGAAGACCCCCACCCTTGCAACTTCCGCCCCCGAACCACCGGTAACCGGCCAGGAAGTGGCTCTTCGTCCGCCGACTCGACAGATACCGAAGCGAGCCGCTTCCCACCCCCGCACGGCAGTACTTTGGTTGTGCGGCAGCCCCTGTCCCCGGCCCTCTCCGTGCAGTCCCGTTACGCGCAACAGAGGCCCTGCGCGAGGCGAAAGCCATTCCGGAGACCCGAGGAGCTGGGGACATGAGCCCACAACCCGACGAGTGCCGTACGGTCCGCGCCGCCGGTGAACTGGATCTGACGACCGCGCCGGAGTTCACCCGTGCCCTCGAAGACGCCCGCCACGGCACCGGGCGGCTCTTCCTCGTCATAGACCTGAGCCGCGTCACGTTCATGGACGGCAGCGCCCTGACCCCGCTGTGCGCGGCGTGGGACGACTGCCACGAGCGGCGCGGGTGGGCACGCGTCGTCTACACCCGGCCGGGCGTAGGTCTGCTGTTCCGGGCCGGCGGCGTCCAGGAGCGGTTCCCCCGGTACGCGAACGCCCAGGACGCCTGGAGGGGAGTGACCGCGGATCCCGGCGGGCAGTACACCCCGGCGGGAGAACTGTCCGCGTAGGGTACGGCGAAGACTGCTCGGCGCCTCACTGCGAGGAGCCCCGGCCACGGCGGAACGGAATCCGGTGATCAGCGACGGCATGGCCGACTTTCTGCGGTCGTTGCGCCTGGGCGGGCGCGGGAATCCTGCCCAGGCTTGCGCGCGGGCGCTGTGCGCCGAGGGCGTCGCACTGTCACTCCTCGTGGGCAAGGACCGGACGGCCGAGCCGCTCTGGTGCTACCCCGATCTGAGCGCGCGTTTCGAGGAACTCCAGTTCACGCTGGGCGAGGGACCGGGCCCGGACGCCGTCCGCACCGGCGTCCCCGTCACGGAGCCGGACCTGGACCGGGTACGCCCCGACCGCTGGCCCGCGCTGCTGCCGTCGGCGCGGGAGATGGGCGTACACGGTGTGAGCTGCTTCCCGCTGAGCATCGGGGCGATCCGGGTCGGCGTACTGACCATGCTGAGTGACGGCGACCGGCGGATCAGCGACCAGCAGTGGACGGACGCCACGGCCCTGACGGGCGCGCTGACCGGCGCCTTCCTGGACGGGGACCGGCGGCCGGACGGGGACGGAGCCGCGCTGGGGCCCGGCACGTTCCTGGAGTGGCCGACAGGACTGCACAGAGCGAAGGTGCACCAGGCCACGGGCATGATCAGCGTCCAGCTCGGCACGTCCATGGAGGACGCCCTGCTGCGCCTGCGTGCCTTCGCCTACAGCAGTGAGCGTCCTCTCGGAGAGGTCGCGGACGACGTGATCGCCCGCAGGCTCCGTTTCGACGACGATGACAACTACGCCGATGGCGACATCGACGACCTGAGCGGGCCGCATTCGCCCGACGCTGGAAAGGGATGATCGGCATGGCCCGCGAACGACGCCTGGCGGAGATCTTCGTGGAGGTCGCGGACTCCCTCGTCGAGGACTTCGACGTCATCGATCTGCTGCAACGGCTGTCCACACGCTGCGTCGAACTGCTGAACGTGTCGGCGGCCGGGATCCTGCTCGTCGACGCGCAGGGCGAACTGCAGCTCATCGCCGCTTCGGACGAACACACGCGGCTGCTGGAGCTGTTCGCGCTCCAGCACGACCAGGGACCGTGCGTCGAGTGCTACCGCACCGGTGCGGCCCGCACGAACATCGACCTGACACGGCAGGAGGTGACCGCGGACTGGCCGCGCTTCGGCACCCGCGCGCGGGAGACGGGTTACGTGATCACCCACGCCCTTCCGCTGCGCCTGCGCAACCGGGTCGTCGGCGCGCTCAACCTCTTCCAGACCACGTCCCAGCGCCTGAGCGACGACGACATCGCCCTCGCGCAGGCACTCGCCGACGTGGCCACCATCGCGATCCTCCAGCAGCGCACGCTGGAACGGTCGCACCTCGAGAACAGCCAGTTGGAGAACGCGCTCACCAGCCGCATCCTGGTCGAGCAGGTCAAGGGCGTACTGGCGGAGCGCTGGAACACCTCGGTGGACGACGCCTTCGCCGCGTTCCGCTCGTACGCGCGCGCCCGTCAGCTGCGTCTGACGGAGCTCGCCGCGCGGATCATGGCCGGCGACTTCGACACCGCGGACATCCCGGCCCCGGTCCTTCCCGAGGAGCGCCACGGCTGATTCCGCTCAACGGAGCGTGCGGAAGCCCGCCTTGACCTTGTCGAAGACGGGCCGGTAGGTGTCCCACTGCTTGTCGGGGGCCGAGAGGTAGAGGTCGTACTCCTTGTCCCCCTCCCGCCCGAAGCCGAAGTCGATGGCACGGAACACCCGGACCCGGCCCTCGAAGGTGAACTCCCATACGGCCGCGGGCTGTCCCTGGAAAGTGGTGTGCTGCATCCGCAGTTTCCGGTACGTGGGGTAGTTGACCTTGGTGTTCGACTCGATGCTCAGGAAGTGCGACAGCACGTCGGAGCCCGCGGGGTCCACGACGTCGATGGTGAGACCGGCGAGGCCCGTCGGGTCGGCGTAGTTGACCTGCGCGCTCGTCGACCTGCCGCGCTTCCAGTCGTCCGGAACGGGGAAGGCGATGCCGGTCGCCTTGTCCGTGACCAGGTGGTAGCCCGCGGGAACGGGCACCGGCGAGGAGGCGGTCGCGGAGCCGGTGCCCGGCGCACCGCCGCTGGTGCCGCCGCCGTCCTCGCGCGACATGACGTGGACCCCGCCCGCCACGACCGCGGCCGCCGCCGTCACGGCCACCGCGCTCCACAGCAACGCGCGCCCCCTCTTCCCGGCCTTCGCCGGGACGGGCGCGGTGGCGACGCCCGTGGTCCCGGCGGCCGGGACCGGCGCCGGTGAAGTCGCCTGCCGGGTCGGGGAGGGCGGCTGCGATGCGAAGGCGGGGGACACGGCTGACATCGATGTCGCCGAGGTCCCCCGATCCGGGGCGAACAGCGCCGGCGCCTCCCCGGGCACGGCCCGCAGCGCCCGTTCCGTCTCCTCCGCCGAGGGCCGCGCGTCCGGGTCCTTCGCGAGCAGCGCCTCGATGAGGGGTTCGAGCGGGCCGGCCCGCTTCATGGGCTCGACCGGGTCGACGACGACCGCGTACGCCGTCTCCACCGCCGTGTCCTTGCGGAACGGGGGCCGCCCCTCGACCGCCTGGAAGAGGGTCGCGCCCAGCGCCCAGAGGTCGGCGGCGGGTCCCGGCTTCAGGCCCCGCATCCGCTCGGGCGCGATGTAGTCGATCGAGCCGAGGATCTCGCCGGTCCTCGTCAGCGTCGAGGTGCCGCTCGCCATGGCGATACCGAAGTCGGTGAGGACGACACGGCCGTCGGGGCCCAGGAGTACGTTGCCGGGCTTGACGTCGCGGTGCAGGACCCCGGCAGCGTGCGCGGCCCGGAGCGCGGCGGTCATGCCGAGCCCGATCCGGGCGGCCTCACCGGGCGGGACGGCTTCGCCGCCCTTGAGCAGCGCGGCGAGGGTCGTCGAGGGCACGTACTCCATGACGATGCAGGGGAGCCCCTCGTCGTCGACGACGTCATGGACGACGACCACGTTGGGGTGGGCGATCCGGGCGGCGCTGCGGGCCTCGCGGCGGGTGCGTTCGTAGAGCGTGGCGAGCTCGTCGTCGGTGAGGTGGCGCTGGACGTGCAGCCGTTTCAGCGCGACGTCCCGGCTGAGGACCTCGTCCCCGGCCCGCCACACGGTGCCCATGCCACCGCGCCCTATCTGCTCGACCAGCCGGTACCGCCCGGCGATCAGCCGCCCCTCGTCCGACACAACGCGCCCTCGCCGACTCTCTCCGTGCCACGTGCTCCGTGCTGCCTACCGTGTTCGGTGTGCCTTGTGTTCGATTCGCGTCGACACCATAACCGGCGCATGTTGCGGAACTGTCTCAGTGCGGGCGGGACCACGCCCGACGGGGGACGCGGGACACGGGAGGCGTCCGGCGGGGCGCACGCCGGGCTGCACGTATCGTGACGCGTATGCAGTCCTACACAATCGGCCAGGCCGCCCGGCTGCTGGGCGTGAGCCCGGACACCGCCCGGCGGTGGGCGGACGCCGGGCGGGTGACCACCCACCGGGACGAGGGTGGGCGGCGGCTCATCGACGGCCGGGATCTGGCCGCGTTCTCCGTCGAACTGGCGAAGACCGGCGCCGAGGAGGACGCGACCTCCTACACCTCCGTCCGCAACGCCTTCGCCGGCATCGTCACCGCCGTCAAGCTCGGCGACGTCGCCGCCCAGGTGGAGATCCAGGCCGGTCCGCACCGGCTGGTCTCCCTCCTCACCCGGGAGGCGGTCGAGGAACTGGGCCTGGAGGTCGGCATGGAGGCCACGGCGCGGGTGAAGTCGACGAACGTGCACATCGACCGGGCCTAGAGCCGGTTTCTCAGCTCCGCACATCCAGGTACGTGTGGAGCAGCGCGTCCAGCGCGTCCCGTACGCCCGCCTCCCGCGCCACCTTCAGCAACGCCTCCGCCAGGACCGACTGCGGATCCCCCTCGGCCACCACCAGCCCCACCCGCGGCCCGTGCGCCGGGCCTTCCAGCGGGACCACCCGCATCCCGTCCGGTACGCCGAACATGTGCAGCCACGCGTGCGAGATCACACTGGACCAGCGGCCGCCCCGCAGATGCGCGTACAGCCCGGCGACGCTGTCCGACTCGATCGCGGGCTCGGCCTTCGCCCCGTCGGCGGCGAAGTACTCGTCGATGATCCGGCGGTTGCGCATCCGCTGGCCCAGCAGACACAGCGGCAGCGCCGCCACGTCCGCCCAGCGCGCCGTAGCCGCCGTGGCCGGCGGGCCCTGGTCGGGAGTCGGGCCCCGGTCGGGAGTGAGGAGCACGTACCGCTCCTCGTACAGCGGAAACCGTCGTACGTGACGGAGCTCGTCGTCGTCCAGATACGTCATCGCCGCGTCCAGCTCGAACCGGGCGAAACCATGGGTGATCTCGGCGGACGACAGCGACTCGAGGCTGACCCGGGCCCGCGGGTGACGCTCGCAGAACGGGTTGGTGAGGAGGGAGGCGGCGGGCAGCGCGGTGGGGACGATGCCCAGGCGCAGCGTGCCGGTCAGGCCGCCGCGCAACGCCGACAGTTCCTGGCGCAGGGCGTCCCGCTCGGCCAGGATGCGGTGCGCCCAGGCGAGGACGACCTCGCCCTCCGGGGTCAGCCCCTCGTACCGCCTGGCCCGCCGCACGATCGGCACGTCCAGCTCGTGCTCCAGGCGCCGGATCGCGGCGGACAGCGAGGGCTGCGACACGAAACAGGCGGCCGCCGCCCGCGCGAAGTGCCGTTCCCTGGCGAGCGCGACCAGGTACTCGAGCTGACGCAGCAGCATCAGTCACCTCCGTGACGACGGTACCCGGACGCCCGCGGCCCGGTACGAACGCACATACCAGCCCCCTTGGCTGATCATCCCGCTCATGCGATGTGACAGGAGACTTACACCTCGCATATGCGGAAGTATGATCGGCACATGCCTGCCCGAGGGAGAAGCCCCGTGAAGACCCGTTCCGTACGCCTCGCCGGTGGCGCCGCCGCCGTCCTCCTGGCGCTCAGTGCCTGCTCCTCCTCCGACTCCGACTCGTCGTCCTCGTCATCGGACCCGTCGGCGTCCGGCTCCCCGGAGCTCTCCGGCACGGTGACCGTCTTCGCCGCCGCCTCGCTCAAGGAGAGCTTCACGACGCTGGGCGAGGACTTCGAGAAGGCCCATCCCGGTACGAAGGTGACGTTCAGCTTCGGCGGCAGTGACACGCTCGCCGCGAGCATCACCGGGGGTGCCCCGGCCGATGTGTTCGCCTCCGCGAGCCCCAAGACGATGGCGATCGTGACGGACGCGGGGGACGCGTCCGGCACCCCCGCCACCTTCGCGCGCAACCAGCTGGAGATCGCGACCCTGCCCGGCAACCCCGACAGGATCGCCTCCCTGAAGGACCTCACCAAGTCCGGCCTCAAGGTGGTGCTCTGCGACAAGACCGTGCCGTGCGGCGCCGCCGCGCAGAAGGCCCTGGACGCGAGCGGCATCGAGCTCACCCCGGTCTCCTACGAGCAGGACGTCAAGAGCGCCCTGACGAAGGTGGAGCTGAAGGAGGCCGACGCCGCGGTCGTCTACAAGACCGATGTGAACGCGGCGGGTGACAAGGTGGAGGGCGTGGACTTCCCCGAGTCGGCCGAGGCCGTCAACGACTACCCGATCGCCCTGCTCAAGGACTCGCCGAACGCCGAAGCCGCCAAGGCGTTCATCGCGCTGGTCCAGTCCGCCGAAGGCCGGCAGGTGCTGACGGCCGCGGGGTTCCTGAAGCCGTGAGCCCGCTGGGCAGGCCCGACGCCGCGACCGACACCGTCACCGGTGGGGCGCGGCGTCGGCGCGTCCGGGGCGGGGTGCCGCTTCCCCTTCTGCTGCCCGGCCTCGTAGCGCTGGCCTTCCTGCTCCTCCCGCTGATCGCCCTCCTCGTCCGGGCCCCCTGGCGCAGCCTCCCGGACCAGCTCAGCAGCCCGGAGGTCTGGCAGGCCCTCCAGTTGTCGCTGCTCACGGCGACGGCGGCGACGGCCGTGAGCCTGGTCCTCGGGGTGCCCCTCGCCTGGCTGCTGGCCCGCACGGACTTCCCCGGACGCGGTTTCGTACGGGCGCTGGTCACGCTGCCCCTCGTGCTGCCCCCGGTGGTCGGCGGTGTCGCGCTGCTCCTCGCGCTGGGCCGCAACGGCGTCGTCGGGCAGTGGCTGGACTCGGCCTTCGGGATCACGCTGCCGTTCACCACGGCGGGGGTGGTGGTCGCCGAGGCGTTCGTGGCGATGCCGTTCCTGGTCATCAGCGTGGAGGGCACGCTGCGGGCCGCCGACCCGCGCTACGAGGAGGCCGCGAGGACCCTCGGCGCCTCCCGCTTCACCGCGTTCCGCCGGGTCACCCTGCCGCTGATCGCGCCCGGCATCGCGGCGGGTTCGGTACTGGCCTGGGCCCGTGCGCTCGGCGAGTTCGGCGCGACGATCACCTTCGCCGGCAACTTTCCCGGCCGCACGCAGACCATGCCGCTCGCGGTATACCTTGCCCTCCAGAGCGACCCGGCCGCCGCGATCGCACTGAGCCTGGTACTGCTCGCCGTATCGGTCGCCGTCCTCGCGGGACTGCGGGACCGCTGGATGACGGGGGTGTCATGAGGACCGGCACATCCCCGGCGACGGGGGTCTCATGACGACCGACGCACCCTTCGCCGCCGGCAAGGGGCCCGGGTCCGACCAAGGACTCGCGTCCGGTAAAGGGCTCGGGTCCGGCACGGGATCCGAGTCCGGCAAGGGACCCGGGGCCGGCAAGGGATCCAGGGCCGGCACGGGACTCGACACCCGTCTCCTCGTGGACCGTGGGGCCTTCCACCTCGACGTGACGCTCGCCGCCGCGCCCGGCGAAGTCGTCGCGCTCCTGGGCCCGAACGGCGCGGGCAAGACCACCGCGCTCCGCGCCCTGGCCGGGCTCACGCCGCTCTCCGACAGGGGCCATCTCCGTCTGGACGGCGCCGATCTGGACCGTACGCCGCCCGAATCCCGCCCGGTCGGTGTCGTCTTCCAGGACTATCTGCTCTTCCCGCACCTCAGCGCGTTGGACAACGTCGCCTTCGGGCCGCGCTGCCAGGGCGTACCGAAGGCGGCGGCCCGCGCGCAGGCCGCCGACTGGCTGGACCGGATGGGCCTGGCCGACCACGCGGGCGCCAAACCGCGGCGACTGTCGGGCGGACAGGCCCAACGCGTCGCCCTCGCCCGCGCGTTGGCCACCCACCCCCGGCTACTGCTGCTCGACGAGCCGCTCGCCGCGCTCGACGCCCGCACGCGCCTCGACGTACGGGCCCAACTCCGGCGCCATCTCGCCGCCTTCGAGGCCGTCGCCGTACTGGTGACGCACGATCCACTGGACGCGATGGTGCTCGCCGACCGGCTGGTCGTCATCGAGGACGGCCGCGTGGTCCAGGACGGCACGCCGTCGGACATCGCACGCCACCCCCGCACCGACTACATCGCCCAGCTCGTCGGCCTGAACCTCTACCGGGGCCGGGCGGACGGCCACACGGTCCGCCTGGACACCGGTCCGGCGATCACGACGACGGAGAACCTCACCGGGCCCGTCTTCGTGGCGTTCCCGCCCAGCGCCGTCACCCTCCACCGCGACCACCCCACCGGCTCCAGCGCGCGCAACCTGTGGAGTTGCGAGGTCGGCGGCCTGGAGACGCACGGCGACCAGATCCGCGTGGACCTCACCGGCGAACTCCCGCTGGCCGCCGACCTCACCACCGTCGCCGCCGCCGAACTCGACCTGCGTCCGGGAGCTCCGGTCTGGGCGACGGTGAAGGCGGCCCAGACCCACGCCTATCCGGCGTGATCCAGTCGAAAGGACCTCGTGATGCCAACTCCCAGCGAATCCGAGCCCGTTGCCCCCGACGAGTCGGAAGTCCCGGCACTGGCAGCCGCGTTGGGCATGCGGCGACACCCGGAGGGCGGCTGGTTCGCCGAGACGTGGCGGTCCTCGCAGACCTTCCGGCCCGACGGCTACCCCGGCCCCCGCGCCGCGGCCACCGCGATCCACTTCCTGCTCACCCCCGGTGACGTCTCCGCCTGGCACACGGTCCGCTCCGACGAACTCTGGTTCTGGCACCGCGGCGGCCCACTGGAACTCCTCCTCGGCGGCGACGCCGACCAGCCCGGCCAGGCGCCCACGGTCATCCGCCTCGGCTCCGACGTGGAGAACGGCGAACTCCCGCAGGCCCTCGTCCCCGCCGGCATCTGGCAGTCCGCCCGCCCGGCAACCGACCAGGAGGTCCTGGTCAGTTGCGTCGTAGCACCGGGCTTCGACTACGAGGACTTCCGGATGGCCCAGGACCTGACCTAGCCGGTGGGCCGCCGAGGCCGGTGGGCAACCGGGGCCAGTGGGCACCCGCGCTCGGATCCCCTAGCGCGTGTCCGGCTCCCGCAGCGCCGCCTCGATCTTCCCGAGCCAGCGGTCGACGGGGCCGAGGGTGAGCAACCCGCTTCCCGCGCCCGCGAGTTCACCGGCCGCCGGGAGCAGCCGGGCATGGCCGCGCTCCAGGGCGGTCCGGTCGCCCAGGGCGAGGGCGGCGCTGACCTCCAGACAGCACAGGGCCTCGTACAGCAGGTCCCTCGGCGGTTCCGGGACAGCCCGCAGCGCCACGACGGCCTCCGTGCGGCGGCCCGCCGCCAGGAGGATCAGCGGTTCGGCCCAGGGCCGGTACGGGCCCCAGTCGGCGTCCGGGTCCGCCCCGCCCGGCCCCACCCGGAGGGTGAGCAGGGCGAGGGCGAGAAGTCCGCGCTCCAGGCCGGGCATCCCGGCGCCGTCCAGCCGCGCGGCGGCGGCCCGGTAGGCGGCCTCCGCTTCCTTCCCGTCGGCCGACGCGGCAAGCCGCAGCGCCCGGTACCACTCGGTGAACACCCCTACCAACGGCAGTTCATGACGGTCCGACAGGCGGTCGGCGGCAGCGGCGTGTTCGTCCGCGGCGGTGAAGTCGGCGAGAGCGGCGCGGGACTGAACGCGGATGAGATGGCCGAGGACCTCGAAGGTCGTCAGGCCGTGCCGGGCGGACAGGGAGATCAGTTCCGCGCCGGTCCCGTCCCGACGCGCGGCGAGCCCGGCCCGGGTGAAGGACTGCATGAACGTCCCGTTGAGGGCGAACGCCAGCAGTGCCGGGTCGTCGAGGCGGCGGGCGATCCCCTCGGCCTCACGGGCGGCCTCCGGTCCGCGTGACCCGTGCGCACCGCGCGTCTCCAGCGCGATCGTGGCCAGCAGCCGGCAGCGCGCCCCGTCGTACGCCGGGCCCTGGGGCAGCGCGCCGAGGGTCCGCTCGGCCGCCGCGACGAGCTGCCCGGCCAGGTCCGGGTCGTCGCCGCGCGTCCAGATCGCGGGAACGTCGAACGCGCCGATCACCCGGGCGGTCAGCTCCACGTCACCGGACTCCTCCGCCGCCGCGACCACCGCCATACGTTGTTCCCGCGCCGCCTCCAGCCCGCCGCCCCCGGTCACCGCGAGGTTCCGCATCAGCCCCACGGCCGACTCCAGCCGAGCGCGCGACCCCGCACCGACGACCCGGTCGTAGGCGACGGTGGCCCGCGTCCAGATCCGCGCGGCGACGTCATCCGGGTGCGGGCCATGGGTTTCCTCGCCCCCTCCGCCCCTGCCCGTCGGAGACAGCCCCTCCGGCGTTCGAGCAGCGGGGGTCTGGGGGCGGAGCCCCCACGTGACGGGAGCCGGCAGGGACGGAGGGGGCGAGAAGACCACCCCGCCCAACCCCTCCGCCTGCACCAGGATGTCCGCCTCCAGCCGCCGCAGCCCCGGCCCGGGGTCCAGCCCCAACTGGTCCGCCAACGCGACCCGCGCCCGCCGCAGCACAGCGAGCGCGTCCGCCTGACGCCCCGCCCGGTAGAGCGCCAGGCCGAGCAGACACCAGGCGTCCTCGCGCCAGGGATGTTCGGCGACGTGGGCCTCGAGATCGGGAACCGCCTCGGCGGCACGACCGAGCGCGAGCCGAGCCGCGGCCCGGCGTTCGACGGCCTGAAGCCGAAGCTCGGCGAGCCGCGAGCGCTCCGCCCGAGCCCATCCCTCCCCCGCGAACTCGGCGTACGCGGGCCCCCGCCACCACCCGAGCGCCTCCTCCAGCCTCCCGAGCGCCTCCTCGGCCGGCAGCTTCACGGCATCCCCGACGACCGCCTCGAACCGCCACGCGTCCACCGCGTCCGCCGGGACCCGCAACGCGTACCCGGGACCCTCGGTGACCAGCGACCGAGCCGGGGCACGCGGCGGCCGCTCCGGTTCCAGGGCCCGGCGGAGCGCGCCGACGAAGGTCTGTACGGCACCCACCGCACCCGGGGGCGGTACCTCCCACAGGTCGTCGACCAGGCGGGCGACCGGCACGACCCGCCGACGGGCCACGATCAGCCGGGCGAGCACGGCCCGGTGCCGCGGCCCCTTCAACGCGAGCGGGTCCCCGTCACGCTCGGCCACGACGGCCCCGAGCACCCCGAAAACGGTCCGCTGCTCCACGTCACCACCCTCTCCGGCCGCCCACGCGCCACCGTACGCGCGCTGATTCGCCGCTGATTCACGCCCGGCAGGCTGAAGTCATCCCGCGACCGCACCACTCCGAGAGGCAGCGAACCATGTCCCCGACCATCCCGGGCTTCGCCCGGCACCGCATCCCCGTCGCCGCCGACGTGTCCCTGAACGTCGCCGTCGGCGGCTCCGGCGGCACCCCCGTCGTCCTCCTGCACGGCTTCCCGCAGACCCACCTGATGTGGCGGCACGTGGCGGCCGACCTCGCCGCCGACCACACGGTCATCTGCCCCGACCTGCGCGGCTACGGCGCGAGCGACAAGCCGGCCGAAGCCGTCGAACCCGCGGAATCCGCCGAGGCCGGGCACTCGACGACGTACTCCAAGCGCACCATGGCCGCCGACGTCGTCGCCGTCGCCCGTGAACTGGGCCACGACCGCTTCGCCCTCGTCGGCCACGACCGGGGCGCGCTGGTCGCCGTCCGTGCCGGACTCGACCACCCCGACACGGTCACCCACCTCGCCTCGCTCGACGTCCTGCCCACGCTGGACATGTGGAACGTCATGCACGGCACGAGCGCGGCCGTCGGCTTCCACCTCTATCTCATGGCCCAGCCGCCGGGCCTGCCGGAGCAGCTGATCGGCGCGGCCCCGGACGCCTTCTTCGGCCACTTCCTCGACCTGTGGGTACAGAGCCGGGGGACGGGGGACACGGCTACGCCGGCCATCCCGGACGACATCCGCGCCGCCTATCTGAAGGCGTCCCGCGAGGCGGTGCCGTCGATCGTCGCCGACTACCGCGCGTCCGCCGGCATCGACGTCGTACACGACCTGGCCGACCGCGAGTCCGGCAACCGGCTGCGGATGCCGGTCACCGTCCTCCAGCAGGACTGGGGCGCCGCGCTCGGGTTCGACGCCGCCGCGCTGTGGGCCGCCTGGGCGACCGATCTGTCCCACTCGACCGTGTCCTGCGGCCACTTCATGGCCGAGGAGGCACCTGCCGAAGTGACCAAGGCGATCCGGGACCTGCTCACCCGGACACCCTGACGGCGAGCTCGGCCGCTCCCCGCACCCTCCGTAACCCCCGTAACTCTCTTAGCGCCTTTGTGACGCCGGACGCCGGTTGCGGATCACTCAGCGTGGGCATGACCCGTAGGCAGGACCGGCCGCGCACCGTATCGCGCGGGCCCGGACGGCGGGGGGTCCGACCGCCGGGAGTGCCGACCGTCCTGGAGGGGAGTGAGGTGTCATGCGTGCGCACGAGCGCGCTGTCCGGCAGACCGCCCGTGTCGAGTACACACTGCCGCGCACGGCGGTGTCGGCGGGGAGGGCCCGCAGGCTCACTTCGGCCTTCCTGACCCGGCCGCGGACGGACGCGCCGACCGCCGCCCAGGTCGACGACGCCACGCTCATAGCCTCCGAACTCGTCGCCAACGCCGTCCGGCACGGCAACACCGGCTGCCGCCTCCGCCTCCAGCTCGCGCACGGCGAGGTGACCGTGGAGGTGCACGACGACTGCCCGGACCGGCCCAGTGTGGGCCCGATGGACACCGACTCGGAGAGCGGCCGCGGTCTCGCGATGGTCCAGCAGCTCGCCAACCGCCTGGAGATCGTGCGCACCGGCTTCGGCGGAAAGACGGTCCGCGCGGTCCTGGCGGTCTGAGCGTCGGCGGTGTCGGCCGCGGCTGACAGGGTCGGGGTGCGCCCGGGAGAGTGACGCGGAGCGGCCCACCGGCCTACGTAGGCCGATCATCACTCCGCCCGCATGTAGAGACGAACCATGCGCCTCTCTCGTATCCCCAAACTCGCCCAAGTCACCCGTGTCTCCCGTGCCGGGAAGGTCTGGGTGTCGGCCGGGGTGGCGGCCACGGTCGCGGGCGCCGCGCTGACCGCGGCGCTCGTCACCGGCAGCGGAACCGGCGGCGAAAGCACCCAGGAGGGTTCCGGCCGAGCGGATTCCGGTTCGGCGGACGAGGCCCAGCGCACGGCCATGGCACTGACCCGGTTCCGGACCTCCAGGGCGGACGGCCCCTCGGAGGTCACGGTGCGGCTCCCGTCGTCGGAGGCCGGGACGGTGACCGTGCGCGGAGTCGCCGACCACCGCCTGCATCGGGCGGTCGGCGTGTACGAGGTGACGGAGGACGGCCACTCCATGCGGGGCCTGCTCGCGTGGGACCTGGAGAGCATCGCCGTGGCCGGTTCCCCGGCGGCGGCCCCCGACACCGCCCTCGGTCCCGAGGCACGGCCCGAAGCACGGCCGGCCGCCCCGGGCCCGGTGACGACCGCGGTCCAGGCCGCCCGGCGGGCGGCCACCCTCAAGTCCGGCCAGTGGAAACGCCGCCCCTACGGCACCGCTCCCCTGGACCGGGCACTGCACCTGGCGCTGTCCGTGGCCGCGGACCGCCCGGGCGGCACCCGGCTCCCCGTCGAGTCCCGCCGGCTGTGGCCCAGGGCCCCACGCCCGGAAGGCTCCGCCGCCGCCCCCGAGGCCTCGGCGCTCGCCCAGACCTACTCGCTCGACGCGGCCGGCGATCTGCGCCGCGTCACGGCCGACGTCGCCCCCGGCCGGAAGGCCACGGTCGACTTCGCGACGGGCCGGGCCCGCACGGGTGTACCCGGGGCGCCGTGGGGCTGATTCCCGGTCCGCCGGGCGTTTGAGGACGGGGCCTTCGGGTAACCGGGGAATTCGCCACAGGTGTCATGTGGAATTCGCCGGGAATTCAATACGAGGATAAACAAAAGCAGGTGGCCGGGACTCACACCCCGGAGGGTGTCAGTCCCGGCCACCTGTAAGCATCAACCGACTCAGAAGTCAGGCGTCAGCGGGTCCCGGACTAGGCGGGGACGATGTTCTCCGCCTGGGGGCCCTTCTGGCCCTGCGTGACGTCGAAGGTCACCTTCTGGCCTTCCTGGAGCTCACGGAAGCCCTGGGTGGCGATGTTCGAGTAGTGAGCGAAGACGTCAGCGCCGCCGCCGTCCTGCTCGATGAAGCCGAAACCCTTTTCAGCGTTGAACCACTTCACGGTGCCAGTAGCCATAATAAAATCTCCTTCGGGGCAAAGCTCGAGGACCCACACTGTGTGGGTCCGCGTCTGCGCGATGTTGCCCCCTCCGGAAAAAGCACCGGATATTCAGAAGCGAACCGCCCGGTACGGACCGGAAAGTAAGCTCCAAGACTTTGGGAACCACAACTGCAACTGATATCGACACTAGCACGTGACGAGCCCGATGTGGACGCGCTATCTCACCTCTCCCGGGGGAATAGAGAAACTCCCCGCACTGCGAGCCAATTTTCTCCGTCCGTCAGGATAGATATTCATCCCCGCCGGAGGCAGTGATCACCGGCGGCCCGCTGTCGGCGGGTGCGCTCCCGACTTGCCGGGCCCGGCCGCCCGGGGTGCGCTGGAGGCATGACGACCGAGCCCGGCGCGGTCTCCGAGACCTTCGCGTTCGCCTGCGGGAACTGCGGGCACACCTGGGAGGCGACCTTCCAGGTGATGTTCTTCACCGATCCGCTCGACCCGACAGGACAGACCTCCCAGGAGTACGTCGACGAGGACGGCACCGCCGTCAGGTCGCCGCTGACCGACGCGGTGTGCGTGAGGTGCGGGAGCCGGCGGGTCCGGGTGTCGGCCGGCTGACCGGCGCGCCGGGCCCGGACTCACCCGGACGGACCGGTGCGCTGGTGGGCGCCGGGGTCCGGTGGTGGCGTGGGAACTCTCGCGCCCCCAGGAGGCCCCGCCATGAACCGTCGTCCCTCCCGTGTTCTCGCCTCCGCGCTGACGGCGGGCGTCCTGGTGTCGGCGTCCGCCTGTTCGTCCGTCCAGGGCGTGGAGCCGACCAACGAAAGGCCCACGGTGTCCTCCGCCGCCCCGTCGTCACCCGCCGCGAAGGCCACCTCGTCGCTCACCGTCACCCAGGCCCGCGACGCCCTCCTCGGTCCCGCCGAGCTGGGCGAGCGGTGGTCGGCGACGCAGGGCGGGGCGACCTGGCGTGACGGTCTCCTCAAGGGCAGGACGGACACCCCGGACTGCCAGCGGCTGCTCGACGGCCTGTACGCCGAGGACCTGTTGGGCGAACCGAAGGGCGTCGGCGCGGTCGTCGGCCTCGACGAGAGCGACACGGCGGCGCAGTTGCGCTACCAGGTCGCGGCGTACGGCGGACCGGCGGAGGTGGACGCGAAGATGGCCTGGCTGCGGACGCTGCCTGTGAAGTGCGCGGAGTTCACGTCCACCGATGTCAGAGGCGGGCGGCAGACGGTACGGGTCGAGCCGGCGGCGCTGCCAGGTGTGGGCGACGCCCGCGAGGGCCTGCGGATGACCGTGAGCGCCGAGGGCGACCTGTACGGCGAGACCCCGACGCTGACCCTGGACTTCGCCGCCGTACGCGTCGGCGACCGGGCCGTCACGCTCACCAACGGCGGACTCGGCGGCGCCGAGAAGGACTTCACGGCCCAGGCCGTCCAACTGGGCACCCAGCGACTCCACGACGTCCTCACCGATCGCCCCCCGGCGACGCGCCCCAGCGACCGGCCCACCGACCGGATCGACCGGCCCACCGCACAACAGGGCTGACAGCGACGGAAGTCCGGCCCTCCTCCCGGCAGACGCATCCTGGAGGCCGGCGATCATGAGCGCGGCGATGGGCAGGAGCCCTGCCATCTCCATGGGGAGGGACCCTAGGCACCGTCCACGCGGGTGCCCACCCTGCTCAACAGGCCGAGCAGCGTGGCCCGTTCGGCGTCGGTGAGGGGGGCGAAGGACGCGCCGAGGACGTCGAGGGTGACGGCACGGCCCGCGGCGAGGACCCGTTCGCCCTCCTCGGTGAGGTGGTGCTCGATCCGGCGCCCCCGTCCCTGGCGACGCTCGATGAGGCGCTGGGCCGCGAGCCGGCCGGCCAGCGTGCCGAAGGACTGGTCCCCCTGGAAGGTGGCGAGGGCCAGCTCGTGCGCGGAGGCGCCGGGCTCGCGGGCGATCGCGCGCAGCGCGTCCCACTGGGCGAGGCTCGTGCCGACCGCCGCGAGGCGGGTGTCGAGCGCGCGGTGATGCCGGTACTGCGCCTCCTTCACGGCCCGGCCCAGCACCTCCAGGTCCACTGACCCGTCATGGTCGTTCGCAGTCATGCCGCGAGTCTAGCCGCGTAAGTAAGCTTGCTTATATACGCATGCGTATATAGCCTCTGCCGTATGGCTGATACTCGCGATGACGCGCTCGATGACCACCCCGCCGACATGGTTGCCACCCCCGTGACCCGGACCGTCCGCCCCCACCCCGATCTCCCGCTCACCCTCACCGAGAGCGGGCCGCCCGGCGGTCGGGTCGCGCTCGTCCTGCACGGTGGCGGCGGGCCGGACACCGTGCGGGGCATAGCCGCGCATCTGGCCGGGCGGATGCGGGCCGTCGTGCCGACCCACCCCGGGTGGAACGGGACCGAGCGACCCGGCCGGCTCGCCGGCATCGGCGATCTGGCCGCCGCCTATCTGCGCTGGCTGCGGGACGAGGGCCACCGGGACGTGCTCGTCGTCGGCTCGTCGATCGGCGGCTGGACCGCCGCCGAGATGGCCCTGCGTGACGAGGAAGGGCTCATCACCGGGCTCGTGCTGGTGAACTCCGTCGGCGTGGCCGTTCCGGGGGAGCCCATCCGCGACATCCTCGGCCTCGGGCCCCGGGAGATCGCCGCGTACTCCTTCCACGACCCCGCCCGTCTCCCCGTCGGCCCCGCCGTCACTCCGGAGCGGGCCGCGGTCCAGCGGGCCGACATGGCGACCGTCCGGGCCCTGGCCGGTGACCCGTACATGCACGATCCGACACTGCTGGACCGGCTCGGCCGGGTCCGGACGCCGGCCCTCGTGGTGTGGGGCGAGAGCGACCGCGTCGTCACCCCCGCGTACGGGCGCGCGCTCGCGGCGGCGCTTCCCGGCGGGCGGTTCGTGACCGTGCCGGAGGCCGGTCACCTCCCGCACCTCGAACAGCCCGCCGCGACCTTCGCCGCGCTGGACGCCTATCTGGACGCCGACCCGGACGTCACGACGGTGCGGCCGTCACCGCACCCGCGCTCGCGTCGGCCCCGGCCGTGAGCGAGGAGTGGGACGGGGACGGCTCGCTCGGCGACTTGGGCGCGATTCCCTCGACGTCGATCACGGACCCCACCGCCAACTGCCCGTACAGCCACTGCGCGTCGGTCGAGCGCAGGCCGATCCAGCCGGATGTGCGGTCGTAGTTGCCGGGAGCCATCTCGTCGAAGCTGAGGGCGGCGATGTAGTTCGTGGTGCCGTCCGGGGCGCGCAGTTCGACGTACCAGAAGACCTTGAGGTCGTATGTCGAGTCGACCAGATCGTCGCCGGGCACCACATTCGTGCTCTTCTTGCCGGTGACCGTCATACGGCCCGTAGCCGTGGGCGTCTTCGACGCGCCTGAGGAGAGCGGCAGTTCGCGGCCCGCGACCGTCATCACCCGCCGGGACAGGTCGACCGTGGCGTCGGCTGGCGCGGGGATGCTGGGGGTGCCGGTGGGGCTCGCCGCCGGCGTGGCGTGCCCGTCCGTTCCGCCGCCGAGGTTCAGGGACACGACCAGGGCGAGTGCCGCGAGGGCGGAGGCACCGACGGCGGTCACGGCCGTACGGCGGTGGCGTCGGCGGCGTACGGCCCTGCCGCGGATCTCCGCGCCGGACAACGGCGGAGGTGTCTCCCCGGTGGCGGCCAACTCGCGCAGTTCCGCGACGAGTCCGGAGGTGAGTTCATCGGACACGGTCGTCCTCCCTCTCCCCTTCGCCGGCCGGACCGCCGGAACCGGCCGAGCGAGCCGGGCCCGTCGAGTCCCTACCACCCGACGCGCCCGCCGAATCCACCGACAGCTCCCGGGCCAGCGCCGCCCGGCCACGGGACAGCCGGGCCTTGACCGTCCCCACGGGGGCGCCGGTTTCGGAGGCTACCTGCTCGACGCTCAGGTCGCACAGATGGTGCAGAACCAGGGCCATTCGCTGCGGCTCGGGCAGGGTGCGCAACGCGGCCACGAGGGTGGCGCGTTCGGGGCCGGGCCCGGGGACGTGCTGCGGCGGCGGATTCCGGCGCACCAGTTCCAGCCAGCGGCGCGCACGGCGCCAGCGGCTCACCGCGAGCCGCATCGCCACGGTCCGTATCCACGCTTCCGGCGCCCCGTCGAGAAGGAACTCCCGGCGCTGGTCCCAGGCGCGTACGAACGCCTCCTGGACGACGTCCTGTGCCTCGCCGTGGTCCCCGGTGAAGGCGTAGAGCTGGCCGGTCAGCCGGGGGAACGCGGTCGCGTAGAACGCGTCGAACTCTTCCTCGGTCATGCCCCCCGCCCGGAGTTTCCGGAGAATCCCAAGTCCCGTGCAACCCGGCGGTCGGTGCCGTGCGTACAGGTCCCGTACGACGCAATCGAAACACATCACAGGGGGATCTGGATGACCACGGGGACCAGGACGACCGCGAGGAGCGGGGGAGTGAGAAGCGGCCGGGCGGCCCGCGCCATGAGCGCGGCGGCCCTGTGCGCGCTCACGCTCGCGGGCTGCACGGCACAGGCGGTGGCCGGGGGGCCACAGCGGGAGACGAACGCCCGGGTGGCGGAGGCGAGTCCGAGTGTCACGGCGAAGCCCACGCCCACCCGGACGCCGCTCAAGGCGCTGGAAGGCGCGCACATCAACATCGCCGACGGGCAGACGGTCGGCGTCGGCATGCCGATATCCGTCACCTTCGACCGGGCGATACCGGCGGGCGAACGGGCCGACACGGAGCGGCAGTTGAAGGTCGGGAGCGGGATCGAGGGGTCCTGGAGCTGGGTCAAGGACCGCAACCTGCTGGACGGCCAGCGCGTGGACTTCCGGCCGCGCGAGTACTGGACCCCGGGCACCGAGGTCACCGTACGGGCGGGCGCCGGAATCACCCGGAACTTCACCGTGGGCCGCTCGCTGGTCGCCACGGTCGACGTCCGCAACCACACCATGAAGGTCGTCAAGGACGGACAGACCCGGACCGTTCCGGTGACCACGGGCGCCCCGGGCATGGAGACCTGGAACGGCACGATGGTCGTCTCCGACAAGCAGCGCGAGGTCTTCATGGACTCGCGCACCGTCAACTACGGCGACGCGTACGCGGGTTACTACTCCTACGCCGTCCACCTCACCACCTCGGGCACCTACCTGCACGAGAACCCGAAGGCCAACACCTACGCGGGCCGGCAGAACGTCACGCACGGCTGCGTCGGGCTCGCCACGGACGGCACGGCGAAGCGGTTCTACGACGAGGTCATTCCCGGCGATGTCGTCGAGGTCGTCGGCTCGAAGGACACGGTCGCCGTCGGCAACGGATACGGCGACTGGAACGCGAGCTGGGAGGAGTGGCGGGCAGGCAGCGCGCTGGCGTGACCCATCGCCCGAAGAAATCCGGCGCCGGTGTCAACCCGCCTGTGACCGGGGGGAGTTTGAACGGGTGGAGAGGCGCCCTCCGACCCACGGCGGTACTCGTGTCCAGCGGTACTCGTCCAGCAGTACTCGTCCAGCTACTCGTCTCACTCATCCGGATCCCCAAGGGTCCGCGCAGCAGGAGGAGTTGTCCGTTCATGACACGGATACAGAAGTACGTCGCCGTCGCGGCGGTCGCCGCCGCGCTGGTGGGGGCGCCCACGGTGTCGTACGCCGCCGCACAGGGGACGGCGGCGCACGGCACCGTGGCGCATGCCCCGTCCGCCCGGATCGCCGCCCCCGGCGAACACGTCACGGGCGCTCCCGGCTTCGAGCTCTGGCTCACCGCCGAGGGCAAGTTCTGGACCACGCCCTGGGATGCGGAGCCGCAGTTCCGCAGTGTGGTCGACGGGAACATCGACCTCGGCCGGCCGGGCGTCTCGCTCCAGGCGGAGGGCGACCAGGGGCACTACGTCCTCTCCGGCCTCTACTACGGCGGCAAGGGCACCGCCTCCCGGGTCGCCGTCAGGACGTCGGCCGGGACCGTGCACGGTGAGCTGCTCGAGCTCGCGGGCAGGCCCGGCTGGGGCGTCTGGTACGCCACCGCCGACGTGCCGGTGGGCGAGGAGGGCGGCTTCGACGCCTTCCGCTCCGTCACCGTCCACGACACCAGAGGCCGGGTGTACTCGCAGCTGAAGCTGAACTGAGCCAGCGGGCGGGGGAGCCGTGTTGTTCAGGTCTCGGCTCCCCCGCACCGCCTCCTCCCCCCACGCAACCGATTCCGAGGACACCGCCGGCCGTGCAGCACAACTCATCCGCCGTCCCCGAAGTCCCCGCCCCCGAAGTCCCTGCCCCCGCGCCTTCCCCGGACGGCGACTTCGCCGCGTACGCCGCCGCTGCCTGGCCCCGCCTCGTCCGCACCGCGCACCTGCTCACCGGCGACTTCCACGAGGCCGAGGATCTCGTCCAGACCACGCTGGCCAAGGTGTACGCCCGCTGGCGGCGCATCCCGCGCGACGACGTCGACTTCTACGTACGCCGCTCGCTGGTCAACAACAACCGCAGCCGGGTACGCAGAAGACGGGTCGTCCATCTGCTGACGCCGTTGCTGCCCGAGCGGATGCACCAGCGCGAGCCGGGGCACGCCGAGACGGTCGAGCAGCGGGCGGCGCTCGGCCAGGCGCTGGGTTCGCTGTCGGCGCGGCAGCGTGCGGTGCTGGTGCTGCGCTACTGGGACGACCTGAGCGAGGCCGAGATCGCCGAAGTGCTCGGCTGCTCGGCCGGCACGGTCAAGACCCATGCGCGGCGCGGCCTCGAAGCCCTGCGCGCCCACCCCTTGTTCGCCGGCCGTCCCCCCGTCTCCGGAGCCCGCCCATGAACCGCCCCTCCCGTTCCCAGAGTCCGCCGGCCGAGGCCGAGCGGCTGCGCGAGGCGTTCGCCGAGGCCGCCCTCGACGTCACCCCCTCCGTGGTCCCGATGGCCGCCATCGAGCGCGCGGGCCGCCGCCTGAAGCGGCGCCGCAGGGCCGCCGTGCTGGGGGCCACCTGCGGGGTGCTGCTGGCGCCGCTCGCCGTCGTGGTGCTCCAGGGGGGCATCTCCCCGGACGAGAGCGAGCGGGTCGCGCCGCCGGCCGGGAGCTCCGGTCCCAGTCCCTCGGTCTCCGCGGAACGGGCCGGGAAGGTGCGGGTCGTGACGCCCGGTGAGCGGGTGGAGGTCTCGCCCGGCACCGAGATCTGGCTGACGGAGGACGGCAAGCACTGGTCGGAGCCGGACCAGCCCACCCAGTTCCGCAGCGTGACCGACGGCAACCTCGACCTGAGCGGTCCCGGGGTCAGCCTCCAGGAGTCCGGGCAGGAGGGCGGCGTCTCCTTCCTCTCCGGCGTCTTCTACGGCCAGGGCGAACCGGCCCGCGTCGACATCGAGACCGTCGCGGGCGACATCGACGGTACGGCGCTCACGCTGGCCGGCCGGCCCGGCTGGGGCGTCTGGTACGCCGAGGTGAAGGTGCCCGAATCCGTGACGTCGTCCTCGGACCCGCCGACGGGGGTCACCGAGAAGGTCACGGTGTACGACTCCGCGGGCGGCGTGATCGCGAGCCAGGAGTACCCCACATGAGGGCCGCGGTACGGGGCGCGGCGGCCGCCGTCCGCGCCGGTCTCGTCCGCCGGGTCCGGGCCCGGCGCAGGCGCGTCCGTCGCACCCGCGGGCGCCGCCTGCGCCGCGTTCTCGCCGTACTCCTCGCGCTGCTCCTCGCCGTCGCCGGCGCGGCCGTGGTGGCGTACGAGATGACGGACATTCCCAGGCCGCACCCGGAGACGGCGATGCAGAGCACCGTCTTCGTCGACTCGCACGGCGAGTACCTGGGCAGACGCGGCCCGGTGGACCGGCAGCAGGTGCCGCTCTCCCAGGTCCCGCGCCATGTGCAGGAGGCGGTGATCGCCGCCGAGAACCGGTCCTTCCGTACGGACACGGGGATCGCGCCGACCGCGATCGCGCGGGCGGCGCTCGCCGCGGTGACCGGGGGAGCGCGGCAGGGCGGTTCGACGATCACCCAGCAGTACGTGAAGAACGCGCTGCTGAGCCCGGAGCAGTCGCTGTCCCGGAAGGCGCGGGAGGCCCTGATCGCGGTCAAGCTGGACCGCACCCGGTCCAAGGACGAGATCCTGGAGGGCTACCTCAACACGGTCTACTTCGGGCGCGGAGCGGCGGGCATCCAGGCCGCCGCCCGGAACTACTTCGGCGTGGACGCGAAGGACCTGACGGTCAGTCAGGGAGCGGCGCTCGCGGGCATCGTCAACATCCCCTCGTACTACGAGAAGGCGGGCTCCGACCCGGAGGTGACGGCCACGCTGACGGACCGGTGGGAGTGGGTGCTGGACGCGATGGCCGACAGCGGCGCCGTCACGGCCGCCCAGCGGAGCGCGGCCCGCTTCCCCGCCTTCCGTTTCTATCCGCCCGGTGGCACGGACGGGCAGCGCCAGTACCTGATCGACGTGGCCTCGGCGGAGGCCGCCGACCGCCTCGGCATCACCCAGGACGAGCTGGCGCGCGGCGGTTACACCGTCCGCACCACCTTCGACCTGACCGCCCAGAACGCGGCGGCGGAACTGGTGGAGGACGCCGGGCTGTCCAGGAAGGATCTCCAAATCCACACGGCGGTCGTCGCGTTGGTGCCCGGCGACGGCGCGGTGCGGGTGCTGTACGGCGGCGCGGACTACGCGCGCCAGCCCTTCAACGACGCCCTGGACGGCGCGGTGGAGGCGGGCACGGCGCTCGGGCCGTTCACGGAGACGAAGCTGGGCGCGCCACTGACGGACCTGCCGCGCAGCACCGCGCCCACGCCGATGGAGCTGGCGTCGGCGTGGGCCACGGTGGCGGACCGCGGTACGTACGCGGAGCCGTACACCGTCGCGAGGATCACCCGGGGCGGGCGCACCGTCCACCGGGCCGAGCCGCGCACCCGCACCGCGATGGAGCCCTTCGCCGGTGACGTGATCGCCAAGCGGCTCTACAGCGAGGGCATGGACGAGCCCGCCGTGTCCATGGCCGGCAGCCTGGGCTCGCACACCGGCGGCGCCGGGACCCGTACCCGGTGGGAGACGACGTACGACGGGCGGCTCGCCGTCACCGTCGCCCTCTTCGCGCAGGAGCCGGCGCGGGGCGAGCGGAAGGCCCGGCCGGGCCGGCTTCCCTCCGGCGCCTCCGGCCTGGCCTTCCGTGTCAACTGGGACGTGCGGGACCGGCTGACACCCGGACCCTGGAAGACGGCGGAGCCCGCCCCCGGTCCGACGAACGAGGTCCACTAGAACACCTGTCCAAATACCTCGGGCGTCCGTTCGCGCCCCAGAGCATCCAGGCCACGGCCCCGTCGCCGTGACCTCTGTCTCGTCCACTTTCTCGTCCACTGTTTCGTCCACGACATACCGGCCCGGTGGACCGTCCCGCGAACCAAGCTGATCAGCGACGCCTACCCGAACGGTTGAGCGCACCGGCCCCGTCCGGAGGCGAGATCAACTCCGCGCAGAGCCGGGATCGAGACCTTCAAGCCCTACCGCGCGAAAAAATAGGGCCCATACTGGTTCTACGATGACGAAGCCATCCGCGCCCCGGCGCCACCTGCCCACCAGCCCCTTCGCCGCCCCGGTCGTCCCCGTGGCCAAGGAGTTCAGCCTCGGAGACCGCGTCTCCCACGACCAGTACGGCCTGGGCACGATCGTCGGCGTCGAAGAGGGCATCGCGATGCTCGTCGACTTCGGCGCCCGCCAGGTCCGCGTCCTCAGCCCGTACACCCGGATGGACCGACTCTGACCCACCCGCGGTGACTGGTCCGTCCCCCGTCTCCCGTCCCCCGTCCACCTCCACCCCCGTCCACCTCACCCCGCTGAAGCCGCCTCCACAGCCTGCGGAGCTCGCGGTGCGCGGCGGTGCAGGTGGACGACTACGTTCGTGTGAAAACGGTCGACGGATTCATCGACGCTGCGAATGAAGCCGGTCTCCGCGTTGCCCCGGGTGTTGCCCATGCCCCGGAAGAGGGAGAGCCGGAAACCGGAGATCTGAGCGCCGTTCCTGGGCAGGATGTCCGCCGGTTCGGGGCGCAGTCGCTCCAGGGTGCCCCGGGGCCCGGCCATCCGGCCCTCCACGAGGGTTTCCACATGCAGGTCGGCCGGGGCCTCGTCCAACTGGCGGACGAGGCGCTTGGCCCACGTGAGCGGGTATCCCTGCTCGGGCGCCGCGATCTCGATGGACGTACGCAGCTTGCCCGTTCGCAGGTCGGCGCAGAGGGCGAGGATGCCGGACGTCCCCTCGATACGCAGTTCGGCGTCCAGCTTCCCCTCCAGGCAGAGCTGGTCGGCCATGGCCGCCCGGCGGGCCCGGGGATCGGTGCCGCGCCCGGCCCGCTGGACGGGAAGCACCTTCTGGCCCAGTTCGCCGCCCAGCCGCAGACAGACCTGGCGGACGAGCCGCTCCCAGCTCTCGACGACGACCACGGCCCGCGGGTCGCCCTGGCACAGGGTCTCGTCGTCGATCCCCTTGCGCACGGGCACCCAGGCCGGACCCATGTTCTGGAAGCCGTGGCAGCCGGAGTTCTCGTGCTGGAGGTAGTGCAGGAGTTCCTGGAGCAGCCACGCGTGGGCGGCGTTGGCGAGGCCCTCGTGGCGGATCAGCATCTGGGCCTGATGGGTCACTTCGGCCCATGACAGATGCCAGAGCGCGATCTTGTTCTTCCGGCGTCCGTCCATCTTGACGTCGACGAGCGGAGTGCCGTCCAGCTCCACGTCGTTGGACAGCGTGATCACGGCCTCGTAGCCCCGCCGGGCGGCGATGTCGGCGTACGCCTGCACCTGGTCCGGCTTGAGGGAGTTCCCGTTCGTCTTCGTCTCCACGAGCGCGGTCCACAGCTTGCCGGCCCGCTCGACGCGGATCACGCCGTCCGGCCGCCGCGGAGAGTCCCCGTTCGGCAGGGAGACCTCCGTGAACATCTCCATCCGCCCGGCCGGCGCCCCGAAGGCCGCCGTGAGCCGGCGTCCGAACTCGGGCACCTGCGCCATCACCGAGAGCAGCACCGACGTCGCCCGGGTCTCGCGCTCCCGGTCGCTCTTGAGGGCGGAGGCCGGGAAGAGCCGGGCCGTCCGCCAGGCATCGTTCTCGGCGAGGGACTTCTTGGCCACCTTGGGCAGGGTGACCTTCTTCTTGGCGGTACGGGGACGTGCGGCCACCTTCACGGCGACCACCACCTCCACGGGCTCGCTCACGGCCTGCGCCGGAACGGTGACCACCACGGCCGGCACCGGGGTCTGGGCGGCCGTCACCTCGGTCACCGCCTCGGCGTCCTGCGGTTCCGTGTCCTCCGGCTCCGCCTCGTCGTCGATGTCGACGCCGAAGTCGGTGGCCAGACCGGCGAGACCCGACTCGTAACCCTGTCCGATGGCGCGGAACTTCCAGTCCCCGCCCCGCCGGTAGAACTCGCCGAAGAGCAGTGCGCTCACCGCTCCCGCGTCCCCGATGGAGAACCGCAGCAGGTCCTCCCCGGCACCGTCGGCGAGTGTCAGACGCAGGTCGTGCAGGTCCCCGAATCTCGCGCCCTCGTAGCGGCTCGCCGCCACGACGATCCGTTCGACCTCCGGCGGGATCGCCGTCAGGTCGAAGGTGATGCGGTCCTCGTTGCCGTCCGCCGTGGGTGACTTGCCCAGGAGCTGCACACAACCGTCGGGCGCGACGGGGTTGTTGTAGAAGAAGAAGTCCGTGTCGGCGCGTACTTTCCCGTCGGCGGTCAGCAGCAGGACGGAGACGTCCGCGTCGCCCTCCCCCGTCGGGCTGCTCCAGCTGAGACTCACCATCACCGAGCCGGTGTCCTCACTCAAGGAACCCAGTCCGACGTTGCCGCCCTTGACCATCTCGTGCATGAGGCCCCCCAGATGCACAGCAGCCCGGGAGCGAGCCCGGACGGCCATTTTCGAAACAATGTGTGACGCGCCTCACACTCGGCGCATCCTCGTCACCTTAGCGCCGACTCGACTGATTGGCGGCGATTCGTCACCTCTGCCGCCCCACCCCGGACGGCCCACACCACTCGGGCTGTACCGCCACCATCGCGGGGAGCGGCCCGTCACCCCGTGATCCCCCACGACGGCGTCGGGTCGGACGGCGACCCGGCGTCGCCGTCGGGGGCGGGGTCAGCGGCGCTCGTACGGGTTCGCCGGCTCCGTCACCTTCTTCACCGACTTCGAGTCCAGTACGGGCGGCCACGCCTCGTCGGAGCCGAGCTCGCCCTTGGGGTGCCAGGTGCCGGTGACGGTGACCCAGGTGTCGTTCGCGGGGGCGTCGGCGCCCCTGATCTCGATCTTGTACGTGCTCGCGTCGGCCGCGCAGCAGGTGATGAGGAGCCGGGCCAGGTACCAGGTGCCGTCGTCGCCCCGGGTGACGAAGCCGGTCATGCGGACCGTCCGGCCCGTCAGCGACCTGTCGCTGTCGTAGATCGCCCGCGAGGTGTACTCGCCCAGGGTCAGGGCCACCGGATCCCCGGAGGGCAGCGCCGGGAACGTCCCGACACCCTGCGCCGCGCGCTGTTCGGCCTCACGGTCGGCGCTGTACGAGCCGAGCGCGGGCGGCGGGAAGAGGAGGAGCGCGGCGGCGGGGACGGCGAGGAGCCAGGCGATGCGCGGAGTGCGGTGGTGATCGTGGCCGTGGTCCTGGTCGACCTCGTCGTCGAACTCCTCGTCGACGTCGGCCGCCTCCTCGTCACCGTCCAACCGCTCGTCGTCGTCCGGCGTTCGCGTCGCGTGTACGGCGCTCAGCGCGCCCAGCGCCAGCAGGAGCACCCCGGACGCGATCAGGTAGACCTTCAGCCCCGCCTGCACGTACCGCAGATACAGGTCGCTGAAGACGGTGATCCTCAGGACGGCCGCGCCGCTGAACAGCAGCAGCGCCGCGGGCCCGAAACGCCTCACAGCAGCCACCACCCGACCAGGACACTGCTCACGAGGGCCACCACCCAGGTCACGGAGGAGAAGCGGACGGCGAAGGACTTTCCGAAGGTGCCCGCCTGGAGGGCGATCAGTTTCAGGTCGACCATCGGGCCGACCACCATGAAGGCGAGCCGCGCGGTCGGCGAGAAGCCCGTCAGGGAGGCGGCCACGAAGGCGTCGGCCTCGCTGCACACGCACAGCACGACGGCCAGTACGGCGAGCAGCAGGACGGAGAGCCACGGGGAGCCGGTGAAGAGGTCCAGGACGGACCTCGGGACCGCGATGTTGAAGGTCGCGGCGGCCGCCGCGCCGAGCACGAGGAACCCGCCCGCGTGCAGGAAGTCGTGCTGGAGCCCGGCGCGGAAGCCGTCCCAGCGGGAGCCGTTCGCCTTCGTACGGGCCGGTTTCGGCAGGCGGATCCACTCCTCGCGTCCGAAGCGGACCCACAGCCAGCCCATCACGACGGCCGTCGCGAGGGAGGCGAGCAGCCGGGCGAGGACCATCATCGGACTGGCCGGGAAGGCGATCGAGGTGGCGACCATGACGACCGGGTTGATCGCGGGCGCGGACAGCAGGAACGCGAGCGCGGCGGCCGGGGTGACCCCGCGCCGCATCAGGCTCCCCGCGACGGGGACCGAGGCGCACTCGCAGCCCGGCAGCACGACACCGGCAGCTCCGGCCACGGGTACGGCGAGGGCCGGATTACCGGGGAGCAGCTTGCTGAACACCCGCTCGGGGACGAAGGCGCCGATCGACGCCGACACGAGCGTGCCGAGCAGCAGGAAGGGGATCGCCTGGACGACGACCGCCGTGAAGACCGTCCACCACGCCGACATCGCGGGGGTGGCGAGGTCCAGGACGACCATCGGGCCCAGCACCGAGACGACGGTGCCGATCGCCAGCAGCGCGAGGCCGCCGACGACCAGGTAGAAGAGGGCGCGTGCCCCGAGCCGGACCCCGTCGCCCAGCCCGCGCCGGCGCGCCGAACAGTGCTGGTCCTCCACGCGCCTGGTCCCGCCTTGCCCTTGGATGTGCTGATCGCCCGCCTCCGACAGGCTAACCGGGGACGCTGTGCGGGGGCTGGGGGTGGTTTTTTCGCCCCCTCCGCCCCTACCCGTCCCTTGTTCCTGGGGCTCCGCCCCAGACCCCGCTCCTCAAACGCCGGAGGGGCTAATTTTTAGCCCGTCCGGCGATTGAGGACGAGCGCGTCAGCGCGAAGCGGGGGTCTGGGGGCGGCAGCCCTCAGGAACGGGACGGGAAGGGGTGGAGGGGGCGAGAGAACTCAGAGCGGGGGCTGGGCCGGGGCCGGGCCCAGGGTGGTGGTGCCGGGGGCGGTGCGGTGGCCGAGACCGGTGCGGTAGGCGTCGAGAGCCGCCTCCACCCGGCCGGTGCGGCGGAAGAGGTCACCGAGGAGCCGGCAGAGGTCCGCGAGGTCGCCCGCGGCCCCGGCACGCTCCAGAAGGCTGAGAGCGCGGACGTAGTGCTCCTCGGCCGACTCCGTGTCGCGCACGTCCTCCGCGATGATGCCGAGAAGACGGTGCGCACCCGCCGAGTGGACGGCGCCACGCTCGGAGCTGAGGTCGCCGAGCACCTCGTGGAGCAGCGTGGCGGCCTCCTCGGACTTGCCGCGCCGGTGCAGTACGTCCGCCAGCTCCACGGCGACCTGGCTGGTGTAGAGGGCGGCGCGCTTGGCGGAGAGCATCGTGCGGGCTTCCCGCAACTCGCTCTCGGCCCGCTCCAGTTCACCGTTCTGGACGAACAGGTAGCCGCGCATCCAGTGGCAGTTGGCCAGTTCCGTACGGATCTGGAGCTGGCGGTACAGCTCCGCGGCCTTGGCCAGTGAGGCGTCCGCCTCCGCCATCCGGCCCTCGGCGATCATCGTCCGGGCGACCGACCGGTGCATCCGGGCCACCAGCGCCGGGTCACCCACCTGCGGTGCCAGCGCGAGCGCGAGCTCGGCGGCCTGGGCGGCCCTGGCGTGCGCGCCCATGTCCATGTAGGGCGCGATGACGCCGGCGTAGAGGAGCAGGAGGGCGTCCGGATCGTGCAGCCCGGTGCGGTTCAGCTCGTCGATGGTGGACTCGAACAGGTAGCAGGAGTAACGGAGTTCACCGGCGAGGTAGTGGGACACCGCACGGCCGCGCAGTGCGGGCACGCGGTTCGGCAGCGGGGCGTCCCCCAACCGGCCCTCGGACTCCTCGAACCGCTTCCGCGCCGTCTCCAGGTCCCCTGTCTCCAGGGCGCATTCGCCGAGCCCCAGCAGCGCGGCGGCCTGCTCCGCGACCAGCCCGTGCGCTTCCGCCTCCGCGAGGAGACCGTTGTACTGCTCCGCCGCGACCTCCGCCTCGCCGGTGGCGAGGGTGCGCTGGGCGTCGGTGAGGCGCAGTCGCAGGCCGGTGGCGAGGTGGGCGGGGCGGCCGGTGACCAGCTCCTCGTACGCCACCCCGAGGCGCTCGGCGATGTGCCTGAGCGCCGACTCGGAGGCCCGCACGCGGCCGGCCTCCAGGGTGGAGACGTAGGCCGGTGTGTAGACCGGCTCCGCCAGTTGCTTCTGCGTCAACCCGCGTTCCGTACGCAGCTGTTGAACCCTGCGCCCGATGATCTCCGGGTCGTCGCGCTCCGCCATGGCTTAAGCATGCCAGTAACCGGACTTACATTCGGTCAACTGCTGACTATTATTCCAACTCCCCTTGCTTCCCTTGCCCTTTGACACTCCCAACCCCTACGTTAAGCGCCAGATTAAGCCCGCTTAATACGCCGCTGTCGTTGCGAGGTCGCCATGCTCCGACGTATTTCCACCCGCTACACCAGAGGGTTCGGCGCGGCTGTCATCGCCGTGGCGGCGCTCGTGCTTGCGGCGCAGGCGGGGCCCGCGCGGGCGGCGGACCCCACACCGGGGGCCGGTGTCATCTCCGCGCGGCCGTAACGCCCTCAGAGAACACCGGAAGCGGCGGCCGCGGCGAACGCCGCGAACGTTTCCGGGGCGACCTTGAAGGCCCCCGACTCCGGTGCCTTGGAGTCGCGCAGCGCTATGTGGGGGGTCAGGTCGGCGACCTCGACACACTCGCCGCCGCTGCTGCCGCTGTACGAGGACTTGCGCCAGTCGGCGGTTCCGAGGGGGGCGCACTCGACGCAGTCGCCGCCGCTGGATCCGCTGTACGACGACTTACGCCACTGAGCGCGCGTCAGGTCCTGGCTGGTGCCCATAGCGTTCCTCCATCACACGGCCGATCAGTGCCGCCGACTCCCTCGGGGAGAGGGCCTCGGCCTGCAATCGAGCGTATCCGACAGAACGCCCCCTGATCACTTGCGGGTTGGCGGTCATGTGACCCGAGTCGTAGCTCTCGCTGTAGTGGATGTCCGGGTCGTCGTCGAAGCGCAGGAGTGTGAACGAGCCCATCATTCCGGCGTGCTCGCCCACCGAGAACGGGAGTACCTGGAGCTCCATCCACGGCTGCCCGAAGAGACCCAACAGGTGGGCTAGTTGCTCTCGCATCACTTCCCGGCCCCCGATCTCCCGGTATAGGACGGCCTCGTCCAGCACCGTCCACACCACCGGCGGGCGCTCCCGCGTCAGGATGCGCTGGCGCTCCATCCGGGCGGCCACCATGTCGTCGAGCTTGCCCTCCTGCTCGACGCCGAGTACCGCCCGTGCGTACGCCTCCGCCTGGAGGAGCCCGTAGACCAGTTGGCACTGATAGGTGGAGATGTACTCGGCCCGCGCCTCCATCTCCGCATACTGCTGAAACCAGTGCGGGAGTTGACTCCGCAGCACCAAGCCCAGCAGCCGCGACAACGCCCCCTCCGTTCCCAGCGCCGCGTCCACCCGCTCGGCGAACTCCCTCGTCGGAACCTTCTTCGCCGTCTCGATCTGTCCGATCAGGGAGCCCGTGCAGAAGACGATCGAACCCAACTGCTTCTGGTTGAGGTCGGCACCCTCTCTGAGGCGGCGGAGCTCGGAGCCGAAGTAGTCCAGTGGGCTCGCGCTGGGATCGAGGTCGCGGATGTTCACCACGGCGTGGCACCCCCAAGTCGACGTGTCAGGTCGTTGATTCCTGGTCGTAGCCGAGCGTAACCACTCCACTCCACGCTGGTGACATGAATCACGCAACTGACCTGCCCGACAGCGTCATCGACGCCAGGTACGGCATCAACTTCACCGTCGGTGACCACTCCGCCCGGCACCTCCGGCGGATCCTGCGGGCGTACCTCATCGCCTGGGAGATGCCGGAGCTGACCGACGCGGCGGCGCTCGCGCTGACGGAGCTGCTCGCGAACGTCGTACGGCACGTACCGGGGCGACGGGCGGCGTTGCTGATGCTGCGGCGGGTGAACGGCGTACGGGTGGAGGTGACCGACACGTGTCCCCGGCCACCGTTGTCCACAGCTGTGGACGAGCTCGGGGAGGCCGGCCGGGGGCTGGTGATCGTGGCGGGCGTCACCGACCGGTGGGGATGGCATCCGCTGCCGGGGCGGGGAAAGACCGTGTGGTTCGAGTGCCACACCGGCGAACGGGACACCGGCGCCGTCCCGGGCGCGATGTGACGGAAACCATGACAAAGGCCTCTCCCGCACACATGCGCGGCGCACCTACCTTGGAGGGATGTCAGCCCTGGTCGAGATCAGCCGCGCGTACGCGCCCCGTTTCGCGGAGTTCGCGTTCGAGCCCGCCTTCACGGCGGCGGTGGACCAGCATGTTGCGGAACTGCGGGACCGGCTGGAAGCCTCGGGCGGCGGGCTCGTCCCGGGTACGCCGGACCGGGAGAGCCTCGCCGACTACGCACTCGGGTTCCTCGACGGGCTCGCGGAGCTGGACTGGCGCGAGCCCGTCGGTCACGACTACGCGGTGTGCCGGCTGACCGCGATCACCTGGCTGGTGACGCGGCACGGGCTGCTGCCGGAACAGCGGACGGGCGAGGAGTAGCCGTCGGCTACATGTTGTCCGTCGTACCCGGCATGTCCGTCCGCTCCTGGACCGGCTGGTTGGACATCGCGTCCTGGCGGCCGGCCTGGTAGGCGGACATGCTGCCCTTGGCGTTCATCGTCTCGCGCTCGGCGGTCGTCAGCCAGCGCTCCCAGCGCTGGCGCATCGGGCCGATCATGCCGCCGCCGACACCGACGATCAGGATGCCCGCGACGGCGGCGAGGGCCGCGTACAGGACGGGCTGGGTGACCGTGGTGGCGATGCCCGCCTGGCCGAGCGCGGCGATGACGCCGAGGGCGAGGATGCAGGCCCACATGATGGTGGCGACCGTCCTGCCGTACGAGACGGAGGACAGCGCGCTGCCGACGATCCCGCGGACCGCGTTCGCGATGGCCATGGCGATGACGACGAGGACCACGGCGACGATGCCGCGCGGGATCCAGGCCACGATTCCGTTGATCATCGTGCTGACCGGGTTGGCGCCGAAGACGCCCAGCGCGAGCTGGAGGGTGATCAGCATCAGCGCGTAGAAAACGATCTTGCAGACGATGCCTGTCATGTCGTACTTGGAGTCCTGGAGCAGGCGGGTCGTGCCCGCGCGGTCCGACAGTCGCTCGGAGCCGACCTTGCGCAGGACCCGGTCCAGGACCTTCGCGATCAGCTTCGAGACGAACCAGCCGATGGCCAGGATGACCAGGAAGCCGATGAGCTGGGGGACGAACGTCGCCACCTTCGACCAGGCGTCGTTCAGCCCCTGGGTGAAGTCTACGGAGAGCGTGACCATGAGCGGTTCTTCCTTCTTCGGTGGACGGCGTCCCCCTCCCTCGTGGATAGCAGCGAACGGCCCCGCGGACCGTGGTGAACGCCGCCGTACAGGTGACAGGCAGCCGGTCTAGGCTGCGTTTATGACCTCTGCCGCAGCACGCGCCGCGCTGGACATCACCGCCGGCCTCCCGGTCCCCGCGCTGGAGGACTTCTACCGGGACCTGCACCGCCACCCGGAGCTGGCCTTCCGGGAACACCGCACGGCGGCCGGACTGGCCGGGCGGCTCACCGGGGCGGGGTTCGAGACGGCCGAGGGCATCGGCGGCACCGGAGTGGCCGGGCTGCTGCGCAACGGCGAAGGACCGACCGTGCTGCTGCGCGCCGACCTGGACGCGCTGCCGGTGACGGAGGCGACCGGGCTGCCGTACGCCTCCGAGGCGCCCGGGGTGATGCACGCCTGCGGGCACGACATGCACGTGACCTGGCTGGCCGGCGCGGCGGCGGCGCTGGCCGCCGGGCGGGACGCCTGGTCGGGGACGCTGCTCGTGGTGGGGCAGCCCGCCGAGGAGTCCGGCAGGGGCGCCGCCGCGATGGTCGCGGACGGGCTCTACGACCGCGTTCCGCGCCCCGACGTGCTGCTCGGCCAGCATGTGGCGCCGGGGCCCGCGGGCCTGTACGCGCATGTGCCGGGGCTGATCATGTCGGCGTCGACGGACGTCGACATCGTCGTGCACGGGCGGGGTGGGCACGGGTCGCGGCCGGAGACGACCGTGGACCCGGTGGTGACCGCCGCGTACATCGTGACCCGGCTGCAGACCGTCGTCAGCCGCGAGATCGCCCCGCGCGAGTCGGCCGTGCTGACCGTCGGCCGCATCGAGGCGGGCACGGCCCCGAACATCATCCCCGCCACCGCCCGTATCTCCCTCAACCTCCGTACGCAGTCGGAGGCGGTCCTGGACCGGATGCTCGCCGCCGTCCGCCGCATCGCCGAGGGCGAGTGCCTCGCCGCGGGCTGCCCGCGCGGGCCCGAGATGACGCTCGGCAACAGCTTCCCGGTGACGGTGAACGACCCGGACACCGACCACCGGGTGGCCGGTGTGCACCGCGAGGTGTTCGGCCAGGCCAGCGTCTTCGACCCCGGCCCGGCGATGGGCAGCGAGGACTTCTCCCAGCTCGCCGAGGGCGAACTTCCCTACTCCTACTGGTTCGTGACGAGCACGCCGGCCGCGGTCTGGGACGCGGCGCCGGGCGACGACCTGATGTCGAGGTTCGACGCCGTCCCCAGCAACCACAGCCCGCTCTTCGCCCCCGACCTGTCCGTGGTCGCACCGGGCGTACGGACGCTGGTGTCGGGGGCGCTGGCCTGGCTGGCCTGAACTCCGTTGCTCAGCCGGTGAGTTCGGTCGCCCAGAGGGCGTCCAGGTGCTGCCGCACATGGCTCAGCGCGCCCTCGCGGCGGCCGGGCACCCGGCGGCGCAGGTCGGCGATGGCGGAGCCGAGTTCACGGGCCCGCGCCGCGTCGCCGATGCTGCCCCACTGGTGGTGGGCGTGGTCGGCGGCCGTCTCGACGGCGGGCGCGTCCGGGCGCTGGCCCGCGTCGAGCCGGGCGGTCGCGACCGCGAGCCAGGTCCGGCAGCTGCGCACCGGGTCCCCCGCGAACATCGCCAGGTCCGCCCGGACCTCCATCCAGTGCAGCACCTGCTCGGAGCCGGGCCCGTGCGTGCGCGTCGCGTCCTGCTCCCACTGGGCGGCGAGCGCGTCGGCTTCGCCGTGCCGCTCGGACTGCACGGCCGCGGCGATGAGCGCATGGGGGTCGACGCTCTCCGGCCCGTCCGGGGGAGTCTGCGGACGAGCCCGTTCAGGCAGGTACGGGGGTCTGGGCGGGGGCGGGGAACCCTCCGGAACGGGCACGGCTGGGGCGGAGGGGGCGAGACCGCCCGCCACGGCGCCGGCTCCGGGCGCCGGCGCGGCCCGCTGCTCCAGCACCATGTCCGCGTACCCGCCCTCCCCCGCGACGCGCGCCAGCGCGTGCTCGTGGAGTTGCGGGAGCGGCGGCCGGTGGCCGCTGCGCAGGAGGGTGGCCACGGCCTTCATGTACGTCGGTGACGCCACCGTGCGGCGGGGCGGCGGCGGGGCGACGCGGCCGTACAGCTCGGCGGTCGGACCCACGGTGAGGGGGTGCGCGAGAAGGTGCTGCCAGGCCGCCGGGTCGGCGTGCAGGTCGGCCACGACGGCGGTCGTGCCGGGCGGGCGGAGCCGGAGTTCCTCGGCGATCCAGTGCCAGGGGAAGGCGGTGTAGCGGACCGTCGACGGGGTGGTGCGGGCCAGGGCGAGATGGGGCAGGTGCTGGCGGCGGTCCAGATTGAGCTGGCCGGTCAGGAACACCGTCAGCGGGCCGGGAGCCGCGGCCGCCGCACGCAGCCGGGTGAGGACGGCCTGCGGCTCCAGCGGGTCGGCCAGTTCCACCACGTTCGCGGTGTCCGCGCCGGACAGCACCTCCGGGGACACCGCCGCGAGTACGGGGAGCACGGAGGCCGCGTCCACGAGACACCCCTTGCCCACCGGCGAGGCCGCGAGGAGCAGCACGGTTCCGGGCATAGGTTCCCTCCCCATCGATCACGTACGCCAGCACCGTAACCGCTGCGCCTGCAAAGGGGCACGGCCGGAGTGCAAACGCCCGGCTATGAGGCTGCTTGTACCCGTCCGGGGCGGGAGTTACGGCTGCGGCTCCGGTGGTTGCCGGCGACGTACCGCGAAGATCGTCGTGTCGTCGGCCAGGTGGCCGCCGCAATGCCGCAGGGTCGCGTCGCGGACGAACTCGGCGAGGAGCTGCGGGTCGGCGGTGCGCGGGTCCTGGGCGACGGCCCGGGTCACCCGTTCCCTGAGCGGGAAGAACTCCCCGGCGGAGTCGCGGGCCTCGGTCACGCCGTCCGTGACGAGGAGGAGGGTCTCGCCGGGTGCGAGGGTGACATGCAGCAGCGGCGGCGGGTGGTGGGCCAACTCGCTGAGCCCGAGCAGGAGCCCGTCCCCGGGCGGCAGTGACCGTACGCCGTCGGGCGAGATCACCAGCGGGGGTTCGTGCCCGAAGTTGACGACCTCGACGGTGTAGGGGGCGGGCGGCGGAATCGGCGGGTCGGCGGGATCGGGCGGGCGCGGATGGCCACCCCACAGAGCCGGGCCGTCCCCACCGGCCGGGCCGTCCCCACCGGGCGGGCCGCCGGCCGGGCTCTTGGGGAAGGCGACCAGGATCGCCGTCGCGAAGCGGTCGTCGTCGTCGTAGCCCAGCGAGGCGCAGTAGTTGACGTGCCGGAGCATGCGGATCTCCAGGCGGTCGGCGACGGTGCGCAGCAGCGGCTCGTGGTACGCCGCCTCGCGGAACGTGCCGAGGAGGGCCGCCGCCGACTCCACGGCCGCGAGGCCCTTGCCCTGGACGTCGCCGAGGAGCACGCGGGTGCCGTGCAGGCCCGGTTGGATGTCGTAGAAGTCGCCGCCGACGCGGGCCTCGCTGTCGGCGGCGAGGTACACGGCGGCGTGGTCCAGGCCGCCCCAGCCCGGTGCCAGCGGACGCAGCAGGGTGCGCCGGGTGGTCTCGGCGACGTCCCGCATGTGCAGCATGCGCTGCTCGCCGCGGACCCGGACCGCGCAGGCCAGCGTCGCGAGGATGCCGCCGACGGCGACGAGGATGAAGTCGGGCAGCCCGGTCTGGTACTGGTGCGGCCAGGACGTGTCGACGGCGAAGTACGTGATCAGCGAGAGCGCCGCGAACGCGCCCGTGCCCCACACCCCGCAGATCGCCGCCGCGATACCCGGCACCAGCACGATCCAGGAGATGATCCGGAACTCGCCGGAGGTGTTCGCGTCGAGCAGGGTGATGCCGAGGAGCAGGAGCAGCGGCGGCAGCCAGGCGACGCTGCGGCCGCGCAGCCGCAGGACCCGCTGCCGCTGGACAGCGTCCGCCCGCCCGGCGGGAGGCAGTTGCTCGATGGCGGACCGCCGGCCGCGCACCTCGCCGTACCGCCTCTTCCCCGTGCCCGTCAGTACGCGACCGACATCCGGGCCCGCGGATGAGCGTTCTTCTCCAGCTCGTCGACGAAGGCGACCGCGTAGTCCTCGGCACTGATCCGGCTGTCGCCGTGCTCGTCGGTGAGCAACTGGTCGCCGCCGATACGGAACCGTCCGGTGCGGCGGCCGGGGGCGATCTCGGAGGCGGGCGAGACGTAGGTCCAGTCGAGGCCGTCGTCGAGGGTGCGGAGGTAGGTGAGGACGTCCTGCTGGGCGAGGGCCTCGGGGAGGTAGGCCTCGGGGAAGCCGGGCTGGTCCGCCTGCGCCCGGCCGGGCGCGATCTCCAGGCTGCCAGCTCCTCCGACGACCAGCAGGCGCCGTACACCCGCCGCCCTGGCACCCTCCGCCAGCGACTGGTTCAGTACGAGGAAGGGGGCCCGGGGGTCCGTGCCGTCGCGGGGCGGCGCGCACGCCGAGGCCACCGCGTCCGCGCCCGCCGCCAGCTCGGCGACCGTCGCCGGGTCCGAGACGTCCGCCGCCGTCGCGGTGACGCCGGGGACCGGGGACTGCCCGGACCGGCTCACGGCCGTGACCTGGTGTCCGCGCGCCGACGCCTCCGTGGCGATACGGCTGCCGACCATCCCGGTGGCACCGAAGAGTACGAGCTTCATGAGGCCCAGCGAAGCACGGTGCGCCGGGCACCGCATCCCGACTTGCCAGCCACCTGGGCGGGGTGTGCCCTGGAGTCAGGGGCGAGGAGAGAGGAGTGCTCCCATGGCTCAGGCAGCACCCGCGTCACCGGTGTCAGGGACACCGCGTACAACAGGACCGGACTCCGGTCTCATGGCCGACTTCGTCGGCGAGCGCGCGGCGACCGTCCTTAAATGGGCCGGGCCCGTGGCCGGCGGCCTTGTCTACGGCTTCTGGGCGGCGGCCATCAACCGACACGCGGACGCGGTCACCGGCTGGAACGTGCTGTTCGGCTTCGTCTGCGCGATCGTGTTCGCCGGTGTCTGGACCGGCGTACGCGCGATGGCGCCACTGATGAGGCGTGAACTGCACGCGCTGCTGTGGATGGCGTTCGCGGGTATCGCGTTCGGCTTCATCTACAGCCAGAGCGGCGCGAGCATCCTGCGGTGCGTGCTGATGTCGCTGGCGGTCGCGGCCGGCGTGTACGCCACGCTCTTCTACCGCTACTACACCCACGAGGACGCCGAGGGTCACCGGGTCAAATGACTCCGGCGTACCACGCGAGAGGCCCCGGCCGCGGCCGGGGCCTCCTGCGTTTCCCTCACTCACCTACCCCCTGGGACCCCAGTCCCAGGAGCTCGCGGAGGAGCCGGAGATGCTCCAACTCCATGATCCGGAGGCACTGAAGCTCCAGGCGCCGGACGAACTCGAGGCGGAGTCACCGTGGTTCCACCTGTCGTCGTTCCAGCTGTTGTCGCCGTCCTTCCAGTTGTGGTCGTCCCAGGCTCCGTCCTTCCAGCCGGGGCACGGGTCCTGACAGCTGGGCACCCACTGACCGTCGGTGTCCACGAACGCGGCGCTGGCCCAGCCCTGCGCCCCGACGAGCCAGTACCACTCCGGGTTGCCGAAGACGCTCTGTCCCTGCACCGCGCACAGGACGCGGTCCTGACTGCCCGGCGAGAGCCTGTCGACCACCGACGAGTTCGCGGTGGGCTGCTCTCGTACGTTCATGTGACCGCGGGAAACGACGGTGCCCCATACGGGACTGTCCGAGCCGTCGCCACGGCTGGTGGAGTGCGCCGGCGTGGCCGCCGCCGAGGTGCCCGCCACGGCGGCGGTGAGAACGCCGCCGGTGAACAGGCCCACGGCAAGGGTCCGCAGGGCCGGATTGGTGCGCATATCGGCCTCCTTCTCCCCAGAACCAGGTAACACCCGTTCGGGTGAGGCCTCCACCGGAGAGCGCGCGGGCCGTGCGGTTACTGGGCTGCGCGCGGGTGGCCGCGGACCCCGTACGGCTTGCCGTGTGCGCCCATTTGCAGCCACACCGCTCGCGCCCGGTGCCCCGGGGGCCTTGCCTGGTGGGGTGTCACACCGCGCCCGCGGCGCCCTGTCGGCCGCGCTGATCCTCCTCGCCTGCGTGCTCGCACCGCTCGGCGCGCTCTCGGCCTGGGCGCTGTACGGGATCGGCGACACGGCCCGTTACGAGGCCACGGTGGCGCCGCTCGCCGCCGACGCCGACGTACGGGACGCGATCGCGGCCGGGGTGACGGACGGAATCCTGCGGGAGGTTCACGTACGGCCGCGCATGCGGGAGCCGGTGAACTCCTTCGTACGGGACGCGGTGCGCTCGTTCACGCAGACGGAGGCCTACCGCACGGCGTGGGAGACGGCGAACATGGCCGCGCACGACGCCGTGATGCGGGCGCTGCGCGACGACAGCGAGGGTCCTGTGACCGTCGACCTCGCGTCGGTCACCGAGCGGGTCAAGCGCCGACTCACCGACGACCACACGCCGTTGGCGAACCGAATCCCCATCGAGCACAGCCGGATCACAGTGCTCGGGGCCGAAGAACTGGTCCGGCTCCGGAAGGGTTTCCACGTGCTCGAAGTCGCCGCCTTCTGGCTGCCGGCCGCCTCCGTCGTCCTGACCCTCGCGGGGATCCTCGTCGCGGTGTGCCGCCGCCGCGCGGTGCTCGCGACGGGGCTCGGCACCGCGCTGGGCGCCGCGCTGCTCGGCGTCGCGATCGCCGTCGGCCGCCGCCTGACCCTCTCCGACCTGCCGCCCGGCGTCTCCCACACGGCGGCGGGCGCCGTGTACGACGCCCTCACGTCCACGCTCCGCCTCGCCTGCTGGCTGCTCCTCGCCCTCGGCGTCGCCGTGGCCGCCGCCGCCCTGCTCACCGGCGCGTACACCCGGCACCGGCGGGCGGCACCCGCCGAGATTCACCCGTTCGGCCCACCCGCGCTGCGTGACCCCGTGTCCGGGGCGAACCTGTCGTTGACCTCTCAGGTCCGTCCCGAGGAGACCCCATGACCCAGCAAGCCGCAGCACCCTTCGACCCCAAGCACCGCACGGCCTCCGACGGAGGCTCGAGCTGGGCCACCGGCGGCACCGTGTTCGCCGGTGTCCTGATGATGGTCAGCGGCATCCTGAGCGTCCTCAACGGCATCGCGGGCATCGCGGCCGACGACGTCTACACGCGCCTGGGCAGCTACGTCTACGAGTTCAACCTCACCACCTGGGGCTGGATCCACCTCGTCATCGGCGTCCTGGTGGCCGTCACCGGCTGGGGCATCCTCCAGGGCAAGGGCTGGGCCCGCGGCGTCGGCATCGGCCTCGCCGCGCTCTCCATGATCGAGTACTTCATGTTCCTGCCCTACGCGCCCTTCTGGTCGATCGTCTCCATCGCCATCGCGATCTTCGTGATCTGGGCGCTGGCCACGGCCGGACACTCGTCCAGGGCCGCGTAACCTCCGCGTCCAGGCCCGCCCCCTCGCCGCACGACCGCCTTCCAGGGCAACCCCGCACCGCTCCGCCCCGTCCTTAGGGGAGAATTCCGGCACCCCTGGACAAGCGAAAGGGCGGGCCCTGGACTTGGACACCGCGACGGCGGAGCACACCGAGCAAGGCGAGCGTGCCGGGCGGCGGCGCGGGCGGACCGTGGGGGCCCGGCTCGCGGGGGCGATGCTCGCCGTCGTGAGCGTGGTCCTCGGCTGCCGGGCCGGGGACACCGACGGGATCACTCCCGTACCGCAGTTGCTGGCGTTCCTGCCGTGGCTGCTCGCCCCCACCGGGCTCGCCCTCGCACTCGCGATGCTCACCCGATGGCGCACAGGGATGGTGTGGGGCGTCGCCGTACTCGGCGGTCTCGCCTGGTACATCGAGCCGTACGGGAAGATCAGCGAACCGACCGGGACCCCCCTCGCCGGACTCCGGGTCATGACCGCCAACGTGCAGTTCGGGTGGGCGACCGACGCGCTGATCGCCGCCGTCGAACGGAAGAGGCCCGCCATCGTGTTCGTGGCGGAGTGCGAGTACACCTGCTCCCGCGCGCTGACGGACGCCTTCGGCGGGCCCGACGGGGCGCTGCCGTACCGGACGGCCGTCGAGGGCGCCGAGTCCGACGGGTCCGTGATCCTCAGCCGGTTCCCGCTCAAGGACGCCGACGGCGTGCGCGGGACGTCCATGGGCATGCCCGGCGCAGTGGCCGACGTGAACGGCCACCCCGTACGGCTCCAGCTCGCCCACCCCATGCCCCCGGTCCCCGGCCAGGTCGACGTCTGGCGGCGCGAGCTGGGCGCGCTGCGCGACTACGCGGCGGCGAGCGACGAATCCACCATCCTGGCCGGGGACTTCAACGCCTCCCAGGACCACGCCGCGTTCCGCCGCATCCTCGACACCGGCCTGCGCGACGGCTCCCGGCTCGCCGGAGCCCCCCGCACCCCGAGCTGGCCCTCCAGGACCGCCCCCACCCTCGGCACCCAGATCGACCACGTCCTGGTCTCCCCGGACTTCTCGGCGCGCAAGGCCGCCTTCCTCGGCCTCACCCGCTCCGACCACCGCGCACTCGTCGTCGATCTCACTCTCCGCCGACGCGGCTGAGCGGGGACCGCCCGCCATACTGAGGGCATGCTCCGCCAGTTCCCCATCAGCCGTCTCACCCCTCCCGACTGGCTGGTCAGGAACCTCCAACCGCAGCGGGCGCCCATCCCCTGGGCCGCCGCCGCCCGCGCCGCGATCGCGATGGCCCTGCCGCTCGCCGTCGGCCTCGCCGCCGGCCGCCCGGAGTACGGCGCCCTCGTCTCCATGGGCGCCCTGTCCGGAGTCATCGGCGACACCGCCGACGCCTACCGCATGCGGATCCTCAACATCGCCGTCCCCCAGCTCTTCGGCGCGATCGGCGTCACCATCGGCTCGGTCGCCTTCGGGCACGGCTGGGTCACCGTCGGCGCCGTCACCGCCGTGGCACTGCTGTCCGGGATGATCTCCTCGATCGGCGCGGTGGCCTCCGTGTCCGGCCTGCTGCTGCTCCTCAACTGCGTGGTGGGCGCCGGACTTCCGATGCCGGGCCAGTGGTGGCTGGCGCCCCTGCTGATCTCCGGCGGCGGACTCCTCGTACTCGCCCTGGCGCTGCTCGCCTGGCCGCTGCGGTCCGGGGTGCCCGAACGGGCCGCGGTGGCCGGCAGCTACCGGACGGTGGCGGATCTGCTGGCCGCGAGCGGAACCGCCGACTACGACGGCCTGCGCCTCACCGTCACCGAGTCCCTCAACAAGTCCTACGACCTCGTCCTCGCCCGGCGCGCCTTCCACCACGGCCGCAGCCCCGATCTGGTGCGGCTGCTGGCCCAGTTGAACGCCATGACGCCCGTCGTGGAGGCGGCCCCGGCGGCCCACCAGTACGGGAAGCCGCTGCCGGCCGAGATCCCCGCCGCCGTACGCCATCTCGCCGACGCCGTGGAGACCGGCTACAGCGGCCCGATAGGGATCAGGCTGCCGCCGCCCACGAGCGAGACCGCGCGCGCCGTCGACCACGCCCTGCGGCACGCGGCCGACGTGGTGACCGGCCAGGCCCCGGACGCGCTCAACGTCGACGACCGGCTCGGCAGGCCAGCCGCCCTGCGGGTACGTGCCGTGCGCGCCGCCCGAAACGTCCTGCTGTCCGGCGCCTCCTGGCGCTACGGCCTGCGGCTGGCCCTGTGCATCGGCATCGCGCAGACCCTCGTCTCGATCGTCCCGGTGGCCCGGTCGTACTGGGTCGCCCTCACCATCACCTTCGTGATGAAGCCCGACTTCGGGTCCGTCTTCTCCCGGGCGCTGCTGCGGGCCCTCGGCACGGTCGTGGGGCTCGTCGTCGCGGCCGGGGTGCTGGCCGTCGTACCGCTCGGCTGGTGGGACGTGCCCGTGATGGTCCTCCTCGCGCCCCTCATCCCGGCACTCACCCCGCGCGGCTACGGCTACCAGACCGCCGCCGTCACCCCGGCGATCCTGCTGGTCTCCGACATCCTCAACCACCAGGGCACCGCCCTGCTCCAGCCCCGTCTGGTCGACTCCCTCATGGGGTGCGCGATCGCCATCGTCGCCGGGTACCTGCTGTGGCCGGAGAGCTGGCACACCCGGGTCGGCGACCGGCTCTCGGAAGCGGTCGCGGACACCGCCGGATACGTGGAGTACGCCTTCGGCGACGACGCCGATCCCGCCGCCCGCGCCCGGATGCGCCGCCGCCTCTACCGCGACCTGTCCGCCATCCGCACCGAGTTCCAGCGCGCCCTGACCGAACCGCCGCCGAACGGACGGCGGGCCGCCGCGTGGCTGCCGCTCGTCGTGGCCGTCGAGCGGATCGTCGACGCGACCACGGCGGCGGGCGTCCGGGTCAGACACGGGGCCGCTCGGCCCTCACCCGCCGAGGTCTCCCAAGTCGCCCTGCAACTGCGGGAGTTGGCCGAGGGCGTGCGTGAGACGGACGTACTCGTCGAGGTCCGCACCGACCTCACCGGGCCGTCGGGGAGCGTCCTGGAACCCCTGCGGCAGGAGGTCGCGGCGGCCCGGGCGATCGCTTCACCGCACTGACGCACTTGGGGGTACGACGACGGGGGCGCCCCCGGGCAAGGGCGCCCCCGTCGTCGTCACCGCTGCCGGAACCGGCCGTCAGACGCCGATGTCGCAGCCGTCCTTGCGCCACACCGCGACGACCGCCGGGCGGACGATCCTGCCGGGTCCGTCGGGCCAGACGCTCGCGGGCTTCTCGACGGTGGCGCCGGTGATCTCGCCCGGGTGCTGGACGGCGACGAGCACGCGCCGGTCCTGGACGAGCGGGCCGCAGGTCTCCGCGCCGGTCGGGACGGTCAGGAACTGCTTCAGCTCACCGCGCCGGTCGCCCTTGGTCGCGACGCCGAACAGGCCGTCGTGCGAGCCGAGCTGGTTGCCGTCGGTGGAGATCCACAGGTTGCCGTGCGGGTCGAAGGCCACGTTGTCCGGGCAGGAGATCGGGCTGACCTTCTCCTTCGGGAAGCCCGCGAAGTAGGTGGCCGGGTCGGTCGGGTCGCCCGCGACGAGGAACAGCGACCAGGCGAAGGACGTGGCCTCGGGGCGGTTGCGGCGCTCGGTGAGTTCGAGGATGTGCCCGTGCTTGTTGGCGTTGCGCGGGTTGGGCTCGTCGGCCTTGGCGTTCGTACCGACACCGCGGTTGGTGTTGTTCGTCAGGGCGACGTACACCTTGCCGCTGGTCGGCGAGGGCTCGATGTCCTCGGGGCGGTCCATCTTGGTCGCGCCGACCTTGTCACCGGCGAGGCGTGTGAAGACGTAGACCTCCTCGGCGGTCATGCCCTCGACGTGCGAGACGGCGCCCTTCGCGGTGGCGGTCGCGATCGGGATCCACACGCCGCTGCCGTCGAACTCGCCGTCGGCCGGCAGCTTGCCGGTGCCGTCGATCTCGGCCGCCGGGGAGTCGCCGGTGAGCTTGGCGACGTACAGGGTGCCCTCGTCGAGCAGGGTGAGGTTGTGCTCGCGGGCGGCCCTGGAGCTGCCCCGCTTCATCTTCTTGCTGCCGACGAACTTGTAGAAGTAGTCGAAGCGCTCGTCGTCGCCGGTGTAGAGGACCGGGCGGCCGTCGTCCGTGAGGCGGGCCGTCGCGCCCTCGTGCTTGAAGCGGCCCAGCGCGGTGCGCTTGCGGGGCGTGGAGGTCGGGTCGTACGGGTCCAGCTCGACGACCCAGCCGTGGCGGTGCACCTCGTTCGGCTCCTGGGCGACGTCGAAGCGCTTGTCGAAACGCTCCCACTTGCGCTCGGTGGCGCCGGTGCCGATGCCGTAACGGGCGTCGGTGGGGCGGCTGCTGTTGGCGAAGTACTGGTTGAAGTTCTCCTCGCCGTGCAGCGTCGTGCCCCAGGGGGTCTCGCCGCCCGCGCAGTTGTTGAGCGTGCCGAGGACCTTCGTGCCGGTCGGGTCCGCGGAGGTCCTGAGGAAGGCCGACCCGGCGGCCGGGCCGGTCACCTTGAACTCGGTGGTGGCGGTGACACGGCGGTTGAGGTGGTGACGGGGGACCGGCGTGAGCTTGCCGCTGCGCCTGTCCTCCTCGACCACGACGACGGACAGGCCGTGCGCCGCCCAGGCGATCTCGGCCTGCTCACGGGTCGGGTTCGCGGCGTCGTACGCCTTGAACATCAGGATCTCGTCCGTGTACTCGTGGTTCGCCACGAGAATCTGGCGGCCTCGCTCACCGGGGAGCGGCAGCAGCGCCAGGAAGTCGTTGTTGTAGCCGAACTGGCCCGCCTGGGCCGCGGCGGTCTGCCTGTCCGGGTCGAAGGCCGGGGCGCCGCGCAGGATGGGCTCGCCCCAGCGGATCACGACGTTCTGGGCGTATCCCTCGGGGATCACCACGGCGTCGGTGAGGTTGGGGGCGACGGGGGTGAAACGGAGGCCGCGCGCGGCCTTGCCGTGCCTGGACGAGGTCGCGGCGGCACCGGCGGCCGGGGCGGCCTGCGCCTGCGAGGCGCCGGTGCCGACGACGGCGGTGCCCGCCGCGGTGGCAACGGTCACGACGGCCGCGGCCCGCATCATCGAACGGCGGCTCAGCGCGGTCGCGATGACGTCACCGACGTACTCGTTCTCGCTGGTGTTCGGAATGTCATGGAAACAGGCGTTGCCACAGCGGTAGAGACAGGTCATCGCGGACCTGCCGCCGGGATGCGAGTCGGGTGTTCCGATCAACGGCAGAAGTCTGCGCACTTTGCTCTCCCCATGCGGTCCCTTGGTTTAAGCGTGACGCTAGGTGGTGCGTATGTGCGGAAACAGGCTTGTGGGATGAACGGGGAGTGAACCCCCATGGTCCATGGGGGTGTTGACGTGACGCGGGTAGCGCCGCCCAGGTGGCCGATGCGGTGGGGTACGGGTCTGGCCGGGGAGGCGGTCTTGACGGATGCCGACCTCGTTCTCCGCCCCTGCCAAAGATCACCAGCTGTGACCGCTAACCTTACGTGTCCGTCCTGGCCAGGGATTGACGGGCATCAACTCACGCGAAGGGTTGCGCACATGGGCATTCTCACCGTCTTGCGGAATGCGTTCGGCCGCTCACGCAAGGGTCGTGACGCCGACGGGGAGACCTCGCGGGAGGCTTCGACTCCGACGGTTCCGGCACAGGCCCCCGCATCGGAGGCCGAACCCAGGATTCCGGCGCCGTCGACCGAACTCCAGCCGGAACCGGCCGCGGTGGTCCCGGCCCCGGCCACCGAGCCCCAGCCGTCCGTCGTGGACGAACTGGTGTCGGCGGCATTCGACAACGTGACCGTGCCGCCGGCCCGGACACCGGAGCCGGTGGTCGAGCCCAAGGCCGTGGTCGAGCCGACGCCGGTCGTCGAGCCCGAGTCCGAGGGCGAGCGCGAGGTCGCGGCCGAGGCGGAACCGGAGACGGTCGAGCCGGTGGTCGCGCCCGAGCCCGTGGTCGACCCCGCGCCGGAGGCCGAGCCGGAAGCGGTCGTCGAGCCCGCGCCGGTCATCGAGCCGACGCCGGTCGTCGACCCCGAGTCCGAGGGTGAGCGGGAGGTCGCGGCCGAGGCGGAACCGGAGACGGTCGAGCCTGTGGTCGCGCCGGAGCGGGAGGCCGTGGCCGAGGCCACGCCCGTCGTCGAGCCCGCGCCGGTCGCCAAGCCCGCGCCGGTCATCGAGTCCGCGCCGGTCGTCGAGCCGGAAGCGGTCGTCGAGCCCGCGGCGGTCGTCAAGCCGACGCCGGTGATCGAACCGACGCCGGTCGTCGAACCCGAGTCCGAGGGCGAGCGCGAGGTCGCGGCCGAGACCGAGCCGGAGACGGTCGAGCCGGTGATCGAGCCGGAGCCCGTCGCCGAGGTCTCCGAGCCGGAGGCGCAGCCGGTCGCCGCGGTCGCCGCCGTCGAGGAGCCCGCTCCCGCCGCCGCGCAGGTGGACGAGCCGGAGACGCCTGAGCCGGTGATCGAGCCCGAGCCCGTCGCCGCTGTCGTCGCCGTCGCCGAGGAGCCCGCTCCCGCCGCCGCGCAGGCGGAGACGCCCGAGCCGGTCGCCGCTGTCGTCGAGGAGCCCGCGCAGGCGGACGAGCCGGCGGCCGCCGACGGCGATGAAGCCCCACAGGGGCCACCCGCGGCCGACGACGAGAGCGTCACGGGTGGTGCGGGCGGGAAGAACGACGCGGCCGAAGGCCGTGTGTCCACCCACCGGCCCGAGGCCGACAAGACCCTTGACGCCGAGAGGGCTCCCGACCGGGAGCCGAACCCCGTGGGGGCCAACCTCCCCGCGACCCTCGTCACCCCCTACAACGAGGCCGCCGACACCCTCAAGGCCCGCAACCTCACCGGCACCCGCGCGAAGGTCTACCTCGTCCTCGACCGCTCCTCCTCCATGCGGGCGTACTACAAGGACGGCTCCGCCCAGGCCCTCGGCGAGCAGACCCTCGCCCTCGCCGCCCACCTCGACCCCGAGGCCACGGTCCACGTCGTCTTCTTCTCCACGGAGCTGGACGGCACCGGCGAGCTCACCCTCGCCGACCACGACAACAAGATCGACGAACTCCACGCCGGCCTCGGCCGCATGGGACGTACGAGCTACCACGCGGCCGTGGAGGAAGTCCTCACGCACTACCAGAAGTCGGACACCTCGGTCCCCGCACTCGTCGTCTTCCAGACGGACGGCGCCCCGGACGCCAAGACCCCCGCCACCCTGTCCCTCACGGACGCGGCGAAGAGCCACCCCTCCGTCTTCTTCTCCTTCGTCGGCTTCGGGGAGCAGGACAGCAAGGCCTTCGACTACCTGCGCAAGCTGAAGACCGCCAACACGGCCTTCTTCCACGCGGGCCCGACCCCGCGCGAGCTGACGGACGCCGAGGTCTACGAGGGCGTACTCGCGAACTGGCGCCCGTAACCCACACGGGCACCCGCACCGGCAGCTCACCACGGCCGCCCGCTTCCCACCCCGTAAAACGGGAGGCGGGCGGCCCACCCGTGTCGGATACGATTTCAAGGTTCGCGAGACGACCGACGAGACGACCGAAAACGACGATCGTCACCCCACGTACCGACCTGGGAGCAGCCCCCGATGGCTCGACACCTCATCACCAGCGCCCTTCCGTACATCAACGGAATCAAGCACCTGGGCAACATGGTGGGGTCCATGCTCCCGGCGGACGTGTACGCCCGGTACCTCCGCCAGCGTGGTCACGACGTCCTCTACATCTGCGCGACGGACGAGCACGGCACCCCGGCCGAGCTGGCCGCGAAGGAGCGGGGCATCCCGGTCGACGAGTTCTGCGCGCAGGCGCACGACGCGCAGAAGGCGGTGTACGACGGCTTCGCGCTGGCCTTCGACTACTTCGGCCGCAGCTCCAGCCCGCAGAACCGCGAGATCACCCAGCACTTCGCCCGCCGCCTGAACGAGAACGGCTTCATCAAGGAGCGCGCGATCCGTCAGGTGTACTCGCCGACGGACGGCCGTTTCCTCCCCGACCGCTACGTCGAGGGCACCTGCCCGCACTGCGGCTACGACAAGGCCCGCGGCGACCAGTGCGAGAACTGCACCCGTGTCCTGGACCCGACCGACCTGATCAACCCGCGCAGCGCCATCTCGGGCTCCACCGATCTGGAGGTCCGGGAGACCAAGCACCTCTTCCTCCTTCAGTCGAAGCTCCAGGGCGAGGTCGAGGCGTGGATCGACCAGGTCGGCGACGAGTGGCCGCAGCTCGCGTCCTCCATCGCCCGCAAGTGGCTCACCGAGGGCCTGCACGACCGCGCGATCACCCGCGACCTGGACTGGGGCGTCCCGGTCCCCGCCGACACCTGGCCCGAGCTGGCCGCCGAGGGCAAGGTCTTCTACGTCTGGTTCGACGCGCCGATCGAGTACATCGGGGCGACGAAGGAGTGGTCGGACCTGGACCCGGAGAACCGGGACTGGAAGTCGTGGTGGTACGACGCCGACTCCGGCGAGAACCCGGTCCGCTACACGGAGTTCATGGCCAAGGACAACGTCCCCTTCCACACGGTGATGTTCCCGGCCACCGAACTCGGCGTCCGCGAGCCGTGGAAGAAGGTCGACTACGTCAAGGCCTTCAACTGGCTGACGTACTACGGCGGGAAGTTCTCCACCTCCCAGAAGCGCGGCGTCTTCACCGACCAGGCGCTGGCCGTCCTGCCCGCCGACTACTGGCGCTACTTCCTGATCGCCAACGCCCCGGAGTCGGACGACTCGTCCTTCACCTGGGAGCACTTCACGACGACGGTGAACAAGGACCTGGCGGACACGCTGGGCAACTTCGTCAACCGCGTCCTCTCCTTCTCCCGCAAGCGCTTCGGCGACGAGGTCCCGGCGGGCTCGGCGGCCGGCGAGGCGGAGACGCGGCTCGGCGAGGAGATCGCGGGCCTGCTCGCGGAGTACGAGACCCAGATGGAGGCCCTCCAGTTCCGCAAGGCTGCGGCCGCGCTGCGCGCCCTGTGGTCGGCCGGCAACTCCTACCTGGAGGAGAAGGCCCCCTGGCTGGAGATCAAGACGGACCCGGACGGCGCGGCCCTCACCCTGCGTACGGCGATGAACCTGATCCACCTCTACTCGGTGGTGTCGGAGCCCTTCATCCCTGCGTCGGCCAAGGCCATGCGCTCGGCGTTCGCGCTGGCCGACGACACCGCGGCCTGGGTGTCGGCGGACGAGGCGAAGGCGCTGACCGCGGTCCCGGCGGGTACGGCCTTCACCGTTCCCCCGGTGCTCTTCGCCAAGATCACGGACGAGGACCTGGAGTCGTACAAGGAGCGCTTCGGCGGCGCACCGGAGTAGTCGACGCGTGAGACAGGGGCCCGGCACCACCTGGTGCCGGGCCCCTTCACACAATCCGCCAGGCCGAAAACCGCCCCCGGCGCTGGCATGTTCGCGACCACCCGTATGGTTTCGCCATGGCAGTTCCCGAGGTCATCCCGATCGCCTACGAACCGCACCACCGCACCGAGGCCATCGGCCGGTACGCGGATGGCCAGTTCCTGGCGTCGGTCACGTACGCCTTCCCCGAGGGGTTCCGTCCCGACGACGGCTGGGAAGAGCACAAGCGCCTCTACACGGTGCTTCACACCTTCGACTCCGCGGGCCACTACCGCGACTCGGAGATCTGGTGCGCGGGCACCTGGGCCGAACAGCACCGCGCCCCGCACGCCGACGGCTCGGTCCTCGCCCGCGCCGAGGCCCACCTGGGGAAACTGCTGCGGAGCCTGCCCCGGCGCTCCTACACCAGCATCGCGATCCGCCCCTTCCAAGTCACCGTGGACGGCGTCCTGTTCGGCCTGGTGGTCAAGCAGGACGAGGAGGAGAGCTGGGCCGAGCTGTACCCCGACCGCCTCGCCTTCGGCGAACCGTGGGACGGCTCGTACGACACCTGAGCGCACAGCGCGCCCCGAACCCACTGGTAGCATCCGCTCACTTGTGCGAGGGAGGGGACCCTCGCGGGGAGGGAATTCCAAGTGGGCAGACACGCCCTGAGACGGGGCGGTCTTGCCGCCGCCGTCTCCGCACTCGCGGTCGCCGTAGCGGCCGTCACCATTTACTCCGAGGGCAGCGGTTCCGCCGAGGCGGCCACCACGGAAGCCGTCGGCACCACGGAGATCACGCTCGTCGATCCGAGCTCGGCCACTCCGCGCGTCGACCGGCCGCTCACCGCCGGCACGACCGGCTTCCTGCACCGGCAGAGCGGAGTCGCCGGACTGCTGTGGACGGACTACGCGGACGGCACCACGGTCACCGTGGAGAACGCGAGCGGCGTCTACACGCCCTCCGCGCCCTGCGCGTCCCTCGGCTCGGCATGCCGGACGGCCTGGTACGGCTCGGACGGCGACCTCGTCGCCCTGCCGACCGCCGCGACAAGCAAGTCCGTCACCCTCTGGGACCCGGCGACGCACAAGACGTCGGCCTTCACGTCCTCCTACGAATACCGGGCGCTGGCCGGTGACACGGTCGTCACCGCGAGCACCCTGGTCGACACCGTGGACGGCGTACGGCGCTCTCGCCCCATCACCGGCCTCGGTGGCGTGTACGGCATCGGGGCCTCCGAAGTCGTGGCCGCCGACTCCGCCGGAGTGCTGTACGGGTACGGCAGTTACCTGTCCTACGTCGACGTCGACACGGCCGTCGCCACCCTGGCCTTCACCGACGTCGGCGCCAACGTGTTCTACGTACAGAGCGAGGACCGGTTCGGCTGGTACGAGCCCGGCACCGGCGACCTCCACCTCAAGTCCCGTACCGACCCGTCCGCGGCGGAACAGGTCGTCGATCTCCCGCCGGTCACGATCATCGGCCAGCCCGCCCTCGGCGCCCTCGACGGCGAGCCGGTCCTGATCGGCGACTGGCTGCTGCTGCCCACGCACACGCGCACCGGCACCGCGATCACGGCCCACTCGCTCGCCGACGGCTCCACGCGGACCCTGCTGGCCGACGCCGACGAGTACGCGATCCGCACCGCCGGCGACGACGCTCTCGTCACGGGCGGCACCGGCGCCACCGACTGGTGGGTGCGGCGCGCGAGCCAGGCGACGGACGGCTCCCTGGAGCTGGCGAAGGTGTCCGAGGCCCCGGCGGCGGAGAACGCCAAGACGGGCCTCGCGCTCAGCCGTGGCAGCCTGCGCGTGGTCGAGAACAACCCCTCCTCCACCAGCAGTGACACCACATCGGTCCGGACCCTGACCACGGACGCCCGCACCACACTGACCGCCTCCGGCGCCACGGCGGGCTCCGGGGTGAGTGCCGCGTGCCCGTACGCCGGCACCAGCTGCTCGGTGGTGTGGGGGAACAAGGGCTACTCCCCCGACGACGTCTACCTCCAGACGGCCGACGACAGCGACACCTCGGCCGCGGACAGGCTGATCAAGACCGGTGACGGCTTCGGGACCGTCGACATGGAGTTCGCGACCCAGGGCGGCGCGATCGTCGACGTCTCCGACGACTACGCGGTCTACAACTCCGGCGACACCACGCCCGCGCAGTACGTCGGCAACTTCAACCAGGGGCAGCTGCTGAAGCGTTCGGTGCGCGCCGCCGCCCTCGACGGCCCCATCCTCTGGAGCGCCACCACCACCGCCGGCAGGATCACCTCGTACAGTCTGGCCTCGAAGAAGACCCTCTCCACGGTCACGGTCCCGGGCGCCGCCTGTGTCCCGACCGAACTTCAGGCGGCGGGCCGCTGGGTGTACTGGTCCTGCGGGACCACCTCGGCGGGCGTGTACGACACCAAGGCCGGTAAGTCGGTCGCCACCGCGCCCGGTGACGTCCTGCTCGGCGACGGATTCGCCGTACGCCACGACCACACCACGGACCGACTCGTCCTGACCGACGCGACCACCGGCGCGACCCGCGTGATCGCCGCCGGGCTCCCGGACTCGGGCCTGGCCACCGACCGCCGCTACCGGTGGACGGTGGACGAGTACACGGGCCTGGTCGCCTGGTTCGACACGTACGAGCGGACGCACGTGGCGACGACCGGGGTGACTCCGTCCGCCCCGAGCGTGTTCGAGACCGAGGTCGCCGACGACCTCGTCTGGCCGAAGGCGTCGGACACCGGCTCCAGGACGTGGAACGGCCAGTGGCTGCTGTCCCGCCCCGTCACCTCCTGGTCCCTGGCTTTCGCCTCGGTCGAGAGCGGCGAGACCGGCAGGGCCGGCCGTACGGTCACCGGCGGCGCCACCGCGGAATGGCTGACGGCGACCTGGAACGGCAAGGCGACGAACGGGAGTTACTTCCCCAACGGCTCGTTCAGGTGGACCCTCAAGGCGACCGGCCTCGGCAGCACCGCCGCGACCACGGTGACCAGCGGCACGGGAACGGTGTTCGGCGGCGCGGCGGTACGCCATGACTTCAACAGCATCGAAGGCGAACCGGACGGCGTCGGCGACCTCCTCACCCTCAGCTCCTCGGGTGCCCTGAGCTACCAACACGGCACCGGCGGCGGCAAGTTCTCCGAGAGGACGACCGGCACGGGCTGGGCCACCAGCATCAAGGCCATCCCCTACGGCGACTTGAGCGGCGACCGCTGCAACGACGTCATCGTCCGGCTGAGCAGCGGGGCCGCGCGCCTCTACAAGCCCGGCTGCGGCAACGCGGTCAAGCCGGCAACGGCGTACACGACACTCGTGACCAGCGGCTGGACGTCGTACGACATCCTCACCTCACCAGGCGACGTGAGTGGTGACGGCCGTCCCGACCTGATCACCCGCAACGCCTCCACGGGCGCCGTCTACCTCTACAAGGGCACGAGCACGGGCAAGCTGTCCGCCCGCGTGAAGCTCTACGACAACTGGAAGACGTACAGGAAGATCGTCGGCGTCGGCGATCTCGACGGCGACGGCGTCGGCGACCTGATCGCCCAGGACAAGGCCGACAACCTGTACCGGTACACCGGTAAGGGGAACGGCACCTTCGCGGCCCGCGTGAAGGTGTTCAGCGACTGGGGCGGCTCCTACGACGTCGTCGTCGGGGCCGGAGACCTGAACAAGGACGGCAAGGCCGACCTGGTCTCGCGTGACACCAGCGGCAACGTCTGGCGCAACTACGGCAACGGCGCCGGGTCGTTCGGGGCCCGCACGAAGATCGCCACCGGCTGGGGCGGCTACAAGTCCCTGTCGTGACCGTATGACCGAGGGCGCCCGGGGTCTTGCGGCCCCGGGCGCCCTCTCGCGTTGTCCTAGTCGGTGAGGACGCCGGCGCCGGTGGTGGTCGCCAGTTCCGTCGGGAGGTTCTTCGCCGAGGTCTGGAGACCGGCGGTGAGGGCCGGGGTCCAGTTCACCGTCGTCTTCAGCTTCTTCGAGTTGGCGGCGTTGTACGCGGCGACGAGGTCGGTCGCCGTGCCGTTGACGAGGTTGCCGCTGCCCGCGACCGAGCCGGTGCCGTCGCCGCTGAGCAGCTTCGCGACCTTGGCGCCGGACGGGAGCGTCCAGGAGTTGTACTCGGCGACGACCTGGGCCTTGGCGCGGGAGTCGAGGCTGTACTTGGGCTCGTAGCCGTTGAGGGACGCGGTGTCGTAGACGTTGTTGTAGAGGTGGATCTGGCCGATACGGGCCAGCGGAGCGCGCTGGGTGATGCCCTTCCACACGTTGTGGTGGATGGAGACGCGCAGCTTGCCGACACTGTCGGTGTCGCTGCTGCCGATGAGCATGGTCTTGTCGTGGTTGGTGAACTGGTTGCGCTCGACGGTCACCAGGTCGGATCCGTTGGTGATGTCGAGGGCGCCGTCGTGGATCTGGTACTTGCGGCCGAAGTACGTCGTCTCGGACTTGTCGAAGAACGGCGAGTCGCTGAACGAGTTGTGGTCGGCCCACACATGGGTCGCCCCGCGCAGGGTCACCGAGTCGTAGTTGGAGTTCCACTCGCCGAGCGAACCGTCGGTCGGGTCCCACTGCGGGAAGCAGTCCTCGGTGGCGGTGAGGGTGAGGTTGCGGATGATGACGTTGTCGACGTCCTTCACCTGCAGACTGGCGCCGGTCAGCCCGGCCTTGGTGCCCGGGACACCCACGATGGTGGTGTTGGCCGGCACCTTGAAGACGATGTTCTTCGCCTGCTTGGCCTGCGCGGCGGCACGGGCGGTCTCCTGCGTGCCCGACGGCAGCTTGGACGTGCCGTAGGTGGCCGGGTCGAACGCCTTGAGATAGGCGGCCAGCGAGTACCCGGTGCCGGAGGCGTAGGTCGCGCAGGTCAGCTTCTTGCCCGCGTCGTCCGTGTTGGCGTCGATCGTGCCCTTGATCTGGATGATCTTCGCGGTGGAGTTGCCGCTGGAGCCCAGCGCCTTCACCAGCTGTGCCCGGGTGCTGACGGTGTACACGTGCGCGGAGTCGGCCTGCGAGCCACCGGTCGTGCCCGAGCCGGAGGCCGCCCAGCCGTCCTTGGCGGGCAGCGACTGGTGGGCCAGGTCGACGGCTCCGGCGTTCGCGTTCATCACGAAGGCGACGGCGCCGAGGCCCGTCGCCGCGAGGGCGGCGGACGCGACGACGATCGTGCGCCGCTTGCGGAGGGACCGGCGGTGGGAGGGGGATGCCACGGATGAGTCCTAACGTGGTGGTGGGACACGTGCGGTGTGAAGCTCCGGTGGGGGGCTTCGACTCATCAGTGGTCGCGGAGCTCGGAAAAGGTTGCCGCGTTTCCGAGCGGGCGGTCACCGGGCAGGCCCTAGACGCCGGCGCCGCGGCGGGTCTCCTGCGCAGGGCCCCCGCCCGTGCGGCCTCGGTCCACGGGGTACGCGTGAACCGTGCCGTCGGTCACACCCGGTTCGCTCGCACCTGCCGCAGGAGGGCGATCAGACTGTCGCGGTTCACGGGGAGTATTCGACCGGGGTCGTCACTCTCACGGAGGAGCAACGTGCCGTCCGCTGCGGCGAGTTCCACGCATTCGTTGCCGTCCGCGCCACCGGAGAACGAGGACTTCTGCCACTGAGTCACGTCCTACAGCTCCTTCGCCAGACGGTGGATGTAATCCCGAGAACGGGTGGGTTCGAGGGACACCGCCTCCACTTTACGAAAGAGCGTTCGCATGGATCGCAGTCGTGCCGCTGCGTCCATGAATGCCGAGCCCTCAGGGGTGTCTCGCTGGGCGGTGTCCAGTGCCGGAACTCTGCCACCCGCGTACAACAGCTCCGCGCTGGCTCCCGCGAAGCCGTCGACGTCGAACGGGATCACCCGCACAGTGACGCCGGACAACTCCGACTGGTCCAGGATCGCGTCGAGTTGCGCACGGGTCGAAGACCTGTTCGCGGAGGGCCCCGAGGTCCCGGGAGATGACTGAGCCGGACCCGAGCTGACGCGGCGCGACAGCCCGAGGGGCCCGGAACCAGTGGAGTTCCGGGCCCCTCGCGTACCTGTGTGGGTCAGCCGGCCGACGCCGACGCGCTCGGCACCGTGTCCGTGCTGTCGTGCGTCTCGTCCGGGGCGACGCCCATCGTCAGTGAGGCGATGACGCCCTTGGCGATGTCGTTCTTCTTGTACTTGAGCTTCAGCAGCCCGCCCTCGGTGCCGTTGTCCGGGTAGATCGTGTCCTCGTCGAGCGTGGTGCGGGTGGTGGTGTTGGTGGAGTACGGGGACACCTCCGCAGAGGCCAGGACGGACTCCTCGGAGAAGAACAGCTGGCCGGTGTGGCAGGCGTGGCCGCCCTCGTAACCGGCGGAGGTCCACTCGCCGTCCACGTGGACCTTCACGTGGATGTGGACGCAGCGGCCCTGGTACCAGCCCGGGAAGACCGTCTTGAAGGTGACGTAACCCTGCTTGTCGGTCTTCCAGGTGCCGCGGAGGTAGCGCTCGTCGTCGGTGGGTTCGGAGTGGCCGCCGCCCGTGCCACCGGAGGGCGCGCCCGACGGGGGCTCACTGGTCGGGGTGCCGGTGGGGGTGCCGGTCGCGGTACCCGAGGGGGCGTCCGTCGGGGCGCCCCCACCTCCGCCGCCGTTGCTCATCGCCTCGTAGCCGGAGTAGACGCCCAGCGCCGTGCAGTGCCAGATGTCGACCGCCGCGTTCCGCACGGGCTTGCAGGTGTCCGCGTCGATCACCTTGAGCTTGAGGGTCATCGGAATGCCCTCCTCGTCCTCGGTGATGTCCTGCCGGATCTTGTCCGCGTCGATGTAGTACGGGCCCTCGGTGGTCTCCGAGGTGAGCGTGTAACACGCCTCCGCGGAGCCGGTGGAGGAACTCGGAGTCGCGCCCTTCACCTGGCCCGCGTTCGCGGTCGCGGCGATACCGCCGCCCACGCCCACCGCGGCCACAGCCGCGCCGCCCGCCACGACGACCTTTCGCCGCGTCATATTCCGTTTGTGTGCCGGTCCTTGGGTCTCAGTCATGGCCCGGACGCTAGGTAAGACGCCTGTCAGGACCGTGGGAAAGCACTGTGGCTTTCCCTGAGAGAGCAAAAAGAGGCCCGAAATATACGGCGTTCTCGAGCCCCTTCTGATAATGGAATTAGGCAAGGCTTTCCTTATTTCCACAGCAGGGCCGACGTGCACGGCGGAAAGGCCCGGAACCAGTGGAGTTCCGGGCCTTCGTCGACCGGTCGAGGGCTACGACGCCGACGCGCTCGGCGGCGTGTCCGTGCTGTCGTGCGTCTCGTCCGAGGCCACGCCCATCGTCAGCCGGGCGTGGACACCCCGGGCGATGTGCCTCTTGTCGTACTTGAGGTGGAGCAGGCCGCCCTCGGCACCGTTGTCCGGGTAGATGGTGTCCTCGTCGAGGGTCGTCCGGGTGGTGGTGTTCGTCGAGTACGGCTCCACCTCGGCGGAGGCCAGCACCGACTCCTCGTCGAAGAACAGCTGGCCCGTGTGGCAGGTGCGCCCGCCCTCGTACCCCGCGTCGGTCCAGGTGCCGTCCACGTGGACCTTCACATGGATGTGCACGCAGCGGCCCCGGTACCAGCCCGGGAAGACGGTCCTGAAGGTGACCTGACCGCGCTTGTCCGTCCGCCACGTACCGCGCAGATAGCGCTCGTCGTCGGTCGGCTCCTGGTGGCCGCCGGGACCGCCTGGGCCGCCCGTCGGGGGCGGGCCGGTGGGTACGTCCGTGGGGGCGCCGGTGGGCGGGGTGCCGCCACCGCCGTTGCCCGAGTCCTCGTAGCCCGAGTAGACGCCGAGCGCCGAGCAGTGCCAGATGTCGACGGCGGCGTTCCGTACCGGCCGACAGGTCTCGGCGTCGATCACCTTGAGCCCGAGGACGAGGGGGATGCCCTCCTCGTCCTCGGTGACGTCGGGGCGGATCTTGTCCGCGTCGATGTAGTACGGGCCCTCGGTGGTCTCCGTGGTCAGGACGTAGCAGGCCTCCGGGGTGCCCGACGGGCTCGCGGAGTCCGTCGCCAGGGGCCCGGATCCTGTGGCCTCGGTCGCGTCGCCCGCGAAGGCGTTCGCGCCCAGGCCGGCCGCCAGCCCCGCGGTCACGACCGTCGCACCGCCGGCGACGACGACCCGACGGCGCGTCAGTTCCCGTTCTGCTGCTGTCTGTTGGGGGGTCTCAGTCATGGCTGTGGAGATTATGGAGTGAACCTGTCAAACGACTGTGATTCACGGGGTTCCCAGAGGACCGCATGAGAATGGCTCGGAATCGGTGTTCGATTCCGAGCCATTCGAAACGCGTGGGGCTGGCAGCGAAGGCCTACTTCGGCTGCGGCTTCCGTACGGAAATGTGCAGCTCGCGCAGGCGGGACTCATCCAGCTCCGTCGGCGCGCCCATCATCAGGTCCTGCGCGTTGCCGTTGAGCGGGAACGCGATGGTCTCGCGGATGCTCGGCTCGTCCGCGAGGAGCATGACGATGCGGTCGACGCCGGGCGCGATACCGCCGTGCGGCGGGGCGCCGAAGCGGAACGCGCGGAGCATGCCGGCGAACTGCTCCTCGACGGTGTCGCGGTCGTAGCCCGCGATCTCGAAGGCCTTGAGCATGATGTCGGGCTCGTGGTTCCGGATCGCGCCGGAGGACAGCTCGACGCCGTTGCAGACGATGTCGTACTGCCAGCCCAGGACGTCCAGCGGGTCCTGGGTCTCCAGGGCCTCCAGGCCGCCCTGCGGCATCGAGAACGGGTTGTGCGAGAAGTCGAGCTTCCCGGTCTCCTCGTCCTTCTCGTACATCGGGAAGTCGACGATCCAGCAGAACCGGAAGACGCCCTCCTCGAAGTGACCAGCGCGCTTCGCGGCCTCGACCCGCACCGCGCCCATGATCTTGGAGACCTCGTCGAACTCGCCCGCGCCGAAGAACACCGCGTGACCGGGCGCCAGGGACAGCCGCTTCGTCAGCTCGGCGACGTTCTCCTCGGTGAGGAACTTCGCGATGGGACCGCTGAGCGAACCGTCCTCGGCCACCCGCACCCACGCCAGGCCCTTCGCGCCCTGCTCGACCGCGTAGTCACCGAGGCCGTCGAAGAACTTCCGCGACTGGCCGGAGACGTCCGGCACCGGCAGCGCGCGCACGTGCTTGCCCGCGAACGCCTTGAACTCCGAGCCCGCGAAGACGTCGGTGATGTCGACGAGCTCCAACTGGGCTCGCAGGTCCGGCTTGTCGGAGCCGTACTTCAGCATCGACTCGCGGAACGGGATGCGCGGGAAGGGCGAGGTGACGTCGCGGCCGCCGCCGAACTCCGTGAACAGCTCCGTCATGAGCTTCTCGATCGGCTGGAAGACGTCCTCCTGCTCGACGAAGGACATCTCCACGTCGAGCTGGTAGAACTCGCCCGGCGACCGGTCCGCCCGCGCGTCCTCGTCACGGAAACAGGGCGCGATCTGGAAGTAGCGGTCGAAGCCGGAGATCATCAGGAGCTGCTTGAACTGCTGCGGCGCCTGCGGCAGCGCGTAGAACCTGCCCGGGTTGAGACGGGACGGGACGACGAAGTCGCGCGCGCCCTCGGGGGAGGTTGCGCTGAGGATCGGCGTCGCCATCTCGTTGAAGCCCAGCGCCGTCATCTTGTGACGGATCGCGGAGATCACGGCCGTACGCAGCAGGATGTTGCGGTGCATGCGCTCGCGGCGCAGGTCCAGGAAGCGGTACTCGAGGCGCCGCTCCTCGTTGACCCCGTCATCGGCGTTGATCGTGAACGGGAGCGGGGCGGCGGCGCCGAGCAGCTCGACCTCGCTCACCTCGACCTCGATCTCGCCGGTCGGCAGCTCCGGGTTCACGTTCTCCGAGCCGCGTGAGACGACCTTGCCGTCGACCCGGACGGTCGACTCCTTGGAGATCTTGTCGAGAGCCTCGTACGCGGGGGTGCCGGGGCGGGCGACGAGCTGCGTGATGCCGTAGTGATCGCGCAGATCGATGAAGAGGATGCCGCCCAGGTCGCGCCGATTGTGCAGCCAGCCGCTCAGCCGGACGTCACTGCCGACGTCAGAGGCGCGGAGCTCGCCGCAGGTGTGGGACCTGTACCGATGCATCGTCGTTTCATCCAGTCTTCGCGGATCGGGGTCTGTCTTCACGTGAGCGGGTGGTGCTCTGTTCACGTGAGCGGATCGTGCTCTGTTTCACGTGAAACTTCCCCAAGAGTACCGGCCACACCAAGATCACTCCGCCCGATATCCGCCGCATACCGCCGTACCCCCGCCAGGCCTAGGTGGCAGGTCCGGATCACCTCTCCCTACAGTGGGTCAATGCGCACTGGTGAGCCCCTGCCCGCACTGGGGGACGTCCTGGCCGCCCTCGCGACCGGTCTGTGGCGCTGGGACAACGGCAAGGGACGGATCACGTTCGACGCCGAGGCCGCCCGGCTCATCGGGCTGCCCGCGGAGACCACGACCCTCACGGAGGGAAGCGTGCGGGCCCGCTTCCACCCCATCGACTGGAACGAGGTCCACGGGGTCGTCCAGCTCGCCCTCGTCGAGGACTCCATCGCCGAGGTCCGGATGCGGGTCATGGACGTGCAGGGCCGGGTGATCCGTACCGTACGCAGCCGCTCCAAGCCGGTCCTGGACCCCACGAACGGGGAGTTCGAGCTGTTCGGCACCCTCCAGGAGGTCACCGATCCCTCACCGGCCACCGCCGCCCGCGCACCCGTCACGGGTGACTGGCGGCGCTCGCGCGAGGCGTTCCTGCTCGACGCGGGGCGCGCGCTGGCGGAGGCGCGGTCCACGGCGGAGGTGCTGCGGGTCGCGGCCGGCCTGTCGATGCCGGGATTCTCGCCGGACGGTCTGGCCGTCTTCGGCGCGGAGGGCGACCGGCTGACGGTCATCGGGCATCACGGCCAGCAGCCGGGCGACGAGGGCCCGTTCTCCCACATGTCCCTCGCCACGGACTATCCGGCCGCCGAAGTCGTACGGACCGGCCGCGCCGTCTACCTCTCCTCCCCGGAGGGCTACAAGGAGCGCTATCCCGTCTCCTGGCCGCTGGCCCGGCACTTCGACCGGCAGTCCTGGGCGTTCCTGCCGCTGACCGTCGCGGGCCGCACGATGGGCGCGTGGATGGCGGCCTTCAAGTACCCCGTCACCTTCACGCCCGACGAACGCGCGGTCCTGACGACCGTGGCCCGCATGCTCGCCCAGGCCCTCTCCCGCGCCGGTGCCGCCGAGACCCAGCGGGAGCTGACCGACGGCCTCCAGCGCTCGATGATGCCGACGCTGGGCCCCCAGATGCCGGGCATGACGGTCGCCGCGCGCTACGTCCCCACCGGCGGCGGGCTCCAGGTAGGCGGCGACTGGTACGACATGATCCCGCTCCCGACCGGCCGGTTCGCCCTCGTCATCGGCGACGTGCAGGGCCATGACGTCCGCGCGGCGGGCCTGATGGGCCAGCTCCGGATCGCCCTGCGCGCGTACGCCTCCGAGGGCCACCGCCCGGACGCGGTGCTCTCCCGGGCCTCCCGCTTCCTGTACGGGGTCACGGACTCGGTGACGTACGGGTCGAGCGACGGCGGTGAGAGCGAGGGCGACGCGGGGGACATGCGCTTCGCGACCTGCCTGTACGTCGAGGTCGACCCGGCGACGGGGACGCTGGACATCGCCCGTGCCGGACATCCGGACCCGGCGATACGCATGGCGGACGGGACGGTGCTGACGCGGCCCACCGCGGGCGGGCTGCCGCTCGGCATCGACCCGGACGCCGACTATCCGACGACGCGGCTCGTGCTCGAGCCCGGCGAGACCATGCTGATCTGCACGGACGGGCTGATCGAGACCGGCGGTCACGACCTCGACACCGGCTGGCGGCGCATCCGCCGGATCCTGGAGTCCCACGACGGCGACATGGAGACCCTCGCCGACGCCCTGGTACAGGCCGTCCACGGGCCCTCCTCGCACCACACCCCCGGTCCGCTGGTGGACCGGCGCGAGGACGACATAGCGGTGCTGCTGCTGTGCCGGATGGGACCGGGATGCGGCTGCGGCGACCCGGTCACGGCGATACGGCCCCTCGGACGGCGCACGGTGCTGACCGTGGCGCAGGCCGAGCCCGAGGGCGTCGCGACCGCCCGCCAGCAGGTGCGGGAACTCCTCCACGACTGGGCGTCCGAGGACCAGCTCGACTCCGCCGTGCTCCTGGTCTCCGAAATGATGACGAACGTCCTCGTGCACACGGACGCCGACGCCCTCCTCGTCGCCGAGGTCACCGGCGAGATGACCGGCGAGGGCGGCAAGCGCCGGATGCGGGTGGAGGTCACCGACGCCAGCGACGACCTGCCGCACAAGCGGGACCCCGGCGAGCTGGCCTCCTCCGGGCGCGGGCTGGTCCTCGTGGAACTCCTCGCGGACCTGTGGGGGGTGGATCCGCGGGGGCAGGGGAAGAGCATCTGGTTCGAGTTCTACGAGCCGGCTCCCGACGCCTCGGCCGGCCCTGTCACCCCTGACGCCTTCGACGAGTAGCGCGTCCGCAGCTCCGACAGCACCCCGAACGCCGCCGCCGTCAGCGGTACGGCGAGCAGCATGCCCAGGACCCCCGCGACGGACGCTCCCGCGGTGATCGCCAGCATCACCACCGCCGGATGCATCTGCACGGTCCGGCTCTGGATCGCCGGCTGGAGCACATGCCCCTCGAGAACCTGCACGGCGAGCACGACCCCGAGCGCCCACAGCGCGATGACGAACCCCCGGTCCGCCAGCGCGACCAGGACGGCCACGGCACCGGAGAGGCACGCGCCGAGGTACGGGATGTACGCGCCCACGAAGACCAGCGCGCCCAGGCCCACGGCGCCCGGGACGTCGAGGACCAGCAGCCCGACCGTGATGCACACGGCGTCGATGAACGCGATGATCGTCGTCCCGCGCATGAAGCCCTCGACGGCCTCGAAGGCGCGGCGGGCCATCGCTTCGACGGTGTCGGCCGTGCCGCGCGGCGCCAGTGAGCGCAGGGCCCCCACCGCCCGGTGTGAGTCCCGGAGGAAGAAGAAGACGAGCAGCAGGGCCAGCACCGCCATGGCGATCACCTCGCCGACGACGCTGATCCCGCTGATGACCCCGGAGGCCGCCGTACCGCCGAACTTGGACAGCAGTTCCCTGGCGTTGGTCGCGAGGTCGTCGAGCGAGGTGCCCGCCGCTCCGAAGTGGTCGGAGAGCGACTGGGCGGCCTGCTTGAGCGAGGCCACGATCTCGTCGCCGGTGTCGATGAGCGCGGCGACGACGATGTAGACGGCCCCGCCGACCACCGCCACGACCGCGACACAGGTGAGCCCGGCGGCAACCGAGCGGTTCACCCCGGCCCTCACCAGCCGCTGGTGGAGCGGTCCCAGCAACGCCGTCCCCAACAGCGCGAGGAGCACCGGCACGACGGCCGTCCTGACCTGGGAGCACAGTTCGATCCCGACCCAGCCGACCCCGGCGGCCAGCAGAACGACGGCACACCAGGCACCGACCCGCCGGGCCCCTTCGGGAAGTAGCAGCACAGCACCACCTGACCACGTGTCAGACAGCGAGTCACCTCGGAACGGCCGAACGGAGGAGCGGCGGCTCGGCCACGGGCGTACGAACGCGAAGGGCCCCGTCCGGAACCCGGACGGGGCCTGCGCGCACTCGTTCCCGCTCGTACTCGATCACGCCTGCTCCCGCACTCGGCCAGGCGTGATCAGCCTCGGTCAGCGGAGGCTCACAGCCCGCCCTCGGTCATCCCGTGCACCGCGGGGACGGTGCCCAGGCGGCCCTTCTGGAAGTCCTCGAAGGCCTGCTGGAGTTCGTCACGGGTGTTCATGACGAAGGGGCCGTAGTGGGCCATCGGCTCACGGATGGGCCGGCCGCCGAGGAGCACGACCTCCAGGTCCGGGGTGTTGGAGTCCTGCTGCTCGTCCGCGCGGACGGTCAGCGAGGTGCCGGTGCCGAAGACGGCGGTCTGGCCGGCGTGCACCGGACGCCGCTCCGCACCGACGCTGCCGCGGCCGGCGAGGACGTACGCGAGGCCGTTGAAGTCCTCGCGCCACGGGAGGGTCAGCTCCGCGCCGGGCGCCACGGTCGCGTGGACCATGGTGATCGGCGTGTGCGTGATGCCCGGACCCTGGTGCCCGTCGAGCTCACCGGCGATGACGCGGAGCAGCGCGCCGCCGTCGGCGGTCGAGAGCAGCTGGACCTGGCCGCCACGGATGTCCTGGTACCTCGGGGCCATCATCTTGTCCTTGGCCGGGAGGTTCACCCACAGCTGGAGACCGTGGAAGAGACCGCCGGACAGGACGAGCGACTCCGGCGGAGCCTCGATGTGCAGGAGGCCCGAGCCCGCGGTCATCCACTGGGTGTCACCGTTGGTGATGGTGCCGCCACCGCCGTTGGAGTCCTTGTGGTCGAAGACGCCGTCGATGATGTAGGTGACGGTCTCGAAGCCGCGGTGCGGGTGCCAGGGGGTGCCCTTCGGCTCTCCCGGCGCGTACTCCACCTCACCCATCTGGTCCATCATGATGAACGGGTCGAGGTGGCGGTAGTTGATCCCGGCGAACGCACGGCGGACCGGGAAACCCTCGCCCTCGAACCCGCTGGGCGCGGTCGTCACGGTGAGCACCGGGCGGGCCACGGCGTCGGTGGACGCGGCCACACGGGGCAGGGTCAACGGGTTCTCGACGGTCACTGCAGGCATGTCGGTACCTCCTTGTGCGTTCACTTTAGTTGATTGTTGAACTTTCTGCTACCCGTAACGGCGAACGCCCGGAGGGCATTCCCTCCGGGCGTTCGCCGTGTCCGTCGCTACGGGCAGGGCAGTTCGGCCGTCTGCGCGGCGATGGCGCTAGCCGTACATACGGCGCATCGCGAAGTCCACCATCTGCTCCACCGCCTTGGCGTCGAACACCATGCGGTGCTCGCCCTCCATGTCGACCACGAAGCCGTAGCCGGTGGGGAGCAGGTCGATCACCTCGGCGCCGGTGATCACGAAGTACTTGGACTCCTTGCCGGCGTACCGGCGGAGCTCCTTGAGCGAGGTGAACATGGGGATGACCGGCTGCTGGGTGTTGTGCAGCGCGAGGAAGCCGGGGTTGTCGCCGCGCGGGCAGTACACCTTCGACGTGGCGAAGACCTGCTGGAAGTCCTCGGCGGCCATGGATCCCGTGGTGAACGCGCGAACCGCGTCCGCGAGGGACGGCGGAGACGGCTCGGGATAGAGCGGCGGCTGCTGCCCGTACCCGCCGGGCATCTGGCCGCCCGGCATCTGTCCGGGCATCTGCTGCTGGGGCGCGGCGTACCCCTGTTGTGCGGCAGTTCCGTCCGCGTGCTGGCCGTATCCGTACATGGGCGCAAGCGTACCGAGGCCACCGGGCGGGCGGGCCGGTACGGGGCTACCCACGGTCCCGGCGCGAGGGCCGCCGGGGTCGCGGTCTGACGCCTCACATATGTCCGTCCGGGGTTGCGTCTTATTACCGACGGGTAGCATCATCGTAGCTACTAGCTGGTACGTGTAACGAGGCCGTGAGCTCTCCCCGAGGTGCTCCGGCCTCCCCGATCCCTTACGGAGCCGTCGCCATGGGGCACTACAAGTCGAATCTCCGCGACATCGAGTTCAACCTCTTCGAGGTGCTCGGGCGCGACAAGCTGTACGGCACCGGCCCGTTCGCGGAGATGGACGTCGAGACCGCCAGGAGCATCCTCGAGGAGCTGACCAGGCTCTCGGAGAACGAGCTGGCCGAGTCCTTCGCGGACGCCGACCGCAACCCGCCCGTCTTCGACCCGGAGACCAGCACCGCGCCGGTACCGGCGTCCTTCAAAAAGTCGTACAAAGCCTTCATGGACTCCGAGTACTGGCGTCTGGGGCTGCCCGAGGAGATCGGCGGCACGACCGCCCCCGCGTCCCTGATCTGGGCGTACGCGGAGCTGATCCTCGGCGCCAACCCGGCTGTCTGGATGTACTCGTCCGGGCCGGCCTTCGCGGGGATCCTCTTCGACGAGGGCAATGACGTACAGAAGAAGATCGCCAAGATCGCGGTGGACCGGACCTGGGGTTCGACCATGGTCCTCACCGAGCCCGACGCGGGCTCCGACGTGGGCGCCGGGCGCACCAGGGCGGTCGAGCAGGAGGACGGCTCCTGGCACATCGAGGGCGTGAAGCGGTTCATCACCTCCGGTGAGCACGACATGGAGGAGAACATCCTTCACTACGTGCTGGCCCGTCCCGAGGGTGCCGGTCCCGGCACGAAGGGGCTGTCCCTCTTCCTCGTACCGAAGTACCTCTTCGACTTCGAGACCGGCGAGCTGGGCGAGCGCAACGGCGTGTACGCCACGAACGTCGAGCACAAGATGGGGATCAAGGCCTCCAACACCTGCGAGATGACCTTCGGCGACCGGCACCCCGCCAAGGGCTGGCTGATCGGCGACAAGCACGACGGCATCCGCCAGATGTTCCGGATCATCGAGTTCGCCCGCATGATGGTCGGCACGAAGGCCATCTCGACGCTGTCGACGGGGTACCTGAACGCCCTGGAGTACGCCAAGGAGCGCGTCCAGGGTCCCGACCTGGCGAACTTCATGGACAAGGCCGCGCCCAAGGTCACCATCACGCACCACCCGGACGTACGCCGCTCGCTGATCACGCAGAAGGCGTACGCCGAGGGCATGCGCGCGCTGGTGCTGCACACCGCGGCCGTCCAGGACGAGATCGCGGTCAGGGCCGCGGCGGGCGAGGACACCGCGCGCCTGCACGCCCTCAACGACCTGCTCCTGCCGATCGTGAAGGGCTACGGCTCCGAGAAGGGCTACGAGCAGCTCGCCCAGTCCCTCCAGACCTACGGCGGCTCCGGGTTCCTCCAGGAGTACCCGATCGAGCAGTACATCCGCGACGCCAAGATCGACACCCTGTACGAGGGCACGACCGCGATCCAGGGCCAGGACTTCTTCTTCCGGAAGATCGTCCGCAACCAGGGCGCGGCGCTGAACTCCCTCGCCGAGGACATCAAGGAGTTCCTGGCGCTCGGCACGGGCGGCGAGGAGCTCTCCGCGGCCCGCGAGCAGCTCGCCGAGGCGGCCGTCGAGCTGGAGGCCATCGTCGGCCTCATGCTCACCGACCTCGCGGCGACCGAGCAGGATGTCAAGAACATCTACAAGGTGGGCCTGAACACGACCCGGCTGCTCATGGCCTCCGGTGACGTGGTCGTCGGCTATCTGCTGCTGCGCGGTGCCGCGGTCGCCGCCGAGCGGCTGGAGAAGGCCTCGACGAAGGCCGTCTCCGCCAAGGACGTCGCCTTCTACACCGGCAAGATCGCGGCAGCCAAGTTCTTCGCCGCCACCGTCCTGCCGGGTGTCACCGGTGCGCGCAAGCTCGCCGAGGGTGTCGACCTGGACCTGATGGAGCTGGACGAGGCGGCCTTCTAGGGCCCGGGGCCCAAAGCCTCGTCGCGTAGCACTCCGGGACAGGGCGGACACCTGACCGGAAGCTGTCCTTCCGGTCAGGTGTCCGGTCATGTCCGCCCTTCACAACCCCGTTACGAGGGCCCACTCCCATCCCCGGGAGTGGGCCCTTGAGCGTAGTTAAGGTGAACCCCATGAGCACTCCCTCCCGCTTCGACCGCGGCCACACCGACGACCTCATGCCGTTCCTCGCGGCGAGCCCGACGCCGTACCACGCGGTGGCGAACGCCGCCGAGCGGCTGGAGAAGGCCGGATTCCGTCAGGTCGCCGAGACCGACGCGTGGGAGGGGACGAGCGGCGGGAAGTACGTGCTGCGCGGGGGGGCGCTCATCGCCTGGTACGTGCCCGAGGGCGCCGAGGCGCACACCCCGTTCCGGATCGTGGGCGCGCACACCGACTCCCCCAACCTGCGGGTGAAACCGCGCCCGGACAGCGGCGCGCACGGCTGGCGGCAGGTGGCCGTGGAGATCTACGGCGGGCCGCTGATGAACTCCTGGCTGGACCGGGACCTGGGCCTGGCGGGCCGGCTGACGCTGCGGGACGGCTCGACGCGCCTGGTGGACATCGACCGGCCGCTGCTGCGGGTGCCCCAACTCGCCGTCCATCTGGACCGTTCCGTGTCCACCGAGGGCCTGAAGCTGGACAAGCAGCGTCATCTCCAGCCCGTCTGGGGTCTGGGCGACGACGTCCGCGACGGCGACCTGATCGCGTTCCTGGAGGAGGAGTCGGGGCTGGCGGCAGGCGAGGTGACCGGCTGGGACCTGATGACCCACTCCGTCGAACCGCCCGCCTACCTGGGCCGCGACGAGGAGCTGCTGGCGGGCCCGCGCATGGACAACCTGGTGTCCGTGCACGCGGGTGCGGCGGCGCTGGCTGCGGTCGGCACGGCCGACTCCGGGCAGTCCTACCTCCCGTACATCCCCGTCCTCGCCGCCTTCGACCACGAGGAGAACGGCTCGCAGAGCGACACCGGCGCCGACGGGCCTCTGCTGGGCGGGGTCCTGGAACGTTCGGTGTTCGCGCGCGGAGGCGCGTACGAGGACCGGGCGCGAGCCTTCGCCGGCAGCGTCTGTCTGTCCTCCGACACGGGTCACGCCGTCCACCCCAACTACGCGGAGCGGCACGACCCGACGCACCACCCGCGCGCGGGCGGCGGCCCCATCCTCAAGGTGAACGTCAACAACCGCTACGCCACGGACGGTTCGGGCCGCGCGGTCTTCGCCGCCGCCTGCGAGAAGGCCGGCGTGCCCTTCCAGTCCTTCGTCTCCAACAACGCCATGCCCTGCGGCACCACGATCGGCCCCATCACCGCGGCCCGGCACGGAATCAAGACCGTCGACATCGGGATCGCCATCCTGTCCATGCACAGCGCGCGCGAACTGTGCGCCGCCGAGGACCCGTTCCTGCTGGCCAACGCGATGGTGGCGTTCCTGGAGGGCTAGCGGGACCGGATGCCTCCACATCCGGCGCATGGTCAGGTCCCTTGCGGGTACTTGGAGTTGGCCAGAACGACACCGAGTGGAATGCAGGGAGGCGACACCCATGGGCCTGGGCGGATGCATCATTCTGATTGCCGCAGGAGCGATCCTCACCTTCGCGACCGACTGGGACATGCAGGGGGTCAACCTCGACCTGGTCGGCCTCATCTTCATGATCGTCGGACTGATCGGGGTCGCGACGTTCAGCAGCATGGCCAGGCGCAGGCGCGTGGTGATGCAGCCGAGCACCCCGGTGATCGAGGAGGAGCGCCCCCACCGGGGCGGCTACAACGACGGCTACGGCGCCTGAGCAAGGCGTTTGAGCAGGACTCTTGAGCACGGCTCTTGAGCGTGCGGAGCGGATCGGGCGCGGGAGAGATCGATTCCCGCGCCCTCGCCGTTGCCGGGACCTAGGTCCTGTCGTCAAATTCCCGTCTGCCGCGCTCCGGGCGACGACGGGAATTTGACGACAGGACCTAGGCCAGGGTGTGGCCCGTCGTCGCGTCCACGTGGTCCGGAACCTCTTCGTGGCGGTCGCCGACGGTGAGGGTGCCGGTGGGCTCGAACATCAGGATCGAGGCGCCGGTGGAGGCGGTCGGCTTGTGTTCGGTGCCGCGCGGGACCGTGAAGACGGAACCCCTGGGCAGGACGACCGTCCGCTCACCAGCCGGCTCCCGCAGGGCGATGGCCAGCTCGCCGTCCAGGACCAGGAAGAACTCGTCCGTGTGGTCGTGCACGTGCCAGACGTGTTCGCCCTCGACCTTGGCCACGCGTACGTCGTAGTCGTTGACGGCGGTGACGATGCGAGGGCTCCAGAGGTCGGAGAAGGAGGCGAGGGCGGCGGTCAGGGAGACGGGTTCGTTGGCCATACCGTCATCCTCGGCGGTGGTCCGCCCGCCGCACGAGTGCTAGAAATCGCACATGCCGCAAGGATCCTCGCACGGCCCGTCGCCGGTGCCATCCCAACCACCCTCGCCGGTGCCACCCCGACACCTCTCGCCGGTGCCGACGCGGCAGCCTTCGCCCGCGCCGCCGCCGTACCCGACGCCGGCACGCCCCCGCACCGCGTCGCCGTGATCATCGACGAGGGTACGAACCCGTTCGAGGTAGGTGTCGCGACCGAGTTGTTCGGGCTGCCGCGGCCCGAGCTGGGCAGGCCTGAGCCGCTGTACGAGCTGACCCTGTGCGGCCCCGCGCCCGGCGTGCGGATGAACCACGGGTTCTTCTCGCTGGCCGGCCTGCCGGGGCTCGACTCGGTGGACGACGCGGACACCCTGATCGTGCCGGGCCGCCCGGACAACGTCGTACCGCGCCCCGCCGCCGTGCGCGCCGCGATCCGGCGTGCCCACGCGCGCGGCACCCGGATCGTGAGCTTCTGCACCGGCACCTTCGCGCTCGCCGAGGCCGGGCTGCTCGACGGGCGCCGGGCCACCACCCACTGGCGCTGGGCGGACTCCTTCCGCGAACTGCATCCGAAGGTCCTGCTGGAGCCCGACGTGCTCTTCGTGGACGAGGGAGACGTGCTGACGGCGGCCGGCAGCGCGGCCGCGCTGGATCTCGGCCTGCACCTCGTCCGGCAGGACCACGGCGCCGAGACCGCCAACGCGGTGTCCCGGCGGCTGGTGTTCGCCGCGCACCGCGACGGCGGGCAGCGGCAGTTCGTCGAGCGGCCGATGCCCGACGTACCGGACGAGTCGCTCGCCCCGCTGCTGGCCTGGGCACAGGAACGGATCGGCGAACCGCTCACCGTCGCGGGCCTCGCGGCGCGCGCCGCGGTCAGCCCGGCCACACTGCACCGGCGCTTCCGGGCCCAGCTCGGCACCACCCCGCTGGCCTGGCTCACCGGGGAGCGCGTCGCGCTGGCCTGCCGGCTCATCGAACGCGGCGAGGAAAGGCTCGACGTCGTCGCGGCACGCAGCGGTCTGGGGACGGCCGCGAACCTGCGCGAGCGGCTGCGGCGCGCGACCGGACTCAGCCCGTCGGCCTACCGGCGGCGTTTCGGACCGCCCGCCGGGGAAGCGGTGAAGACATGAGATTCCTCGTACGCGACCGGCTCCTCGGCATCGGTGACGACTACTGGATCGAGGACGACCACGGAAACAAGGTCTTCCTCGTCGACGGCAAGGCGATGCGGCTGCGGGACACCTTCGAGCTGAAGGACACCCGCGGGCGCGTCCTCATCGACATCCACAAGAAGATGCTCGCCCTGCGCGACACGATGATCATCGAGCGGGACGGCAACCCGCTGGCGACCGTCAAACGCAAGCGCCTGTCCCTGCTCCGCAACCACTACCGGGTGTCCCTGGTCGACGGCACCGAACTCGACGTCAGCGGCAAGATCCTCGACCGCGAGTTCGCCATCGACTACGACAACGAACTCCTCGCCCAGATCTCCCGCCGCTGGCTCCATCTCCGCGACACGTACGGCGTGGACATCGTGCGGGAGGACGCCGACCAGGCACTGCTGATCGCGGTGGCGGTATGCGTGATCCACCTGGCGGAGAAGGAACGGGGGGACGACTGACCCCGGCCGGCCGGACGACCCCGGGTTCCGGCCCGGACGACCGCCGACCCCGTACAGAGCTGCCGCGGGCCCCGTGCGGGACTGCCGCCGAACCCCGGGCCGGCCTACCGTCGCGGAGTGTCCAGCCCCAGTAGCCGGTCCTTCAGCGCCGGGAACTGCTCGCGCGTGGCGGCGACCCGCGCGGGGTCGAACTCCACCGTGAGGACCTCCTCGCCGGGGCCCGCCTCCGCGAGGACCTCGCCCCAGGGGTCGATCACGATCGAGTGCCCGGCCTGCGGAACTCCCGCGTGCGTACCGGCCGTTCCACATGCGAGGACGTACGCCTGGTTCTCGACGGCACGGGCCTGGGCGAGCAGCGTCCAGTGGGAGCGGCGGCGCTCGGGCCAGCCCGCCGACACGACGAGGGTCTCGGCGCCCGCGTCGACGAGAGCGCGGAAGAGCTCGGGGAAGCGGAGGTCGTAGCAGGTGGCGAGACCGACGGTGGTGTCCGGCAGCGGGACGGTCACCAGTTCGGACCCGGCGCCCATCAGCACGGCCTCGCCCTTGTCGAAGCCGAAGCGGTGGATCTTGCGGTAGGAGGCGGCCAGTTCACCGGAGGGCGAGAAGACGAGGGAGGTGTTGTAGAGCGCGCCCGTCGCGGAGTCGCCGTCGGACACGCCCCGTTCGGGGATCGAGCCCGCGTGCAGCCACACGCCCGCGTCGCTCGCGGCCTTCGCCATCACCTCGTAGGTGGGCCCCACCAGCGGCTCCGCCTCCGCGCCGAACTCCTCGTACGCGAACGCCCCCGTGGTCCACAGCTCGGGCAGCACGACGAGATCGGCGCCGGCCTGCTCCCGTACCAGAGCCGCGACCCGCGTACGACGTGAATCGACGGATTCGGTGTCGTTTACGTCGATCTGAAGGAGAGAGGCGCGCACACTACCACCGTCCTGGCATTCGAGCCGTTGACACGGGCCTACGATCGTCACACCAAAGCACTGCCGGGGTGCCACACAGCAGCGTAACTTAGCGTCCCAAGACACCCGCTGCCTGTGCACTGCCCGCGACCAACCGCCCGAGGGGTCCCGTTCCGTGAGTCTGCATCCCAGTCTTCAGTCCTACGCCGACGCCTGGAGCCACTCGATCGAAGCGATATCCGAGCTGGTGTCGCCGCTCGTGGAAGGCCAGTGGAGCAGGTGGACGCCGTGCCCCGGCTGGTCCGTGCGCGACCTCGTCTCGCACGTCATCGGTCTGGACTCCGAGATGCTCGGCGACCCCCGCCCGATCCACACGCTCCCGCGCGACCTATACCACGTGACGAACGAACAGCAGCGGTACACGGAGATGCAGGTCGACGTGCGCCGTCACCACACCGCGCCGGAGATGACCTCCGAGCTGGAGTACACGATCATCCGCCGCAACCGCCAGCTGCGGAACGAGAACCGGCAGCCCGACACCATGGTCCGCGGCCCTCTCGGCACCCAGGTCACCCTCGAACACTCCATGCGCACCCACGCGTTCAACGTGTGGGTGCACGAGCAGGACCTGCGCGTCGCCGTCGGCCGGCCGGGTGACCTCGACTCCCCGGGCGCGTTCATCGCCCGCGACGAACTCCTCGCCGCCCTCCCGAAGGTGGTCGCCAAGGACGCCGGAGCGCCCGCGAACTCGGCGGTCGTCTTCGATGTCCACGGGCCGGTGGAGTTCCTGCGGACGGTCCGCGTCGACGCCGAGGGCAACGGCACGATAGACGGTGCGCCCTCGCTGGGCCCGGCCGCCACCCTCACCCTCGACTGGGAGACGTTCTCCCGCCTGGCCTGCGGACGGGTGACGCCCGAGGCGGTCGCCGACCGCATCAAGACGGAGGGCGACCCGGAACTGACGACGGCGATCCTCCGCAACCTCACGGTCACCAGGTAGTTCTCAGCCCCTCCGGCGTTTGAGGAGCGGGGTCTGGGGCGGAGCTCCAGGAACAAGGGACGGGTAGGGGCGGAGGGGGCGAAGACGATCCCCCGACCCCCCACCACCTATGCCGGAACGTGCACCGTCTCCACCCGGCTCGCAACCAGCCGCTCCCGCTCCCTGCGAGCCGCCTGCTTCCGCAACCGGAAGATCTGGCTCAGCCCGGCCGCCTGGAGCACGAACACGGCGGAGAAGGCGACCCGGTAGTTGTCACCGGTCGCGTCGAGCAGCACACCGATCGCCAGCAGCGTCGTCATGGAGGCGACGAAACCACCCATGTTGGTGATCCCGGAAGCGGTGCCCTGCCGCTCGGGCGGATTCGCGGGGCGCGCGAAGTCGAAGCCCAGCATGGACGCCGGCCCGCAGGCCCCCAGCACCGTGCACAGCACGATGAGCACCCACATGGGCGCGTACTCACCGGGATAGACCAGCACCCCCGCCCAGACAACCGCCGTCGCGGCCACCGTGCCGAGCGCGAGCGGCAGCCGCGCCGCGTGATGCCGGGCGACGACCTGGCCGTAGACGAGTCCGACGACCATGTTGGACAGCACGACGAGCGTGAGCAGTTCACCGGCGGTGGCCCGCGACAGGCCCTCCGCCTCGACGAGGAACGGCAGCCCCCACAGCAGCAGGAACACCATCGCCGGGAACTGCGTGGTGAAGTGCACCCACATCCCGAGCCGGGTGCCGGGCTCCCGCCAGGACGCCGCGATCTGGCGCCGGACGTACGCGGACCCCTGGTGCGGGAACGGCTCCGGCTCGTGCCCTTCGGGGTGGTCCTTCAGGAACAGCAGCATGAGGACGAGGACGACGACACCGGCGCCCGCGCTGCCCGCGAACGCCGCCGTCCACCCCACACCGTGCAGCAGCCGGGCGATCACCAGCGTCGAGACGAGGTTGCCCGCCATGCCCACCAGGCCCGCGAGCTGTGCGACGAGCGGCCCGCGCCGGGCCGGGAACCAGCGGGTGCCGAGCCGCAGCACGCTGATGAAGGTCATCGCGTCGCCGCAGCCCAGCAGCGCGCGCGAGGCGAGCGCCATCCCGTACGAGGGGGAGAACGCGAAGCCCAACTGCCCTGCCGTGAAGAGCACTACGCCGATGGTCAGCACCTTCTTGGTGCCGAGCCGGTCGACCAGCAGGCCGACCGGTATCTGCATGCCCGCGTACACGAGGAGCTGGAGGATCGAGAAGGTCGACAGCGCGGAGGCGTTGACGTGGAAGCGGTCCGCCGCGTCCAGGCCAGCCACCCCCAGCGAGGTGCGGAAGATGACGGCGACGAAGTAGACGGAGACGCCGACACCCCAGACGCCGAGGGCGCGCCGTCCGCCGGGCGGATCCCCGGGCAGTGTGGCCGCGGAACTCATCGGACCTCGCCCCGCGCCAGGTTGGAGAACCAGCTCACGTGCCCGTGGATGAGGGCGACGACCGCCTCCGCGTCACCGGAGCGCAGCGCGGCGAGGATCTGCTCGTGCTCGGTGAGCGTCTTGGTGATCCGGTCGGGGTGGGCGTGCATCACGGCGACGCCCATCCTCAACTGCCGGTCGCGGAGCTGGTCGTAGAGCCGGGAGAGGATCTCGTTGCCGCCGCTGCGGACGATCTCTGCGTGGAAGCAGCGGTCGGTGACGGCCGCGGCGGCCAGGTCCCCGGCCGCGGCCTGCTCCTTCTGCTGGGCGAGCAGCTCCTCGAGGCGGGCGATGAGCCGCGGTGACGCCGGTACGGCCTTGCGCGCCGCATGGCTCTCGACGAGCTGCCGCGTCTCCACGACGTCCGCGATCTCCTGTGCGGAGACGGGCAGGACGAGCGCGCCCTTCTTCGGGTAGAGCCTGATCAGGCCCTCCACCTCGAGCCGGAGCAGCGCCTCGCGCACCGGGGTGCGCGAGACCCCGACGGCCTCGGCGAGCTCGCCCTCGGTGAGCAGCGTGCCGCCCTCGTAACGGCGTTCCAGGACACCCCGCTTGATGTGCGCGTAGACGCGGTCGGCGGCGGGGGGTTGCTTCACGGACATGGTCGGGGTTGCCGCGGGGGACGGGGCGGAAGGCATGGGCACAGCATAGATACATCACGTACGCATGGTCACCCTCTTCCAGAATGCGGACGCCGGAAGTGCGCACGAACACTTCTCCGATAAACCGCACAACCTTTCGTGATACTTACGTGTCACACGAGAGGCGGCACTCCCATGTAGCCGCGCTCCTTGGGCATTTAACGTAATCGGGGTAGGAAACTTGATAACCGGCATTAAGGGCACGCGCGTCCGCAGAGCTGCCGCCGTGGTCGTCACGACCGGCGCCATGATCGCGACCGGAGCCCTCAGCGCGGCTCCCGCACAGGCTCTCGCGACGCCCACGATCGCCGCCAAGGGCGGCTACGTGATGAACAACGGCACGGGCACCAGCCTGTACTCCAAGGCTGCGAACACCCGCCGTTCCACCGGCTCCACCACCAAGATCATGACGGCCAAGGTCGTGCTCACGCAGACGAACCTCAACCTGGACGCCAAGGTCACGATCCAGAAGGCCTACAGCGACTACATCGTCGCGAACAGCGCCTCCTCCGCGCGCCTGATCGTCGGCGACAAGGTCACCGTCCGTCAGCTCCTGTACGGGCTGATGCTGCCGTCCGGCTGCGACGCCGCGTACGCGCTCGCCGACAAGTTCGGCACGGGCACGACGCGCGCCGCCCGGGTGAAGTCGTTCATCGGCAAGATGAACTCCAAGGCCAGCCAGCTCGGCCTGACGAACACCCACTTCGACTCGTTCGACGGCATCGGAAACGGCGCCAACTACTCGACGCCGAAGGACCTGACGAAGCTCGCGAGCAGCACGATGAAGAGCTCCACGTTCAAGACGATCGTGAAGACGAAGTCGTACACCGCGAAGACGATCACGAGGACCGGTTCCACCCGCACCATGGGCAAGTGGACCAACACCAACGGTCTGCTGAGCAGCTACAGCGGCACGATCGGCGTGAAGACCGGCTCCGGCCCCGAGGCCAAGTACTGCCTCGTCTTCGCCGCCACCCGCAACGGCAAGACCGTCATCGGCACGGTCCTCGCCTCCACGTCCATCACGGCCCGTGAATCGGACGCCAAGAAGCTGATGAGCTACGCCTTCGCCCGGTAACACGCGCGCGAAGACATGCGTGTAGACCGGTAGCAGGCACGAGGACCGGTAACGCGTATGAAGAGGGAGCCCGCCGCACTTACGCGGCGGGCCCCCTTTTTCGTTCTCCTACTGATCCCCCTGATCCCCGTCCTCGCCCACCGGGCCGGGGAGGGTCACGACCAGGTGATCAACCGCTTCGGCTGCTCCAGGACCGCCGCCACGTCGGCGAGGACCTTGGAGCCCAGCTCCCCGTCGACCAGACGGTGGTCGAAGGACAGCGCCAGCGTGGTGACCTGACGCGGCTTGACCTTGCCCTTGTGGACCCAGGGCTGGAGCTTGATGGCGCCGACGGCGAGGATGGCCGCCTCGCCGGGGTTGAGGATCGGCGTGCCGGTGTCGACGCCGAAGACGCCGACGTTCGTGATGGTGACCGTGCCGCCCTGCATCGCCGCGGGTGACGTCTTGCCCTCGCGGGCGGTGGCCACCAACTCACCCAGGGACTCGGCCAGTTGCGGCAGGGTCTTGGCGTGCGCGTCCTTGATGTTCGGCACCAGCAGGCCGCGCGGCGTGGCGGCCGCGATGCCCAGGTTCACGTAGTGCTTGAGGACGATCTCCTGACTGGCCTCGTCCCACGACGCGTTGACGTCCGGGTGGCGCTTGATGGCGACCAGCAGGGCCTTGGCGATCAGGAGCAGCGGGTTCACGCGGAGACCGGCGAGATCCTTGTCCTGCTTGAGCTCCTCGACCAGCTTCATCGTGCGCGTCACGTCGACCGTCACGAACTCGGTGACGTGCGGCGCGGTGAACGCCGAGCCGACCATCGCCGCGGCCGTCGCCCTGCGGACACCCTTGACCGGGATACGGGTCTCGCGTGCCGTGTCGTACGAGGGGACCGGGGCGGTGATCTGGACGGGGGCGGCCGGGGTCGCCCGGCCGGCCGGCTCCGGTGCCCGCACCGCGGGTGCCGCGGGCGCCGGGGGTGCGACAGCCGCGTGCACGTCGTCGCGCGTGATGATGCCGTCCGGGTGGGACGGGACGATCGTCGCCAGGTCGACGCCGAGGTCCTTGGCCAGCTTGCGGACGGGGGGCTTGGCCAGCGGGCGGGCCGCGGCGGACACGGAGTGCCCGTGGCCGTTCAGCTCGGCCTGGATCGCCGAGGCCGCGAGGAGGGGCTCGGGGGCCTGTGTGGGGACCTCGGTGCCCTTTCGGGGGCGGCGCTTGGTGGAGGACACGGAAACGCCGTAGCCGACCAGGACCGGCTTGCGGCCCTCGGTCTTGGGCTCCTCGGTCACGGTCTCCTGGGCCGGGGCGGATGCCTCGGCCGGAGCCGTCGCCCCGGCGGGGACGGTCGCCCCGGCCGGAGCGGCCGAGCCTGCCGGAGCTGCCGCGCCGGCCACCTCCACCGCGATGATCACCTGGCCCACGTCCACCGTCGTCCCCTCGGGGAAACGGAGTTCGCGCACCACACCGTCGTACGGGATGGGCAGTTCCACGGCGGCCTTGGCGGTCTCGACCTCGCAGACGACCTGGCCGTCGGTGACCTGGTCGCCGATCCGGACGTACCACTTGAGGATCTCCGCCTCGGTGAGCCCTTCGCCCACGTCGGGCATCTTGAACTCACGGAGTCCCGACGCGTTCTCGGTCATCGTCGTCACGGCCCTCTCCTCAGTACGCAAGCGAGCGGTCGACGGCGTCGAGCACCCGGTCCAGGCCCGGGAGGTACTCGTCCTCCAGACGCGCCGGCGGATAGGGGACGTGATAGCCGCCGACCCGCAGGACAGGCGCCTCCAGGTGGTAGAAACACCGCTCCGTGATGCGGGCGGCGATCTCCGCGCCCGTGCCCAGGAACACCGGCGCCTCGTGCACCACGACCAGGTGGCGGGTCTTCTCCACCGACGCCTGGACCGAGTCGAAGTCGATCGGGGACATCGACCGCAGGTCCAGGACCTCGACCGACTTCCCCTCCTCCTGCGCCGCCGCCGCGGCCTCCAGACAGACCTTCACCATCGGGCCGTAGGCGACGAGCGTCAGGTCGGCGCCCTCACGGACCAGCTGCGCCTTGTGCAGCGGTCCGGGGATCGACTCCCTGTTGACCTCGGACTTGTCCCAGTAGCGGCGCTTCGGCTCGAAGAAGATCACCGGGTCGTCGCTCTGGATGGCCTGCTGCATCATCCAGTAGGCGTCCGAGGAGTTCGAGGGGGAGACCACCTTCAGGCCCGACACGTGCGCGAACAGCGCCTCGGGGGACTCGGAGTGGTGCTCGACCGCGCCGATCCCGCCGCCGTACGGAATGCGGATCACCACGGGGAGCTTGATCTTGCCCAGCGCCCGCGCGTGCATCTTCGCGAGCTGCGTGACGATCTGGTCGTAGGCGGGGAAGACGAAGCCGTCGAACTGGATCTCCACCACCGGGCGGTAGCCGCGCAGCGCGAGGCCGATCGCGGTGCCGACGATGCCCGACTCGGCGAGCGGGGTGTCGATGACCCGGTCCTCGCCGAAGTCCTTCTGGAGGCCGTCCGTCACCCGGAACACGCCGCCGAGCTTGCCGACGTCCTCGCCCATGACCAGGACCTTGGGGTCGGTTTCCAGGGCCGTGCGCAGCGATTCGTTGATCGCCTTGGCCAGCGCCAGCTTTTCCGCCGTCATCGCTACTTGCCCTCCCCTTCGTCCGCGAACGACGCCTGGTAGGCGGCGAACTGGGCCCTCTCCTCGTCGACGAGCGAGTGCCCGTCCGCGTACGCGTTCTCGAAGATGGCGAAGTGGTCCGGGTCCGGCATGGCCCGCACGACTTCGCGCACTCGTCTGCCCAACGCTTCGCTTTCGGTCTCGAGTTCCGCGAAGAATCCCTCGTCCGCGTGGTTTGCGCCTTCGAGGTAGGTGCGCAGGCGCAGGATCGGGTCCTTCACCTGCCAGGACTCGGTCTCCTCGTCGGCCCGGTACTTGGTCGGGTCGTCGGAGGTGGTGTGGGCCCCCATGCGGTAGGTGAAGGCCTCCACGAGGGTGGGGCCCTCGCCGCGGCGGGCCCGCTCCAGGGCCCACTTGGTGACGGCCAGGCAGGCCAGGACGTCGTTGCCGTCGACGCGGACGCCGGGGAAGCCGTAGCCCTGGGCGCGCTGGTAGAGCGGGACCCGGGTCTGCTTCTCGGTCGGCTCGGAGATGGCCCACTGGTTGTTCTGGCAGATGAACACCACGGGGGCGTTGTAGACGGCGGAGAAGGTGAACGCCTCGGCGACGTCGCCCTGGCTGGAGGCGCCGTCCCCGAAGTAGGCGATCACGGCCGAGTCGGCGCCGTCCTTGGTGATGCCCATGGCGTAGCCGGTGGCGTGCAGCGTCTGGGAGCCGATGACGATCGTGTAGAGGTGGAAGTTGTTGGTGTTCGGGTCCCAGCCGCCGTTGTTCACGCCGCGGAACATGCCGAGCAGGTTGGCCGGGTCGACCCCGCGGCACCAGGCGACGCCGTGCTCGCGGTAGGTCGGGAAGACGTAGTCGTCCTCGCGGGTGGCGCGCCCGGAGCCGATCTGGGCGGCCTCCTGGCCGAGCAGCGAGGCCCACAGGCCCAGCTCGCCCTGGCGCTGGAGGGAGGTGGCCTCGGCGTCGAACCGGCGGGTCAGCACCATGTCCCGGTACAGGCCGCGCAGCTCTGCGGGGGTGATGTCGGCGACGTACGGGTCGTAGGTGGCGTCCTTGACCCGCTTGCCCTCGGGCGTCAGCAGCTGGACGAGTTCCGGGTCCGCGCCCGGTGACTTGCCGGCGCCGGCGCGCTTGGCCCCGGTGCTCGCGGCGCGCTTCGTACCGGCCGTGCCGGTACTCGCGGCGCTCTTCGTCCCGGCGCTGCGTCGCGGCTTCTGCGCGGCAGTGCTCTCCACGGTCACGTGTGCTCCTCCGTCGGTCCGGCCCCCGGGGTTGCCGGTCGGCCAGTGCGGCTCGCCCGCTCCAGTACCTGTGCACGGGGTGGGTGCACTCGGCCGGGAACAGGCGTGACAGGTGCCCCGGCGAGCGCCCTGCGTCAGCCACGTTACCCAGTGCTTCACATTTCTGTGAAAACCCTCCTGACCTGCGATTTTGCTCGGATTTCCAACTACTTTTTAGTCGGATTTCCAACTACTTCGCCTCGGTCGGGAACAGTCGCTGGTCACAGCGCTGGTAACAGCCTTGCAGGGGGCCGGAACACCGGCACGTTATCCCGGTCACCCCAGGCACGGGAAGAGTTCACCCCGGGGCAGGGCCAATGGTCCTGTGTGACACTGACACTGTGCGCGAAACGGCAAAAACAACCGTATTTCTCCTCGACGATCACGAGGTGGTCCGGCGCGGCGTCCACGAGCTGCTCTCCGGCGAGGACGACATCGAGGTGGTCGGCGAGGCCGGCACGGCGGCCGACGCGCTGACCAGGATTCCGGCCACCCGCCCCGACGTCGCCGTCCTGGACGTACGGCTGCCCGACGGCAGCGGCGTGGAGGTCTGCCGTGAGATCCGCTCCCGGAACGAGGACATCAAGTGCCTGATGCTGACCTCGTACGCCGATGACGAGGCCCTCTTCGACGCGATCATGGCGGGCGCGTCGGGCTACGTCCTCAAGGCGATCCGCGGCGACGAACTGCTCTCGGCCGTACGTGACGTCGCCGCGGGCAGGTCCCTGCTCGACCCGGAGGCCACCGCCCGCGTCCTGGAGCGGCTGCGCGACGGCGGCACCGCCAGGAGCGAGGACAAGCTCGCGCACCTCACCGACCAGGAGCGCAGGATCCTCGACCTGATCGGCGAGGGACTCACCAACCGCGCGATCGGCGAGCGGCTGCACCTCGCCGAGAAGACGATCAAGAACTACGTGTCGAGCCTGCTGTCCAAGCTGAGCATGGAACGGCGGTCCCAGGCGGCGGCGTACGTGGCCCGCCTCCAGGCGGAGCGGCAGCGGCACTAGCCACCCCTGTCCGCGCCGTCCACACGGGACCTATGGCCCCTCTTCAAAGGGCTGGTGGCTCTTCTGCGGGTCTCCCCGGTGCCGGAGATTGGGCGTATGCCCGACGCACAGCCGGCCGACGAACAGCGCGCCGTGGACCTGATCTCCCGCACCGACTACGGCCGGGTGGCCACCAGCCTGCACGCCCTGCCCTTCCTCGCACTCACCCGGCACATCGTGGCCGACGGACGCGTACTGCTGCGGATGGCCCGGAACTTCGGGTACCACCAGGCGTGCGCCGACAGCATCGTCGCGTACGGCACCGACAACCTGAGCTCCGCGCGGCCGGGCGAGGACCTGTGGTCCGCGCAGATCGTGGGCCGGTGCTTCACCGTCGAGCCGACCGAGGCCCAGCTGGAACGCTTCGGCCTCCCGCCACGACTGGTGGACGGCGAACCGTACGAGCCCGTCTATCTGGGCATCGAGCCGCAACTCCGCACCGTGCACGCGATGGACCGTGGCCTGGAACGGCGGTTCCAGCACGTTCTGTGACCGATCTTGCGAGACGTACGACTGTGTGTGACAAACCCGAGGTCAGAGGCTTTTTCGTGCCCTAGCATCTGCCGCGTGCCGCGCCCTCCCGCACCACCCCCGGTGTCTCACGCGCCCCCCTTGGGCGCCCTCCTCCGCCAGTACGCCGCCGGGTCCGCCCTGACCTGCGAACCCGTCGACCAGGGTCTGCTCAACCGCGGCTACCGGCTGCGCACCACCCGCGGCCGGTACTTCCTCAAACACCATTTCGACCCCGAGACCGCCGACCCCGCCGCGATCGCCCGCCAGCACCGCGCGACCCAGCGCCTCGCGGACCTCGGTGTCCCGGTCGCCCCGCCGCTGACCGGCACCGACGGCCGCACGGTCGCCGTCGTCGGCGGTCACGCGTACGCGCTGCACCCGTGGGTCGACGGACGGCACCGGCACGGCGGCCAGCTCACCACCGCGCAGTGCGCGCGGCTGGGGGCGCTCCTGGGCGTCGTCCACGCGAGCCTGGAGCAGGTGATGCCGGTCCAGGGACGCGGGCCCGCGAGACCGGCCGCCGGTGCCGAACCGGCCGAGCCCGGCGCCCCGGCCCCGCGCAACGATCCGGCCGATGGCGCCGACCCCGCCGACACCTTCGCGCTCATCGACCGGCTGCTCGCCCGGGTACGCCGCCACCGTCCGCCCGACGCCTTCGACGAACTGGCCCGGCACCGGCTCCTGGAGCGGCGTCTCCTGCTGGAACGGCATGCCGACCGGCGGCCTCCGCGAGGCGGTTCGGTGGGCTGGGTGCACGGCGACTTCCACCCGTTCAACCTGCTCTACCGCGACGGCGAACCGGCGGCGATCGTCGACTGGGACCGGCTGGGCGTCCAGCCCCGCGCCGAGGAGGCCGTACGCGCCGCGATGATCTTCTTCGTCCAGCCCGTCGGCACCCTCGACCTGCCGAAAGTGCGTGCCTACGCGCGCGCGTACCGGCGTACCGCGGGCGCCACCCCCTCCGAACTCGCCGCCGCCGTGCACCGCGTGTGGTGGGAGCGCCTGAACGACTTCTGGATACTGCGCTGGCACTACGAACGCGGGGACACGCGCGCCGACTCGCAGTTCCCCGCGGCGTCGGCGCTGGCGGTGTGGTGGACACGGGAGTACGACCCGGTGTGCGAGGCGTTCACGGGGTGACGCGGCGAAGCCCGGCTCCCCTGTCCGGGGGGGCCGGGCTTCGATGCGGTTCGAAGCGAACGGCACGTGCGCCGGGAGTTCGATTCGAAAGGCATGCGCGCGTGGAGGCGGTTTTCACGCCGGCACGCCGGTGAAGCGCCTGTCAGCCGCCGGTCAGGCCGCTGGAGGTGTCACCGGTGACGCCCCCCGTATCGGTGGGCTCCTCGGTCACCGGGTCCGTCGGCTCCTCGGTGGTCGGCTCGTCCGACGGCTCCGTGGTGGTCGGCGCGGTCTCGCTCGGCTCGGCCGTGGGCTCGTCCGACGGCTCGGTGCTGTTGCTCGGCGACGGCGTGTACGAGGGCGTGGTTCCCCATCCGGAGCCGTTGCTGGTGCCCTTGTCCGTCGACTCGTCGGTGGCGGTTTCCGAGGCCTCGTCACTGGGGCTCGCGCTGGAGTCGCTCTTCTCGGTGGACGACGACGACGTCGTGGGCGACTGGCTGGTTCCGGTCCCTCCCTCGCCGCCCCCGGTGTTGTTGAGCGCGAGCGCGACGCCCGCCGCGATGGCGACCACCGCGAAGACCGCGAGGATCCACAGCTTGCCGCGGCCGCCGCCCTTGTTGCCGTGGCCCTCGAAGCCGCCGTCGTCCCCGCCGCCGTACCCGCTCGGCAGGATCGGCTGCGGGATCTGCGACGTACCGGAGTCGCCGGGACGCGGCAGCGCGGCCGCACCGGCGAAACCCGCCACCGGGGTGCGCTGGCCCTGGTCCGCGTCGACGGGGCCGGTGTTCCAGGTGCCGGTGTGGCTGCCCTGGTCGTACAACATCTGCAGCCCGTACTGGACGAGCCCGCGCATCTCCTCGGCGGTCTGGAACCGGTCGTCCGGATCCTTCGCAAGTGAGCGCATGACCAGACCGTCGAGCTCCGGCGGCGCCGCGTCGGAGACCTCGGACGGCGGCACCGCGATGTCCTGTACGTGCTGGTACACGACCGCGAGCGGCGTCTCACCGGTGAACGGGGGCCGCAGCGCGAGGAGTTCGTAGAGCAGGCAGCCCGTCGCGTACAGGTCGGAGCGGTGGTCGACGGCCTTGCCGAGCGCCTGTTCGGGGGAGAGGTACTGCGGGGTGCCCATGACCATGCCGGTCTGGGTCATCGTCGACTGCGCGCCGTGCAGGGCGCGTGCGATGCCGAAGTCCATCACCTTGACCGCGCCGGTCTCCGTGATGATCACGTTGGCCGGCTTGATGTCCCGGTGCACGATGCCGTGCTGGTGCGAGTAGGCGAGCGCCTCCAGGACACCGGAGACGATGATCAGCGCCTGCTCGGGCCCGGGGGCCTCGGCGTTGATCAGCAGGTCGCGGATCGTGTGGCCCTCGACGATCTCCATCACGATGTACGGGACGACGCGGGAACCGACGACGTCCTCGCCGGAGTCGTACACGGCCACCACGGCATGGTGGTTGAGCCCGGCGACCGACTGGGCCTCGCGGGTGAAGCGGGCCTTGGAGACCGGGTCCTCGGCCAGATCGGAGCGGAGCAGCTTGACGGCTACGGTGCGTCCCAGGCGTACGTCCTCGGCCGCGAACACCTCGGCCATGCCGCCCCGGCCCAGCCGGTGGGTGAGCCGGTACCGGCCGTCGCCGACCAGTCCGCCGTTACCCCACAACTCCGGCGCATCCGACATACCGCCGCCGCCAGTCGCCTCGGGGTCGGACGGGCCCTGAGCGCGCTGCTGCTGTGCCATCAGTCCTCGCCGTCGTTTCTGCCCGCGGTCTGCGCGGTGGTTGTCACGGTCTCCGTCGGGCCACGCTACAGGCATCTCGCAAGGCGCCGGTCCGAGACGGAAGTGGGATGGATCGGCCATCCAACCCGTCCCGGGTACCCACGTGCAAATCCTGTGCACCGGCCGTACGACACCTGTAACGCTTCCGCGACGCTTCCTTCGCAGACGGTCACGGAACGGGCACCGAGCTTGACGTGTCAGTGGCCTCGGGCAGACTTGGCCGGGAATGAGCCAATCGATCACCGAACACCGGCCGATCACCGGGCAGATCGCACCACCGATCACCTCACCGATCATCACAATCGAGTCATCGAGTCACGGACCGCGGGAGCGAACAAGCCGCTGCCGCCGCGCCGATGGGGGACGCAGAAGATGAGCCAGGACGGCGCACAGGGCCGGTATGCGGGGCGTGCGGTCGCCGGCGGCCGCTACCAACTGCGCGACTTGCTCGGCGAGGGCGGCATGGCCTCGGTGCATCTCGCGTACGACTCGGTACTCGACCGCCAGGTCGCGATCAAGACGCTGCACACCGAGCTCGGCCGCGAGCAGGCCTTCCGTGAGCGGTTCCGCCGCGAGGCCCAGTCGGTGGCGAAGCTCACGCACACGAACATCGTCTCGGTCTTCGACACCGGCGAGGACGTCCTGGACGGCATGACGACGCCGTACATCGTCATGGAGTACGTCGAGGGCCGCCCGCTCGGCTCGGAGCTCGACCAGGACATAGCGAGTTACGGCGCCATGCCGGCGGACAAGGCCCTCAGGATCACCGCGGACGTGCTGGCGGCCCTGGAGATCAGCCACGAGATGGGCCTGGTCCACCGGGACATCAAGCCGGGCAACGTGATGATGACGAAGCGGAACGTCGTCAAGGTGATGGACTTCGGCATCGCCCGCGCCATGCAGTCCGGCGTCACCTCGATGACCCAGACCGGCATGGTCGTCGGCACGCCGCAGTACCTCTCGCCCGAGCAGGCCCTCGGCAGAGCCGTGGACGCCAGGTCCGACCTGTACTCCGTCGGCATCATGCTGTTCCAACTCACCACCGGGCGGCTGCCCTTCGAGGCGGACTCGCCGCTGGCCATCGCCTACGCGCATGTCCAGGAGGTGCCGGTCGCGCCCTCCTCGGTCAACCGCTCGCTGCCTCCGGCCGTGGACGCGCTGGTCAGCCGCGCGCTGAAGAAGAACCCGAACGAGCGGTTCCCCAGCGCCGAGGCGATGCGCGACGAGTGCCTGCGCGTCGCGCAGTCGCTGCACGGCACCGCGCCGAGCATCGTGCCGGGCGCCCAGACGCCGAGCGGCGCGGGCGTCTCCTCCGCGGTCTTCCCGCCCGTCGACCAGGCCGCTCCCGCACCCGGTCCGGTGCAGATGCCCTACCAGCCGGGTCCCTACGGTCCGCCGACTCCCGTGTCGCCCCACACGCCGAACCCGACGCCGGCGCCGTCGTACGGCTATCCGCAGCAGGGCGGCTATCTGGCGCCGCCGGGGGCCTCGGCGTACTCCCCGCAGCAGGGCGTCTCCACCCCGCCGCCGTACAACCTGACGCCTCAGTACCCGACCCCCCAGCCGGGCGGCTCCGGGGGCGGCCGCAAGGGCGGCAAGGGGGTTGTCGTCGGCTCGATCGCGGTCGCGCTCGTCGCGGTCGGCGGCCTGATCACGGCGCTGCTGCTCCAGAACGGGTCCGGTGACGACGACAAGGGCGGCGGCGATGCCAGCCGGTCGCCGTCCGTGGTGGCCGGGCACCGGGGTCCGGACACGACGAAGACGATCGAGACGGAGAAGTGCACGGAGCCGCAGGAGTCGTACAACGACGAGACCAAGATCCGCGTCCCGGACTTCTCCTACCGGTACATCAAGTCGGTGAAGTCCTGCTTCCAGGCCGCGGGTTGGAAGATGAAGATCGAGTACGTCGACGAGAACACGTACGGCGAGGGCACGATCATGGACCAGTTCCCCTCCGAGGGCACGGACGTCGACCCCCGGGACATGCCCGATATCGAGCTGAAGGTGTCGACGGGCAACCCGTCCTGATTCCGCCCGGTCCCGAGCCTTCTCCTGGTCTGCTTCTCAACTGCTCCTGACCTACCTGCTCCGGATCTGTCTGCTCCGGATCTGCTTCTGAGATGCGAGGGGCCCGGCACTTTCGTGCCGGGCCCGTTTCGTTGTGCGGGTGTCGCCCGGGGTTACAGGTACGGTCCGCCCGTGTGCGGGTTCTCGTCTCCCTCGGCGCCGCCGACGCCCGGCGGAAGGGCGCGGCGCATCGACTCCAGCTGGGCCCTCGCCGCCATCTGCTGGGCGAAGAGGGTGGTCTGGATCCCGTGGAAGAGGCCTTCCAGCCAGCCGACCAGCTGTGCCTGCGCGATGCGGAGTTCGGAGTCGGAAGGGATCCCCTCGTCCGTGAACGGAAGGGAGAGACGCTCCAGCTCGTCGACCAGGTCGGGGGCCAGACCGTCCTCCAGCTCCTTCACGGAGCTCGCGTGGATCTCCTTCAGCCGGACGCGGCTCGCCTCGTCCAGAGGTGCCGCGCGCACCTCCTCGAGCAGCTGCTTGATCATGCTGCCGATGCGCATCACCTTGGCGGGCTGTTCCACCATCTCCGTCACCGGGATCTCGCGGGAGTCCTCGTCCCCGGCGCCGCCGAGCGCCATTCCGTCCTGGCCCACGACCAGGATCTGTGGGTTCTCCGGCGACCGTTCGTTCCTCGGCATCTCCATGCCGCCCATTGTCTCGCACCCGTCCACCGCGGCATCCGTCGGGCCGCCCGTCGGCCAGGACACCGGCGCGGAGGGACCGGCCGAGATGCCGGGGCAAAGGGGACATGTGAGGCTTGACCCACTGATCATGGACTCCTCACCGGGAGGGGGTCACCGGCGTGACTCCATGGCTCCGTGCGCTGCGCGTGGTGGGACTGCTGCCGGCCCTGACGATCGGGGCCGCGCCTCTTTCGTACGCCGCGTCGCCCGCCGGCCCGCATGCGGCTCCGTACGCCGTTCTGTACGCCCCCGAGCCCAGTGGCGACCCCTCCCGTGCGGGGAGCCATCCGGGTGAGGGCCGTCAGCGGCCCGGGCGGCAGCCGGAGGGCGAGGCCGCGATGCCGACGTACGCGGATCGCGACCCCGCCGTCCCCGGCCGCCTCGACGCGAGCGCGGCCTCCCAGCCGCCGCGGGAGGCCGCGATCCCCGTACGGCAGATCGTCGTCCGCCCCGGGATCGCCCCGGAACCGGTGCTCCGGATCGTGCCCCTGGGCAGCGGGCTCATACTCATCGGGCTGGGGCTGGGCCTGGCGTTCCTCGCCCTGCGGTTCCGGCGTGGCTGAAGGCTGGACGAAGGGCTCGGCCGAAACCGCCGCGCGGGGCCCGGCATCCGCTTCTCGGCTTCAGCTCGGCCGGGCGCGGCCGGGGCCCGGCTTCAGCCACTCGGCTTCGAGCTCGGCCGGGGCTCTGTGGAAGCCCCGGCCGAGGGGTCGGCGGAAGCCCCGGCCGAAGGACCGGCCGAAGGCGGTCGGGTCCCTCCTCAGGGAGCGACCAGCAGCACCTTCCCGATGTGTCCGCTCTCCTCCAGCACCCGGTGGCCCTGCGCCGCGTCGTCCATCGGCAGCTCACGGTCGACGACCGGGCGGACGTGACCGGAGGCGATCAGCGGCCACACGTGCTCGCGTACGGCCGCGACGATCGCCGCCTTCTCCGCCGGCGGGCGGATCCGCAGCGAGGTCGCGGTGACGGCGGCGCGCTTGTTGAGGAGGGTGGCGATGTTCAGCTCGCCCTTGATGCCGCCCTGCATACCGATGATCGCGAGCCGTCCGTTGACGGCGAGCGCCTTGACGTTGCGGTCCAGGTACTTGGCGCCCATGTTGTCGAGGATGACGTCGGCGCCCGCCCCGTCGGTGGCCCGCTCGATCTCCTCGACGAAGTCCTGCTCGCGGTAGTTGACGAGGATGTCCGCGCCCAGTTCGGCACAGAAGTCGAGCTTCTCCTTGGTGCCCGCCGTGACCGCGGCCCTCGCGCCGACGGCCTTCGCCAGCTGGATCGCCATGGTGCCGATGCCGCTGGAGCCGCCGTGCACGAGCAGGGTCTCGGCGGGGCGGAGATGGGACACCATGAAGACGTTCGACCAGACGGTGCAGGTCACCTCGGGCAGCGCGGCGGCCTGCCGGAGGCCGACACCCTCGGGCACGGGCAGCAGCTGCCCGGCCGGAACCGCGACCTTCTGCGCGTACCCGCCGCCCGAGAGCAGTGCGCACACCTCGTCGCCGACCGCCCACCCCGAGACACCGGCGCCGATCTCGACGATGCGGCCCGAGCATTCGAGACCGGGGTACGGGGACGCGCCGGGCGGCGGATTGTAGAGGCCCTGCCGTTGCAGCAGATCAGCGCGGTTCACGGCGCTGGCCACCACCTCGACCAGCACTTCGCCGTGACCGGCCACCGGATCCGGGACCTCGTCCCACACCAGCGCCTCGGGCCCACCAGGTTCAGGAATCGTGATCGCGTACATGAGAGGGACGCTACTCCTCGCGGTTATCGGGGCGTGCGCCCGCGGTAATCGGGATGCGCGGATCCGCCGGTAGAGGCACGGTGTAGGCAAAGAGACCGCAAAGCCGGCGAGACGTGGCCGCGGACGACTGTGCGAACGGCGGAGACGGACACCTGCGCGAACTGCCCAGGCCGCGGGCGATGAGTTCGCGTCACCGCACCGGTCTCCCTTGCGTAGCCCCCGTCCCCGGAAGGACTCCGAGACATGAGCGCACTCAGCGCACCGAGCACACCGGCCTCCGGTCTGGCCATCGAGACCGCGGGTCTGGTGAAGACGTTCGGCGAGACCCGGGCCGTCGACGGCGTCGACCTCGCCGTACCGGCCGGCACCGTCTACGGCGTCCTCGGGCCGAACGGCGCCGGCAAGACGACCACCGTGAAGATGCTGGCCACCCTGCTGCGCCCCGACGGCGGCCAGGCGCACGTCTTCGGCCACGACGTCGTACGGGAGGCCGACCAGGTGCGCTCCAGAGTCAGCCTCACCGGCCAGTACGCGTCGGTGGACGAGGACCTGACCGGCAGCGAGAACCTGGTGCTGCTCGGCCGCCTCCTCGGACACCACAAGCGGGCCGCCGGCATCCGCGCCGCCCAGCTCCTGGAGGCATTCGGGCTGAGCGAGGCGGCGGGAAAGCAGGTCAAGCACTACTCGGGAGGCATGCGGCGGCGCATCGACATCGCCGCCTCCATCCTCAACACCCCCGACCTGCTCTTCCTGGACGAGCCGACCACCGGCCTCGACCCGCGCAGCCGCAACCAGGTGTGGGACATCGTGCGCGCGGTCGTCGCCCAGGGCACCACCGTGCTGCTCACCACGCAGTACCTGGACGAGGCCGACCAGCTGGCGTCCCGGATCGCGGTGATCGACAAGGGCAAGGTGATCGCCGAGGGCACGAAGGGCGAGCTGAAGGCGTCCGTCGGCGCCGGTTCCGTACATCTGCGGCTGCGCGATCCGGCGCAGCGCCCGCAGGCGCGGGAGGTGCTGCGCCTCACCCTGGACGCCGAGGTCAAGCTCGAGCCGGACCCGGTGGCGCTGACGGCCCGGGTCGGCGGAGGCGCCGCCAACGGCCGGGGCGCGGCGGAACAGGCGGCGCGCGCACTCGCCGAGCTGGCCCGCACCGGCGTGGTCGTCGACAACTTCTCGCTGGGCCAGCCGAGCCTGGACGAGGTCTTCCTCGCCCTCACCGGACATGTGACCGACCCCGAGGTTCCCGCGGCCGACGACACGATGGACAAGGAGGCGGCGGTATGAGCACCGCGACGACCACCGAGAACCAGGAACTCGCCCCCGTCAGCGCCGAGTCGCTGGCCGAGCTCCTCATCAGCAAGGAACGCCCGCCGCGGCCCAGCGCCCTGTCGGCGTCGCTGACCTTCGGCTGGCGGGCGATCCTCAAGATCAAGCACGTGCCGGAGCAGCTCTTCGACGTCACCGCGTTCCCGATCATGATGGTGCTGATGTACACGTACCTCTTCGGCGGTGCGCTGGCCGGATCGCCGAAGGAGTACATCCAGTTCCTGCTGCCGGGCATCCTGGTGATGTCGGTCGTGATGATCACCATGTACACGGGTGTCTCGGTCAACACGGACATCGAGAAGGGCGTCTTCGACCGCTTCCGCACGCTGCCGATCTGGCGGCCGTCGGTGATGGTCGGCTATCTCCTCGGCGACGCCCTGCGCTACACGATGGCATCGATCGTGATGCTCGTCGTCGGCGTGATCCTCGGCTACCGCCCGGACGGCGGGGTCCTCGGCGTACTCGCCGGCATCGTGCTGCTGCTGGTCTTCTCGTTCGCGTTCTCGTGGATCTGGACCATGTTCGGACTGCTGCTGCGCACCGAGAAGTCGGTGATGGGCGTCAGCATGATGGTGATCTTCCCGCTGACCTTCCTCTCCAACGTCTTCGTCGACCCGAAGACCATGCCCGGCTGGCTTCAGGCCTTCGTCAACAACAGCCCCATCACCCACGTCTCCTCGGCGGTCCGCGGCCTGATGGCAGGCGACTGGCCGGCCGCCGAGGTCGCCTGGTCACTGGGCTGGGCGGGCCTGCTGATCCTGGTCTTCGGACCGATCACGATGCGGCTCTACAACCGCAAGTGACCCTGCGCGAGCGCTAAAGCCTGTGCTGGTCCATGCGCAGGCGCTGGACGTCGGGTGCCACCTGGGTGCCCGGCGTCACCCGCATGATGGTGATGAGCCGGTCCGTCAACTGGAGTGTCCCGACGGCCGGATCGTCGTATCCGAGCACCCGATGGCCTCGTACGACACTCACCACCAGGTCGTCCGTCTCCCGTACGCCCTTGCCCACCTCGGCCTTGACGACCGGCCGCTCCACGATGTCGAGCCCGCTGCCCTGCTGGATGAGGTCCTCCATGACCATGCCCGCGGCGGGACTGAGCACGGAGAGCCCGAGCAGCCGCCCGGCCGCGCTGGCGCTGGTGATCACGGCGTCGGCACCGGACTGGCGCAGCAGCGGCGCGTTCTCCTCCTCCCGCACGGCGGCGACGATCTTCGCCCCGCTGTTGAGCTGCCGCGCGGTCAGCGTGACCAGCACGGCCGTGTCGTCCCGCTGGGTGGCGATGATGATCTGCCGCGCCTTGCGCACCTCGGCCCGGTCCAGCACCTCGCTGCGCGTCGCGTCCCCGACGACCCCCGCGTACCCCTCGGCCGTAGCCGCGTCGACCACCTTGGAGCTTGGATCGACCACCACGACCTGTTCCTTCTTCAACCCGGTCGCGCAGACCGTCTCTATGGCCGACCGCCCCTTGGTACCGAAGCCGACAACAACGGTGTGATCTCGCAAGGCCGCCCTCCAGCGGTTCTGCCGCCATTCCTCGCGGGTGCGTTCCGTGAGGACTTCGAGCGTGGTGCCGACCAGGATGATCAGGAACAGCACGCGCAGCGGTGTGATGAGGAAGATGTTGGTGAGCCGGGCGCCGTCGCTGACCGGGGTGATGTCGCCGTATCCGGTGGTGGAGAGGGTGACGGTCGCGTAGTAGAACGCGTCGAGAAGGTCGACGGAACCGTCCGAGTTGTCGGTGTAGCCGTCACGGTCGGCCCAGACGATGAACGCCGTGGCCGCGAGCACCAGCAGCGCGATCGCCACCCGCTTGCCGACCTGGCGGATCGGGCGTTCCACGATGTTCCTCGGGAGTTTCACCCGATGGGTCACGAGGTGCTCGTCCGCCTGGCGGGCCATCGCGTCGTGGCCCGGAAGTTTCACGTGAAACACACTCCGATTCCTGCTGCTGCCCAGGGCAGATCGAGCAGCTCCAGCTCCTGACCCGCACGTGCCCCGCCCGGTGGTACGACCGCGAGGGCGTCGGCCGCCGCGATGCCACGCAGCATCGCAGGTCCGTTGTAGTGCAGCGGCACCGCCCGGTCGGCGCGCAGGACGACGGGGACGAGCCGCGTGTCGTACGGGTGCCCCTGCACAGCTTCTTTCAAAGGCAGCGTGTACGACTCCGCCGCCGCCCGTCCGGCGAGGACGCGCAGCAGGGGTTCGGCGAGCGTGAGCAGCCCGGAGACGGCCGCCAGGGGGTTGCCAGGCAGGCCGACGAGGTACTGGTCCGGCTTGGTGCGGGCCAGGAGCATGGGGTGGCCCGGGCGCACCTTGACGCCGTCGATGAGCAGTTCGGCGCCGATGCGCCCCAGGGTGGGGTGGACATGGTCGACGGGACCGGCCGCGGTACCGCCGGTGGTGATGATCAGGCCGGCCGCGGAGCCGGTGATGGCCCGTTGCAGGGCCTTGGCGTCGTCACCGAGCCTGCGCACCGCGATGACCTCGGCGCCGAGCGCGCGCAGCCAGGGCGGCAGCATCGGGCCGAGAGCGTCCCGGATCAGCCCTTCCTGGGGCAGCCCCTCGGTCAGCAACTCGTCGCCCAGCACGAGGACTTCGACACGCGGCCGGGGGATGACGGCGAGGGTGTCGTACCCGGCGGCCGCCGCGAGACCCAGCACGGCGGGCGTGACCAGCGCGCCGACCGGCAGGAGCTGGTCGCCGCTGCGGCACTCCTGGCCACGCGGGCGGATGTCCTGCCCGTGCACGACGTTGGGGGCCACCCGGGCAGCGGCGGAGCCGGAATACTCGGGGAGCGCCGCGTGCAGCCGCCCCTTGTCGTCGCCGCGCCCGTGCTCACTGCGCAGTACGGCGGTGGCGTCCTGTGGGACACGCGCCCCGGTGGCGATCCGCACCGCCTCGCCGTCGGTGAGCGCCGCGGGCTGCGCGTGCCCCGCGAGCACTCCTTCCTCGCGCACGTTCCAGGGGCCGGGCCCGGCGACCGCCCAGCCGTCCATCGCCGAGGTGTCGAACGGGGGGAGGTCCGTCAGCGCGGTGAGGGGGGCGGCGATGACCAGGCCGAGGGAGGCGTCCAGCGGTACGGACACGGGGGCGGGGCGGGGGAGGGAACCGGCGGCTCGCTCGGCGGTGGTGCGGGCCTCGGGCCATGGGGTGGCCTCGTGACGGACGCCGTGGTCACCGCCACGATGGTCTCCGTGGCCGCTGCCGCTGCGGTCTCTGTGGCCGCCGACGCTTTGGTCTCCGTGGCCGCTTCGGGGGGCGTGCGCGCGAGGTTCGCCCGGCGGGGTGGAGACGGGTGCGGAGGGCGCACGGGAGCCGCCTCGGGCAGCCCTGTCGCCGGGGCCCGGCTCGGCCGAGGCTCGGGCGCTGCCTTCCTTGACCAGCGCCAGCGCCTCCTCCACCGCGAGGTCGTCGAGGTCGCCGGCGCCCTGGCTGTCCCGGGTACCGCGCGCGGCGGTCATCCGGCGTCCGGCCCGGAGACGGGCCCCGCACCGGTTCCGTCCGCGGGGCCCGTCTCCGGCTTGGCTTCGGCGGCCTCCTCGTCGGCCCAGCGGAGCGCCAGCGCGGCGGCCTTGCGCGCGGCCTCGGCCACCGCCTCGGGGCCTCCCCCCGCCCGGGCGGCCGCGTACCCCACGAGGAACGTGGTCAGCGGCGCCGCGGGCCGGGCCACCCCGTGCGCGGCGTCGCGAGCCAGGTCGAGGAGGACGCTGATGTCGACGTCCAGATCGATGCCGAGTTCGTCCTTGACTGCGGAAATCCATTCATCCAACACGTGCCCATGCTCCCTGATACGTGCCCGGGCGGCGGCGATGTCGTCCCAGGTGTCGCAGTCGAAGGACGCGACGGGGTCGGAGATTCTGATGAGATCGAGCGCGGCGGTGAGCTTCCGGAGCGGCAGCCCGGCCAGAGTCCGGCCCGCGGCGGAGTCACCGGTGGACGTATCGGCGGTGAACGCGTCCAACTCCCGCCGCAGCGACCGTACTCGGTAAGCCGCCACGAGTGGCTGGTCCCTGCCCTCGGGATCGACGAGCAGGACGCCGTCGGGGCCGGTCTGCTTCCCTTCGGTACCCGCCGGCTCGATGGCACCGGACTTTTCTCCGGCGTCCCATGTGTCGGCGACGCCCGGCTTCCGCCCGGCATCCACCGGACCGGCGACACCCGGTTTCCCTCCGGCATCCACCGGACCGGTGCCGCTCGCCCGAAGTGCCTCCACCAGTCGCCCCACCGTCCCCGCGGTCAGGAACGGCAGGTCGGCGGAGAGCACGACGACGTACTCGGCGGTGGTGTGCCGCAGCCCGGCGTCGAGCGCGGCGAGCGGTCCCCCGCCGGGCGGGTCCTCCCGGGCCCACAGGACGGGGCGAGCGGTCGGCCGGGGGTCGGCCACGACCACGGTGGTGGCGGCGTCGGCGCAGGCGGTGAGCACCCGGTCGAGCAGCGCCCGGCCGCCCACCCGCACCGCGGGTTTGTCCACCCCGCCGAGCCGCCGGGCGGCTCCTCCGGCGAGCACGACGGCGTCGTACGGGAGAGGGGCGCCGGGGTCACCCGGTGCCTCGTACGCGTTCATCCCCCGAGTATGGGTGTCCGAAGGATCATTGCCACCCCCTGAGCGGCATGTGGACGGGGGCGGTCACAAGGTCCGCAGCAGCACCGCCGGCTGTTCCACGCAGTCCGCCACGTAGCGCAGGAACCCGCCTGCCGTGCCGCCGTCGCACACCCGGTGGTCGAAGGTGAGCGAGAGCTGCACGACCTGACGCACGGCCAGCTCGCCCTGGTGCACCCAGGGCTTGGGGGCGATCCGGCCGACGCCCAGCATGGCCGCCTCGGGGTGGTTGATGATCGGCGTGGAGCCGTCGACACCGAACACCCCGTAGTTGTTCAACGTGAAGGTGCCGCCCGTGAGTTCCCTGGGTGTCAGTGTCCCGGTCCGCGCGGCTTCGGTCAGCCGCGCGAACTCCGCGCTCAGCGATTCCGCGTCACGGGCGTGCGCGTCCCGTACGACGGGTACCACGAGTCCCCGCTCGGTCTGCGCCGCGAAACCCAGGTGCACCTGGTCGAGTTGGACGACTTCGCGCGCTTCCATGTCGACCGTCGAGTTCAGCTCCGGGTGACGGGCCAGCGCGGCGGTGCAGATCCGGGCGAGCAGGGCGATGAGGGAGATCTTCGGGCCGCCCGCGTCGTTCATCCGCACGCGCGCCCGCATGAGTTCCGTGGCGTCGGCGTCCACCCAGCAGGTCGCGTCGGGGATCTCCCGACGGCTGCGGGAGAGCTTGTCGGCGACGGCACCGCGGATACCTCGCAGGGGCACGCGGGTGCCGTGCGGGGTGCCGGCCGAGCCGGGTACCCCGTTCGCCGGCTGTTGCGGGGACCGGGAAAGGGGTGCGCCGAGAGGAGCGACGGGACCGTGTCCGACGACCGGTGCCAGGAGGGGGTCCGCGGCGGGCATCCGTGCGTGACCCGTCGCCGCCGCGCGCAGCGCGTACTCGACATCCGCCCGCAGGATCAGCCCGTCGGGCCCCGAACCCTCCAACTCGCGCAGATCCACGCCGTTTTCACGCGCGAGCCGCCGTACGAGCGGAGAGATGACCGGCACGGGGCCGTCCCCGCGCGTGGCCGCGCCGCCGTGATCACCGTTGACCGGTCGCCGGGTATGCGTACCCGGCCCGTACCCGCCCTCGGTGACCGTGTGGTCCCCGTCGCCGGAAGGCGCGGCGGAACCGCCTCCGGCCCGTGTGAGGTCACGCCCCCCGTTCGGGGCGACCGTCACACCGTCCGCCTCCACCCGCGTGCCCGGGGGAGTCCCAGGCCGGCGCGAGGCCGGCGCGCCCGTCGTGTCCGGGGGCCGGACCCTCCTGCGCCGTGCCGGAGGCGCCCCCGTGCCGTATCCCACCAGCACGTTCCCGGATCCCTCGTCGCTTCCCTCGTCGCTCTCCCCGTCGGCGGACGCGCCCACGGCGACGGTCAGCAGGGGTGCGCCCACGGGAAGTTCCGCGCCCTCCTCGCCGAACCGGGCGGTGACCACACCGCCGTACGGGCAGGGGACGTCGACCATCGCCTTGGCGGTCTCGACCTCGACGACGAGCTGGTCGACGACGACGACCTCGCCGACCTCGACCAGCCAGCGGACGATCATCGCCTCGGTGAGTCCCTCCCCGAGGTCGGGAAGCCTGAACTCCAACACTTGGGCCATCAGCTGTCCGCCTCCCATTGCAGACGCCCCACGGCGTCCAGGATCCGGTCGACGCCAGGCAGGTGGTGCCGCTCCAGCATCGGCGGCGGATACGGGATGTCGAACCCGGCCACGCGCAGCACCGGCGCCTCCAGGTGGTGGAAGCAGCGCTCGGTGATCCGCGCGGCGATCTCCCCGCCCGGCCCGCCATACCCACCCGACTCGTGTACGACGACCGCACGCCCGGTCCGCCGTACCGAAGCCGACACCGTCTCGTCGTCGAACGGCACCAGGGAGCGCAGGTCGACGACTTCGAGGTCCCAGCCCTCGTCCCGGGCCGCCTCGGCGGCTTCGAGGCAGACGGGCACGGACGGCCCGTACGTGACGAGTGTGGCGCTCCGGCCGGAACGCCGCACCATCGCGCGGCCTATCGGTTGAACGGCCGGCGGCTCGTCCGGGTTCCAGGAATCCTTCGACCAGTACAGCCGCTTGGGTTCCAGGAAGACGACGGGGTCGTCGGAGGCGATGGCGGCGCGCAGCAGACCGTAGGCGTCGGCGACCGTCGCGGGCGTGACGACATGGAGGCCCGGAGTCGCCATGTAGTACGCCTCGGAGGAGTCGCTGTGGTGCTCGACGCCGCCGATGCCGCCGCCGTAGGGGACGCGGATGGTGATGGGCATCGGCATCGCGCCGCGCGTGCGGTTGCGCATCCGGGCGACATGGCTGATCAGCTGCTCGAACGCCGGGTAGGCGAACGCGTCGAACTGCATTTCCACGACCGGCCGCAACCCGTACATGGCCATGCCGACGGCCGTCCCGAGGATGCCCGCCTCGGCGAGCGGTGTGTCCGTGCAGCGGTCCTCGCCGAACTCCTCGGCCAGCCCGTCGGTGACCCGGAAGACGCCGCCCAGGGTGCCGACGTCCTCGCCCATGACGTGGACGGCGGGGTCGGCGGCCATGGCGTCGCGCAGCGCGCGCCCGAGAGCCTGCGCCATGGTGGCGGGTTTCAGGGCAACGGTCGTCATCGCCCGGCTCCCTCTGAGCCGGATGCCTCGGCCGAGCCGTGTGCCTCGGCCGCCAGCTCCGCGCGCAGTTGCGCCTGCTGCTCGCGCAGTTGCGGTGTGGGCTCGGCGTACACGTGGGCGAACAGGTCCATGGGGTCGAGCACCGGGTCCTGGTTCATCCGCTCGCGCAGATCCGCGGCCATCGTCTCGGCGTCCTCGCGCACGGCCCGCATCCGGTCCTCGTCGAGCAGCCCGCGCTCGGTCATCTCGTGCTCCAGGAGCGCGATCGGGTCGTGCGCGCGCCAGGTCTCGACCTCGGAGTCGCCTCGGTAACGGGTGGCGTCGTCGGCGTTGGTGTGGGCGTCGACGCGGTACGTGACGGCCTCGACGAGCGTCGGGCCGCCCCCCGCGCGCGCGTGGCGCACGGCATCGCTCAGCACCTCGTGCACGGCCGCCGCGTCGTTGCCGTCCACCAGGCGGCCCGGCATCCCGTAACCGACGGCCTTGTGGGCCAGCGACGGGGCGGCGGTCTGCTTGGCGAGCGGTACGGAGATGGCGAAGCCGTTGTTCTGGACGAGGAAGACGACCGGGGCCTGCCAGACGGCGGCGAAGTTCAGCGCCTCGTGGAAGTCGCCCTCGCTGGTGCCGCCGTCGCCGACCATCGCCAGGGCGATCACGTCGTCGCCCTTGAGGCGGGCGGCGTGCGCCAATCCCACGGCGTGCGGGAGCTGGGTCGCCAGGGGCGTGCACAGCGGGGCGACGCGGTGCTCGCGGGGGTCGTAGCCGGTGTGCCAGTCGCCGCGCAGCAGGGTGAGCGCCTGAACGGGGTCCAGGCCCCGGGCGACGGCCGCGAGGGTGTCGCGGTAGCTGGGGAAGAGCCAGTCACGGTCCTCCAGGACGAGCGCCGCGGCGATCTCGCAGGCCTCCTGGCCCGTGCTGGACGGGTACACGGCGAGGCGGCCCTGCTTGGTGAGGGCGGTGGCCTGCGTGTTGTAGCGGCGCCCGCGCACCAGCTCCGCGTACAGGCGGTGCAGCAGGGCGGGGTCGACCCGGGCGGCCGCGTCGGTGCCGAGCACGCGGTAGGGCAGCGCGTCGGGCAGCAGCGGCGCGGGGTCGGTACGGGGCTGCCAGGCGGGCGGCGGCGTTGGCCGGTAGGCCCCTCGCTGCTCCATGACGGTCATGACGGCACCTCCTCGTGGGAGACGGCTTCAGACGCGTCACGGGTGTGACGCGTCGCACCTACCGATTGTTCGGTCGTCGACACATTTTGGCTACAGGCACCGTCAACCTGTGGACAAACGGTTCTGCACATCCTGGAATGGACGCAGTACGTCCATGGTAGGGAGGCGGGGGGACATGGCACCTGAACAAATGGCCGAGCCGCCGGAGGCCGTCCCCGCGCTGCCGCCGGCCCGCCCCCTCGACGCCATAGACCAGGACATCCTCCAGATGCTCCAGGCGGACGGCCGCGCCTCGATACGGTCCGTGGCCGAACGCGTCCACGTGTCGCGGGCCAACGCCTACGCACGTATCAACCGCCTCATCGAGGACGGCGTGATCCGCGGCTTCGGGGCGCGCGTGGACCACGAACGCGCCGGGCAGGGCACCTCGGCGTACGTCACCCTGAAGATCGTGCAGAACTCCTGGCGCACGGTCCGCGAGCAGCTGAGAGTGCTCCCCGGGGCATCCCACATCGCCCTGGTGGGCGGCGATTTCGACGTCCTTCTCCTGGTGCACACCCCGGACAACAAGGCACTGCGCGAACTGGTCCTCACCCGCCTCCAGGCCATCCCGGAGGTGCTCAGCACCCGGACACTGCTGGTGTTCGAGGAGGAGGACCTGGAACCGCAGGGCTGAACCCCCCGGCCACCGGGACACTCAGGGCTCCGGTCGCGACCGACGGGGGTATTCAGGGCCTCGGCCTACCGGTGTGCTCAGGCCCCGCCCGTCGAACCGACCGGGGCCTACAGGACTCCTCGGTGACCGGCCGGGGCAGGGCCCGTTGGCGTCCGAGGCGTTCAGGACTCCTTGCGCAGCCCGCCGAAGACCAGTACGGCCACCGCGTCGGCCACTTCCCGCTCGCTCGAGCCCCGCCCGTCGGGCCGGTACCACTCCACGACCGAGTTGATCATCCCGAAGACCAGCCGGGTCGCGAGCCGGACCTCCACGTCACCGCGTACGTCCCCGTCCGCGGCCGCCGCCTTCAGCAGCTCGGCCACCCGGTGGTCGAAGTCGCGGCGCCGCTCCAGGGCCCAGCGCTCGGTGGCCGTGTTGCCCCGCACCCGCAGCAGCAGCGTCACGTACGGCAGTTCGGCGGTCAGCACCTCGACCATGCGCCGCACGACGTACTCCAGGCGCTCCACGGCACGCCCCACGCGCGCGTGCTCCTCGTCGAGGATCCCGAAGAGGCCGTCCAGGGCCCGGCTGACGGCCCTGCGCAGCAGCTCCTCCTTGCCGGAGACGTGGTGGTATATCGACGACTTGGAGATACCCGCCGCCTTGGAGAGGTGCTCCATGGAGGTGCCGTCGTAGCCACGCTCGATGAAGACCTGGACGGCGACGGAGAGCAGGGTCTCCGGGGTGTACGTGTCCCGCTTGGCCGTGGTCATGAGGTGCCCTCCCGCTTGTCGGCGGTGTGTCCGTGGCGGTACAGCGCGAGCGAGGGCGCGTAACGGCCGGAGGGTTCGCGCAGATGCAGCTCCTCCAGGAGGTCGTGGGCCCAGGTCCTACCGAGCCTGCGGCTCCATTCGAAGGGGCCCAGGGGGTAGTTGACGCCGAGACGCATCGCGGTGTCGATGTCCTCCTCGGTGGCCACTCCCTTGGCGACGGCGTCGTGCGCCAGGTCGACGATCCGGGCCACGGTCCGGGCCACGATCATGCCCGGGGCGTCGCCGATGACGCTGACGTCCTTGCCCAGCGCCTGGAAGAGACCGATGGCCTCCGCGAGGGTCTGGGCAGCGGTGTCCTGGCAGGCCGACAGGGCGATCCGGGTCGCCTTGCGGTAGTCGAGCGCCAGGTCGAAGTAGACGACGTCACGGAACTCGACCGAGGTCTGGCCGTCGGCGAGGACCAACTGACCGCCGCTGGGCAGCATCAGCCGCGTGCCGTGGTCCTCCTCGTCCTCGCGGACCTGGATGCCCGCCTCGCGGATCAGCGCGACGAGCTCGGCCGCGGGGCCCAGGTCGCCCTCCACGACGACGTGGGCGGGCGGCTGCGCCTGTTCCGCGGTATGCGGCTCGGGCCGGTCGGCGCCCTCCCCGTACTCGTACCAGCCGTGCCCCGTCTTGCGGCCGTGCCGGCCCGACTCGACGAGCCGGCGCTGGGCGAGCGAGGGCGTGAACCGCACGTCCTGGAAGAAGGCCTGCCACACGGAGTGCGTGACGGACTCGTTGACGTCCTGCCCGATGAGGTCGGTCAGTTCGAAGGCGCCCATCCGGAACCCGCCGGATTCGCGCAGGACCGCGTCGATGGTGGCCGGGTCCGCGGCCTGGGACTCGAACACCGCGAAGGCCTCGGCGTAGAAGGGCCGCGCGATGCGGTTGACGATGAAACCGGGGGTGTCGGCGCAGGCCACCGGGGACTTCCCCCAGGAACGCGCCAGCTCGTACGCGCGCGTGGCCGACGAGAAGTCACTGGCGTACCCGGAGACGACCTCCACCAGGGGCAGCAGCGGCGCCGGATTGAAGAAGTGCAGTCCGACGAGCCGGCCGGGGTTGCGCAGGGCGCCGCCGATGGCCGTGACGGACAGGGACGAGGTGTTGGTGGCGAGCAGGCAGTCGTCGACGACGATGTCCTCGAGATCGCGGAACAACTGCTGCTTCACCTCGAGCCGCTCGGCCACCGCCTCGACGACGAGCACGCAGTCGGCGAGGTCGGTGAGGGCCTTCGCCGGGCGCAGCCGAGCACGCGCGGCGTCCCGGGCCGCGCCGCTGAGCCGGTCCTTCTCGACCAGCCGGTCCAGGCGCGCGCCGATGGCCGCGGCCGCCGCGTCGGCCCGCCCCGGCACGGCGTCGTGGAGCCTCACCAGGTGGCCCGCGACCAGCGCGACCTGGGCGATGCCCTGGCCCATGGTGCCGGTGCCGACGACGGCCACAGGGCTACTGAGGTCGAGTGCTGTCATGCTCGCGATCCTCCCGCACAGGGTTTTCCACAGATGCGGCGGACCCCCTTGTCCCGACCGATCGTTCGGTTACTCTAACTCTGTCCGCCTGTTTCTGCGCCTGTTCCTGCCCAGGTCATGAGCTCACGAAGTGTTCTTGAGACGAGGAGTTGGTCCTTGATGGCCGCCGAACTCACCACGCACCAGCTGATCGCCCAGCACCGGCCCACCCTCGACCGGACGCTGGAAGCGATCGGCACGCGCGCGTACTGGTCCCCCCACCCCGAACACCCCAAGGCGTACGGCGAGAACGGCAGCCTGGGCATGGCGGAGGGCAAGGCCGCCTTCGACGCCCTCCTGGGCACCCGTCTCGACCTCGGCCAGCCCGGCACCGACGACTGGGTGGGCGGCGAGGTCTCGCCGTACGGCATCGAGCTGGGTGTCACCTACCCGCACGCGGACGTCGACGTGCTGCTGCCCGCCATGCGCGCCGGTCAGCGTGCCTGGCGCGACGCGGGCGCGGAGGCGCGTGCCGCGGTCTGTCTGGAGATCCTCAAGCGGATCAGCGACCGCACCCACGAGTTCGCCCACGCTGTCATGCACACCAGCGGCCAGGCCTTCATGATGGCGTTCCAGGCGGGCGGCCCGCACGCCCAGGACCGCGGCCTGGAAGCGGTGGCGTACGCGTACGCGGAGCAGGTCCGCACCCCGGACAGCGCTCAGTGGGCCAAGCCCCAGGGCAAGCGGGACCCGCTCACCATGACCAAGGAGTTCACGCCGGTGCCGCGCGGCACCGCCCTCCTTGTCGGCTGCAACACCTTCCCGACGTGGAACGGCTATCCGGGCCTGTTCGCCTCCCTCGCCACCGGCAACGCCGTACTCGTGAAGCCCCACCCGCGCGCGGTGCTGCCCCTCGCGCTCACCGTCCAGGTGGCCCGCCAGGTACTCGCCGGGACCGGCTTCGACCCGAACCTGGTCGCGCTCGCCGCGGAGCGCCCAGGGGAGGGCATCGCCAAGACCCTCGCCGTACGGCCCGAGATCCGGATCATCGACTACACGGGCTCGACGGCGTTCGGCGACTGGCTGGAGACCAACGCCCGCCAGGCGCAGGTCTACACGGAGAAGGCCGGCGTCAACACGGTGATCGTGGAGTCGACGGACGACTACAAGGGCATGCTGTCCAACCTCGCCTTCTCCCTGTCCCTCTACAGCGGCCAGATGTGCACCACCCCGCAGAACCTGCTGATCCCGCGCGACGGCATCACCACGGAGGACGGCTCGAAGTCCTTCGACGAGGTGGTCGCCGACCTCGCCAAGTCGGTCGGCGGGCTCCTGGGCGACGACGCCCGCGCCAACGCGCTCCTCGGAGCCCTCGTGAACCCCGACGTGAAGAACCGCCTGGAAGCCGCCTCCGGCCTCGGCGAAGTCGCCCTCCCCTCAAGGGAGATCAGCAATCCGGAGTTCCCGGAAGCGGTCGTCCGTACGCCGGTGATCGTCAAGCTCGACGGCGCGCGGAAATACTGGGAGGGGACGGACGACGAGGCCGCCTACATGAGCGAGTGCTTCGGCCCCGTCTCCTTCGCCGTGGCCGTCGACTCGGCCACGGACGCGGTGGACCTGCTGCGCCGCACGGTCCGCGACAAGGGCGCGATGACGGTCGGCGCGTACACGACCAACGGGGAGTTCGAGCGGGCCGTCCAGGAGGTCTGCCTGGAGGAGTGCGCCCAGCTCTCGCTGAACCTCACGGGCGGGGTGTACGTCAACCAGACGGCCGCGTTCTCCGACTTCCACGGCTCGGGCGGCAACCCGGCGGCCAACGCGGCGCTGTCCGACGGAGCGTTCGTCGCCAACCGCTTCCGCGTCGTGGAGGTACGCAGGGACGCCTAGGGGGTGTCGTTCGGATCCGAACGACACCCCCTAGGCCGTCGCGCCCCCGGTCGCGCTCCAGTGGAACAGCGTCATCGCCACACTGGTCGCGAGGTTGTAGCTGGAGACCTGGGGGCGCATCGGCAGGGACACCAAGTGGTCGGTGCGGGCCCGGAGTTCGGCGGACAGGCCACTGCGCTCGGAGCCGAAGGCGAGGACAGCGTCGTCGGGGAGCTTGATCCCCCGGATGTCCTCGCCCTCCGGGTCGAGGGCGAACACCGGGCCCGGCGGCAGTTCGGCCACCGTCAGCCGCTCCACGGCGGTCGCGAAGTGCAGGCCCGCCCCGCCGCGTACGACCGTGGGATGCCAGGGGTCGAGCGAACCCGTCGTGACCACCCCGGTCGCGCCGAAGCCCGCCGCGAGCCGGATCACGGCCCCGGCGTTGCCCAGGTTGCGCGGGTTGTCGAGGACCACGACGGGCGTGCGGCGGGGCATGCGGGCCAGCGACTCCAGATGGGCCGCCCGGGACGGACGTACGGCGAGCGCGGCCACCGAGGTGGGGTGCGGGCGCGGCACCAGTGCCTTCAGCGTCGCCTCCGGGACCTCCACCAGCAGCCGGTCGACGGCCTCCCGTACGTCGGGGGCCAGTTCCCCGGCCAGCGCGAGGGCCGCGCGCCGGTCGGTCGTGACGGCCACCGGGATACGCGCCCGGAAGCGCAGCGCGTGCTTGAGGGCGTGGAAGCCGTCGAGCAGGACGGAACCGTCGGCGAGCCGGTGCCAGGCGCGTACGGCGTCCCGGGGGTCCGTGGCGCCGGGCCGACCGGGCCCGCTGTCGGGGTCGCTGTCCCGCCCGTTGTCGGGGTCGCTCATGCCTTGAAGCCTACGTGCGTGGCCTCGGCCGGATCCGAAGCGCTCGGCTCCTGCTCACGCTGACTGGGCACCACAGGCCCGTCGCCGCCCGAGAACAGCCCTCCACGCGCGCGTGCGACCCATCCGCCGAGCAGCAGCAGGAACGACGTCGGCAGGAACACCGCGTCTGCGGCGATCATCGCCAGCGAGAAGAACGGCAGGCCGAGCACCACGGCGATCACCGCGTGCTCGGTGATCATGACCACCAGCAGGACGTTCTTCACCCGCCGGTTGAAGAGGGTGAAGGGGAAGGCGACCTGCGCGATGACCGTCCCGTACGTCACCAGCATCACGATCGTGCCGTATCCGGTCAGCAGGTCGGACAGGGCGGGCCAGGGCGAGAAGTAGTCCAGGTGGAGCGGGTAGTAGACCGCGGTGCCGTCCTGCCAGCGCGAACCCTGGATCTTGTACCAGCCGGCGGTCGCGTAGATCAGACAGGCCTCGGCCATGATCACGAACAGGGCCGCGTTGTGCACGAGGTTGGCGACGATGTCCAGCAGGATCCGGGGCTCGGCGCCGCGCACGCGGCTGTTGACGACCCACCACAGGGCCTGCACCGCCCACAGCCCCCAGAAGACCATCAGCCAGCCGGCACTGAGCCGCCCCGCGAGCGTCGCCGCGGCCAGCGCGAGACCCAGCACTCCCCACAGCGCCGGGCCGACCCGGTCGGGCCCCACCCGCTCCCCACGCGCGCGTGCCTCCCTCCCGAGCCGCGCCCGCCGCGCGTCCAGCGACCACACCTGGCCGCAGCGCGTGAAGACCAGGTAGATCGCCATCAGGTGGATGACGTTGTCGCCGCCGTCCCCCATGAACACGCTGCGGTTCTGCAGCGAGAGCACACCCACCATGAACAACACGGACGCCGCGCGGGTCCGCCAGCCCAGCACCAGCGACAGACTCGACAGCACGGCGAGGACGTAGACGATCTCGAACCAGACCTGGCTGTCGGACCACATCAGGACCGTGAAGGCGTGGTTGTTCGCGATGAGCTGCTGGGCGATGTCCCAGCTCCACGGCGCGTCGGGCCCGTACATCTCCTGGCGGTGCGGAAACTCGCGCAGCAGGAACAGCAGCCAGGTCACGGAGAACCCGATACGGATCACGGCGCTCTGGTAGGGGCCGAGCGCCGCCTCGGTGACCTTGGTGATGCCGCGCGCGAGCGACAGGGCGAAGGAGTTCATCGGGCGCTCGCCTCCGTCGTCTCCTGCTGCCGGTCACTCTCGGAGACCGGCCACCAGGGCAGTTCGCGGAGCACGGGTTTGCCGGCCACCTGCTCCTCGCTCCACTTGGGGGGCGTCACATTGGTCGTACGGGAACGGACCTGGACCTTTTCGACGAGCGCTTCCTTGCCGCCCGCCTCCAACCGGTCCAATCGCAGCACCACGACCCGGCGCAGATACCGTTCGGAGAGGTCGCCGCGCATACCCGTGGGCCGGTTCTCGCCGTCGTGCGAATTCACGAAGAAGTCCCAGGACCGGCGCAGTTCGTTCTGGTCGGTGTGGCTCGGCAGCAGATTGCCGTCGATGGCCGCTCCGTCGAGCGCGGACAGGTCGTACCAGCCGGTCTCACGGCTGGTGCCGTCCGGCGTACGGACCTGGGCACGGACCTGGACCGCGATGTTCTGCTGCAAGGGGTTCGGCGCGAAGAGCTTCCAGTTCTGCTCGAACTCGGGGTAGATCCACTCCTCGATCGCGCGGCCGTTCTGCTTGGAGACGGTGTTCGAGGGCGCGAGATGCAGGAACACCATGCCCAGGTGGACACAGGCGGCGACCGCGACGATCGCCATGGCGAAGGCGGCGGTGACCTGGTAGCCGAGGGAGAGGTTGGCTATGCCCGTGGGAGCGGGCGGCGAGCCTTCCGCGGTGGGGGGCAGCCGGTCGGCAGGTCCCTCGGACGGGGCGGGCGCGGTGGGCACGCTCGACGCGTCAGCGGCGTTGGACAGTTCAGGGGCACTGGACGGTTCAGGCGCGCTGGACTCGTCGGGTGCGGTGGGCTCGTCGGGTGCGATGGGGAGGTCGGGTACGCCGGGGTTCCCGTGCCTGCTGGAGTTCTCGCGTGCGCTGGAACTCTCGTGTGCGCCGGAGTTCTCGCGTGCGCTGGAACTCTCGTGTGCGCCGGAGTTCTCGCGTGCGTCGGGGCGTTCGCGTGCGTCGGCGGCGTTTGACGCGTCCGGTGCGCCGGGATCGCCGCGCCTGCCCGGCGCGGGCCCGTCGGGCGCGTCCGGCCCGTGCCGGCCGTTCGAGCCCTCGTCGTACGCGTCCATTCCGCCCCTATCCCCGATTTCGGTCCCGCTGCCGGCCGCAGAGGCCGCGCGGCGTGGTCGTAGCGCCCGCGGGCCCCGCACTGCGGCGTTCGCACGGGAACGGTACTCAGACCAGATCGCCCGGCACAGCCCCAGGAGCCACAGCGGCCACATCAGTGGCCACGAGGTCATCCACAGCGGTTGACACCTTACGGCGACTCGTCCCACCATCGAATCAGGCAAACCGAACGGTCGGTCGGAAGCTCGCGTGTGCGGGACGAGGACCGCGGTCGGCACAGATCACGACCGACGTTCGTCACACCTGACATACACCACCGCCGACGCACGTCACCGCCGACCGTTCCCTTCTCATAGAACCTGTTCTATCTTGACGCTCCGTCAGATCAGGCGTCCGCCTGATCGACCGGCCGGTGCGTGGGAGGACGGGACAGTGGACTTCACCTTCACCGAGGAACACCAGGCGGCGGTCGAGGCGGCCAAGGCCGTGTTCGCCGGAGTCGCACCGGACGGGGTGCCCAGCCCCGCGCTCACCCCGGGCGCCGTGGCCGAGGACTTCGACCGGGCACTGTGGGCGAAGCTCGCCGACGCGGACCTGTTGAGCCTGCTCCTCGACACGGAGTACGGCGGGGCAGGCCTCGACCCCGTCGCGCTCTGCCTGGTACTGCGGGAGTCGGCGAGAGTGCTCGCCCGAGTGCCCCTGCTCGAGAGCGGCGCGGCAGCGGTGACCGTGCAGCGGTACGGCGGAGAGGAGTTGAAGGCGCGGCTGCTCACGCGAGCGGGCCGGGGCGAGCTGGTCCTGACGGTCGCCGCGAACGGCCGCAGCGGCCATGACCCGGCCGAACTCGCCGTGACCGCACGGCAGGACGGTGACGCGTGGATCCTGGACGGGACACAGACCGCCGTTCCCTGGGCGCAGAACGCCGACTTCACCCTCGTACCCGCACACACCGCCGACCGGACCGTCCTCGCCCTCGTACCCCGCGGCCACGAAGGAGCCGTACTCGCCGAACAGGTCTCCACCACCGGCGAGCGACTCGGTGAGCTGCGCCTGGAGTCCGTGCGGATCGCCGCCCGGGATGTCATCGAGGCGGACGGCGCATGGGAGTGGCTGCGCGAACTGCTGGTCACCGGCACGTGCGCGCTGGCGCTCGGCCTCGGGGAGGGCGTGCTCGTGATGACGAGCGAATACACCAGCAAGCGGGAGCAGTTCGGCTTCCCGGTCGCCACCTTCCAGGCGGTCGCCGTGCAGGCCGCAGACCGCTACATCGACCTGCGCGCGATGGAAGTGACGCTCTGGCAGGCCGCATGGCGGATCAGCACCGGAGCGTCAGGCGCGCTGCCGGCATCCGGGGACGTGGCCGTCGCCAAGATCTGGGCCTCGGAAGGGGTACGACGGGTCGTGCAGACCGCGCAGCATCTGCACGGGGGGTTCGGCGCCGACACCGACTATCCGCTGCACCGCTACCACGCCTGGGCCAAACAGTTGGAGCTGTCCCTCGGTCCGGCGGCCGCGCACGAGGAGGCGCTGGGAGACCTGCTGGCGGCCCATCCACTGGGCTGAACCGCCCGCCACGGCTCGGACAGCAGCCCTCCAAGTGCGGGTGAGGCGCCTTACAGCACGAAACCCGGCAGGCCCTCGTCGTCCACGACCGGCCGGCCGGTGGCTGCCCACGCCTGCATGCCGCCGTCGACATTCACCGCGTCGATGCCCTGCTGGGCCAGATACATGGTGACCTGCGCCGAACGTCCGCCGGAGCGGCAGATCACGTGCACCTTGCCGTCCTGCGGCGCAGCCTCGGTCAACTCGCCGTAGCGCGCGACGAATTCACTCATCGGGATGTGCAACGCCTTGTCGGCGTGACCCGCCTTCCACTCGTCGTCCTCCCGGACGTCCAGCAGGAAGTCTCCGTCCGCGAGATCCCCGACCACGACCGTGGGCACACCAGCTCCGAAACTCATGCCGCCGACGCTACCCGACCCCACCGACAGTCCGATCCCCGGCGGGAAACCGCCCGCCGACGGCACGGATCCGGACCGGCCGGCTTCAGGGAGCGGTGCCGCCCGCCAACTCGGCCAGCTCCGTCTCGCGCTCACCGACCTGGGTCAGCAACTGTTCGGCGATCTCCTCCAGGAGGCGGTCGGGATCCTCCGGCGCCAGCTTGAGCATCGCGCCGATGGCGCTCTCCTCCAGCTCACGGGCCACGAAGGCAAGCATCTCCTTGCGCTGGGAGAGCCACTCGAGGCGGGCGTAGAGCTCCTCGCTGCGGCTCGGCTTCCACTCCTCGGGCACGGGACCCGCGGCCCACTCCGCGGAGAGCTCCCGCAGCAGCGCCTCGTCGCCCCGGGCGTACGCGGCGTTGACCCGGGTGATGAACTCGTCGCGCCGCTTGCGCTCGTCCTCGTCCTGCGCCAGATCGGGATGGGCCTTGCGGACCAGTTCGCGGTACAGCTGGCGGGCCTCGTCACTGGGCCGCACCCGCTGCGGGGGCCGCACGGGCTGGTCCGTGAGCATCGCGACGGCCTCCGGGAACAGTCCCTCGGAGTCCATCCAGCCGTGGAACAGCTCCTCGACACCCGGCATCGGCATGACCCGCGCCCGCGCCTCGTCCGCCTTGCGTACGTCCTCCGGATCCCCGGTGCGCGCCGCCCGGGCCTCCGCGATCTGTGCGTCCAGCTCGTCGAGCCGGGAGTACATCGGTCCGAGCTTCTGGTGGTGCAGCCGCGAGAAGTTGTCGACCTCGACCCGGAACGTCTCCACGGCGATCTCGAACTCGATCAACGCCTGCTCGGCCGCCCGAACAGCCCGCTCCAACCGCGCCTCGGGCCGCGCCGCGGTGTCGGCCTCCACCTGCGCGGACGTCCCGCCCTCAGCCCCGGCCTCAGCACCAGCACCAGCACCAGCACCAGCACCAGCACTGTGGAGCGTCTCCTCCGCGGGACCGGCTTCGGACCCCGCCTGCGAGGAAGTCTCACCCTCAGTGCCGCTCCGGTGGGTCGAGTCGCCTTCAGGCTGCGTGGACGCCTCGCCCTCGGTGCCGGCCGGCCGCAACGGCTCGCCCACCGGCTCTGCAGAGGAGGATGGCCCGCCCTCAGGCTCCGCCTCGTGGGAATCCGCCACGGCGGAACCGTCCGCCTCACTCCCCAGGGCACCGGGCTGGTCCCGGGCCCCCTCGTCGGTGGGCTCGGACTGGCTCTGCTCGGCTTCCGGCGTCGTCACCCGACCAGCGTAGGCCACAGGGCGTCGGAGGCACTCGGGACCACTGCCTGGGGGCCTCTCCCCTCCCCCCGCCCTCCCCCGCCCCCCGCCCTGCACCTACCTCACCCCACCCCTCAAACCCCCAACTCAGCCCCAATCCGCCCCGCCCGCACCGCGCCCACCAGCTCCGCGTGGTCCGCCTCGGTGCGGTCCGCGTATGCCACGGCGAACGACGCGATGGCCTCGTCCAGTTCCTCGCTCTTGCCGCAGTACCCGGCGACGAGGCGGGGGTCGGCGCTGTGGGAGTGGGCGCGGGCCAGGAGGGCGCCGGTCATGCGGGCGTAGTCGTCGATCTGGTCGGCGGCGAGGGCGGCGGGGTCCACGCTGCCCTTGCGGTTGCGGAACTGGCGTACCTGGAAGGGGAGTCCGTCGACCGAGGTCCAGCCGAGCAGGATGTCGCTGACGACCTGCATGCGCTTCTGGCCGATGACGACACGGCGGCCCTCGTGCGGCACGTCCGGTATCGCGTGGCCGGCCGTGGCCAGATGCGGGAGCAGCGCCGAGGCACGGACCTCCTTCACCTGGAGGACGAGGGGTTCGCCGCGGTGGTCCAGGAGCAGGACGACGTAGGACCGCGTACCGACACTTCCGGTGCCGACGACTCGGAAGGCGACGTCGTGCACGGCGTAGCGGGCCAGGAGGGGGAGGCGGTCCTCCGACAGGGTCGTGAGGTATTCCTCCAGCGACGAGGCGACGACGGCGGCCTCCTCGTCGGGTACGCGGCGCAGCACCGGCGACGCGTCCACGAAGCGCCGCCCCCCGCCTTCCACGGCTTCCGTCGACTTGGCCGCGAACCGCCCGCTGGTGTTGCCCCGCGCCTTCTCGGAGACCCGCTCCAGTGTGCCGAGCAGATCGTGGGCGTCGGTGTGCGAGACGAGTTCCTCGTCCGCGATGGCGTTCCAGGCGTCCAGTGCCGGGAGCTTCGCGAGGAGTCTCAGGGTGCGCCGGTAGGAGCCGACCGTGTCGTGTGCCGCTCTGCGGCAGGTGTCCTCGTCGGCGCCGGCTTCGCGGCCTGCGAGGACGAGTGAGGTGGCGAGGCGTTTGAGGTCCCACTCCCAGGGGCCGTGCACCGTCTCGTCGAAGTCGTTCAGGTCGATGACGAGTCCGCCGCGCGCGTCTCCGTAGAGGCCGAAGTTCGCCGCGTGGGCGTCACCGCAGATCTGGGCGCTGATCCCGGTCATGGGGGTGCGCGCGAGGTCGTACGCCATGAGGCCGGCCGAACCGCGCAGGAAGGCGAAGGGCGTGGCCGCCATCCTGCCGACCCGTATCGGGGTGAGTCCGGGGATGCGGCCGCGGTTGGACTCCTCCACCGCGCCGACGGCATCGGGCCGGCCGGGGTCCGCCGTGAACTCGGCGTGCGTGGTGCGCGGCACGCGTCCGCGCAGGGCTTTGCCCTCTTCCTTCGGCGAACCCTGCACGGGCCACGCCGCGAAGCCGCGTACGGCGCGGGCCCTGGACGTCTGCCTCGGCTGTGTCTGCCGGGCTTCCCGCTCCGGGGCCGCTTCCTGCGCCCGGGCCGCTTCGTCCGCTTCGCGCGCCAGAACTTCTGTACCGAGCTCGGTCATTCCGACCGCCTCCCCCGTGCATGAACATCAACTTGCGACGACCGTACAGCCGGTCGCTGAGAGGCGTCAGAGCCTGTGGACAACTACGAAGCCTGTGGAAAACCCCGCGGGCTCGCGGAGACACACAAGGCAGAGACACCAGGGCGGGACACCAAGGCGGTACGGGAGGCGCCAAACGCCGAGGCACGAAACGCCGAGGCACGAAACGCCGAGGCACGAAACGGGAAGGCGGGCAGGAAGGCAGTGGCCCCGGGTCACGTCACCTGGGACACCCGCCGCCCTCCGGCAGATGCGACTCCGCCCAGGACCCCAGTTCCTTGAGAGCGGGTTCCAGTGCGGCTCCCGCCTCCGTGAGCCGGTACGAGACCCGCAGCGGGGGGCCTTCGTCGACCTCGCGCACGACGAGTCCGGCCACGCCGAGTTCGGTGAGGCGGTCGGAGAGCATGCGTTCGCTGATGCCGGGGATCGCCCTGCGCAGCTCGGCGAAGTGAACCGGCCGCTGCACCAGGACGGACACGACCAGGCCCGTCCAGCGCTTTCCGAGCAACTGGAAAACCCGGGTCATGCCGTCATCGACCTGCCGGCACGGCCCTGCGTCCTCGTGGCTTCCCAGTTCTGGCATGCCTTCAGGGTACGGTGCTCACGCAAGGGGATGAAAAAAAGTAAGTAGCTGTGTTATCTATAGTCCAGTACGAAAGAGAAGCCCTCTTGAGGTGCCGGTCCTGGAGCCCCGAGCGCGGCTTCCCTGCTGACCACCCCACCCCCCACTCCCTTTGGAGATCTCCATGGCCACCCTTCTCCACATCGACTCGTCCGTGTTCCCGGGCCCCGCCTCAGCCTCCCGCGCAGTGACGGACGCGTTCCGCAAGGCCTGGGAGGAGCAGCACCCGGAAGGCACGGTGATCTACCGCGACCTCGCCGCGAACCCGGTGCCGCACATCACCGCCGCCGCCCACTCCGCGGGTTTCGCCGCCCCGGACGCGCACACCCCCGAGCAGGCCGCCGCGTTCGCCGCGCGCGTGGTTCTCATCGAGGAGCTCGAGCGGGCGGACGCGATCCTGATCGGCGCCCCGATGTACAACTTCGCGATCCCCTCGACCCTCAAGGCGTGGCTGGACAGCGTCATCCTCATGGGCCGCACCGCGGCGACCGAGGACTCGAAGATCAAGGGCACCCCGGTCACCGTGGTCGCCAGCCGCGGCGGCTCCTACGGACCCGGGAGCCCGCGCGAGGGCTACGAGTACGTGCAGAACTACCTCGAGGCCATCCTGCGCGACAGCCTCGCCCTGGACCTCGACTTCATCGTCCCCGAGCTCACGGCGGCGCCGCACAACCCGGCGATGTCCGAGCTGATCCCGCTCTTCGAGGCCTCCCGCACGAAGGCCCTCGACGACGCGGCCACCAAGGCCAAGGAACTCGCCGAGCGCCTGGCCGCGTAGCCGCCCCGAGCCCTGAGACGTTCCTCACACACTCCGGCCGGCCACCGGGCCTCACCGCGGCCCGGACAGCCGAAGATCGACAACAGAAACCGGACAACAAACAGCACACAACGAACCACGCACAACGCGGGCTGCCGACGGCTCACAACCGTCGGCAGCCCGCGTTCACACGTCCGGACACAACGAGAACGGGCGGCATCGTGATCACGATGCCGCCCGTTCCCTCAGTACAAACCAGAGCACTTTGCCGGTGCTCCCTGTGTGCGCGAGGGGGGAGTTGAACCCCCACGCCCTTGCGGGCACTGGAACCTGAATCCAGCGCGTCTGCCATTCCGCCACTCGCGCATTCGGTGTGTCGTCCGTCTCCCACCAGTGGTGCGAGCGCCTGCCGACATCGAGAAGATTAGCACGCTGATCGGGGTGGAATCACATCCCTTTGAGGTGGGCACACGCCCCCCGCGGGACCACACCGGCACCCCTCCGGAAACAGGACTCCCGCCCAGGCCACCTCCCCGGCGACGGCCCTGGGTACCAAGCAGAACCTGTTCACGTATCAACCTCGTACCGGTCCTGGGCATCTACCCAGGAGCAGGGCAGCCCGCACAGTCAGGTGCGGGACACTGGTCACGGGCCGCCTCTACGATCCTTCGCAGGAGCAGTGCCCGCAGGAGTTCGAAAAGGCACATCGCAGGGAACTTCGGGAAGGGACTTCGGAAGCCGTCGACATCCGTCGACCGGGCCGACAGGGGGAACCACCCGATTTCCCGGCGCGTAGATACGATCAGTGAGCAGTACGAGCACGACCAGCGGTACGAGCAGGATCCGCACGGCCGGCAACACCCGCAGGACGAGCAGAACCCGCAGTACCGACAACGCCACGACAGCAAGCTGTACCAGGACGGCTACGAAGGAGGAGGTGCCCCATGGGAGTCCTGAAGAAGTTCGAGCAGCGTCTCGAAGGTCTGGTCAACGGCACCTTCGCCAAGGTGTTCAAGTCCGAGGTCCAGCCCGTGGAGATCGCCGGAGCACTCCAGCGGGAGTGCGACAACAACGCCACGATCTGGAACCGCGACCGGACCGTCGTACCCAACGACTTCATCGTCGAGCTGAGCACGCCGGACTTCGAGCGCCTCAGCCCCTACTCGGGGCAGCTCGGCGACGAGCTCGCCGGCATGGTGCGCGACTACGCGAAGCAGCAGCGCTACGCGTTCATGGGCCCCATCAAGGTCCATCTGGAGAAGGCCGACGACCTCGACACCGGTCTGTACCGGGTGCGCAGCCGGACGCTCGCCTCCTCGACCAACCAGCAGGCCCCGGAGCGCGCTCCAGCGGGCCCGGCGGCTCCGGCCCCGGGCCGGGCCGGCGGTTACGGCTATCCGCCCGCCGCCCAGCCCGCGGGCGCACCGCCCATGCCCGCCGCCCCACCGCCCGGCGGACGTCCGGCCCCCGCGCCCATGGGCCAGCGGCCCACCGCGGCACCGAGCGCCCAGCCCGGCGGCCGGACACGGCACTGGATCGAGGTCAACGGCTCCCGCCATCAGATCTCCCGCCCGACGCTGGTGCTGGGCCGCAGCACCGAAGCAGACGTGCGGATCGACGACCCCGGCGTTTCGCGCCGGCACTGTGAGATCCGGACCGGAACGCCCTCAACTGTCCAGGATCTTGGGTCCACCAACGGCATCGTGGTGGACGGGCAGCACACCACCCGCGCTACGCTCCGCGACGGCTCGCGGATTGTCGTGGGCAGCACCACCATCATTTACCGGCAAGCCGAAGGGTGAAGCGGGGGCAATGTCAGAGCTGACCCTCACGGTCATGCGGCTGGGTTTCCTGGCTGTTCTGTGGCTGTTCGTGATCGTGGCCGTGCAGGTCATCCGCAGCGACCTGTTCGGAACGCGTGTCACACAGCGCGGGTCGCGACGGGACGCCAACAGGCAGCAGCCGGCAGCGCGCCAGGCCGCGCCACCACAGCAACGCCAGCAGGCCGCGGCACCCAGCGGCGGCCGCCAGCGGCGCGGCGCCCCCACCAAGCTCGTCGTCTCGGAGGGCACTCTCACGGGCACGACGGTCGCTCTGCAGGGGCAGACCATCTCGCTGGGCCGCGCGCACGACAGCACCATCGTGCTGGACGACGACTACGCGTCCAGCCGGCATGCCAGGATCTACCCGGACCGGGACGGCCAGTGGATCGTCGAGGACCTCGGATCCACCAACGGCACGTACCTCGACCGGAACCGACTGACGACCCCCACACCGATTCCGCTGGGCGCGCCGATCCGCATCGGCAAGACCGTCATCGAGCTGCGGAAGTAGTGCTACATCATGAATAGGCGCGAGCGGAGCGAGCACGCGGCGGCGGTCCAGACGAAGGACGCCCGCGCGCTCCCGACCGGAGGGTGGGCACCGTGCGGATGTACCCGGAGCCGACGGGCGAGGTGCGCATGAGTCTGTCACTGCGCTTCGCCGCCGGATCGCACAAAGGCATGATCCGAGAAGGGAACGAGGACTCCGGCTACGCCGGTCCCCGCCTTCTCGCGATCGCCGACGGGATGGGCGGCCAGGCCGCCGGTGAGGTCGCCAGCTCCGAGGTGATCTCCACGATCGTCGCCCTCGACGACGACGTGCCCGGATCCGACATCCTCACCTCGCTCGGCACCGCCGTGCAGCGGGCCAACGACCAGCTCCGCATGATGGTCGAGGAGGACCCCCAGCTCGAAGGCATGGGGACGACCCTCACCGCCCTCCTGTGGACCGGCCAGCGACTCGGACTCGTCCACGTCGGCGACTCCCGCGCCTACCTGCTGCGAGACGGCGTACTCACCCAGATCACCCAGGATCACACCTGGGTGCAGCGCCTCGTCGACGAGGGACGCATCACCGAGGAAGAGGCCACCACCCACCCGCAGAGGTCGCTCCTCATGCGCGCGCTGGGCAGCGGCGACCACGTCGAGCCCGACCTCTCCATCCGCGAGGTCCGCGCGGGCGACCGCTACCTGATCTGCTCCGACGGACTGTCCGGCGTCGTCTCCCACCAGACGATGGAAGACACCCTCGCCAGCTACCAGGGCCCGCAGGAAACCGTGCAGCAGCTCATCGAGCTCGCACTGCGCGGCGGCGGCCCGGACAACATCACGGTCATCATCGCCGACGTCCTGGACATCGACGGCGGCGACACCCTCGCCGCCCAGCTCTCCGACACCCCGGTCGTCGTGGGCGCCGTCGCCGAGAACCAGCATCAGCACCAACTCCAGGACGACGGCGCGATGCAGACACCCGCCGGCCGGGCCTCCAGCCTCGGCCGCCAGGTGCCCGGACAGGGCGGCGGCGAGTTCGGCCCGCCCGGCAGCGGCGACACCACCGGCTACGTCGACACCAACGGCCTCGGCGGCTACTCCGACGAGGACTTCGTCAAGCCCCGCCCCCGGCGCAGGTGGCTGAAGAGATCCTTCCTCATCGTGCTCGCGCTCGGCGTCATCGGCGCCGGCCTCTACGGCGGCTACCGCTGGACCCAGACGCAGTACTACGTCGGCGCCAAGGACGAACACGTCGCGCTGTTCCAGGGCATCAGCCAGGACCTGGCCTGGGTCTCGCTCTCGAAGGTCGAGAAGGACCACCCCGAGATCGAACTCAAGTACCTGCCGCCCTACCAGCAGAAGCAGATCGAGGCGACCATCGCCGAAGGCGGCCTCAGCGACGCCAAGTCGAAGATCGACGAGCTCGCCGTGCAGGCCTCCGCCTGCAAGAAGGAATCCGAACGCCGCGCCATCGAGGCCGACAAGAACGCCAAGACCGGCGAGGGCGAGGCCGGCGGAACCACGGGAACCACAAAGACCTCCCTGACGTCCAAGGCCACACCGACGCCGACCCCCTCGGCGTCCTCGTCCAAGTCCACGACCGCACCCACTCCCACACCCGGCCCCAGCCTCTCCGACGAGGAGCAGAAGCTGGTCTCGCTGTGCGGTAAGCAGTAAGCAGCCGTGAGGGGCCCTGTCACACCATGAGCAGCAGTACGAACACGCCGACGCACCACACGTCCACGATCGGCTCGATCGGCGCACCGAGCCGGCGCAACACCGAGCTGGCACTGCTGGCGTTCGCCGTCGCCATCCCGGTGTTCGCCTACGCCAACGTGGGCCTCGCCATCAACGGCTCGGTGCCGCCGGGTCTGCTGAGCTACGGCCTCGGCCTCGGCCTGCTCGCCAGTGTCGGCCACATCGTCGTACGCAAGTTCGCACCGTACGCGGACCCGCTGCTGCTGCCGCTGGCGACGCTGCTCAACGGCATCGGCCTGGTCGTCATCTGGCGTCTGGACCAGTCGAAGCGGCTACAGGCGAGCGGCACGTTCGTCGAGGCGGCCCCTCGCCAACTGCTGTACTCCGCCATGGGCGTCGCCCTGTTCGTGGCCGTACTGATCTTCCTCAAGGACCACCGCGTCCTGCAGCGCTACACCTACATCTCCATGGTCGGCGCCCTGATCCTGCTGCTGCTGCCGCTGGTTCCCGGACTGGGCCTGAACGTCTTCGGCGCCAGGATCTGGATCTCGATCGCCGGATTCACCATCCAGCCGGGTGAGTTCGCGAAGATCGTCCTGGCGATCTTCTTCGCCGGCTACCTCATGGTGAAGAGAGACGCCCTGGCCCTGGCCAGCCGCCGCGTCATGGGTCTCTACCTGCCGCGCGGCCGTGACCTCGGCCCGATCCTGGTCGTCTGGTTCGTCTCCATCCTGATCCTCGTCTTCGAGACCGACCTCGGTACGTCGCTGCTGTTCTTCGGAATGTTCATCATCATGCTGTACGTCGCCACCGAGCGGACCAGCTGGATCGTGTTCGGTCTGCTGATGTCGGCGGCCGGCGCCGTCAGCGTCGCCACCTTCGAACCGCACGTCCAGCAGCGCGTCCAGGCCTGGCTCGACCCGATGAAGGAGTACACGCTCAGCCAGCAGGGCGTCGTGGGCCACACCGAACAGTCCATGCAGGCTCTCTGGGCCTTCGGCTCCGGCGGCACCCTCGGCACCGGACTCGGGCAGGGCAACTCCGACCTCATCGGCTTCGCCGCCAACTCCGACTTCATCCTCGCCACCTTCGGCGAGGAACTGGGCCTGGCCGGAATCATGGCGATCCTGGTGCTCTACGGCCTGATCGTGGAGCGTGGCGTGCGCACCTCCCTCGCCGCCCGCGACCCGTTCGGCAAGCTCCTCGCCGTGGGCCTCTCCGGTGCCTTCGCCCTCCAGGTCTTCGTCGTCGCCGGTGGCGTCATGGGCCTGATCCCGCTGACCGGCATGACGATGCCGTTCCTGGCGTACGGAGGATCCTCCGTCATCGCCAACTGGGCGCTCGTCGGCATCCTGATCAGGATCAGCGACACCGCCCGCCGCCCGGCACCGGCCCCCGCACCCAACCCCGACGCCGAGATGACCCAGGTGGTCCGCCCGTGAACAAGCCCCTTCGCCGGATCGCGATCTTCTGCGGACTCCTCGTCCTCGCCCTGCTCATCCGCGACAACTGGATCCAGTACGTCCAGGCGGACACCCTGAGGGCCGACCCGAAGAACCGCCGCGTCGCCATCGAGCGGTACGCCACCCCGCGCGGCGACATCATCGTCGACGGAAACCCGATCACCGGATCCACCAAGACCAGCGGCGACAGCTTCAACGACTTCGAGTACAAGCGCACCTACAAGAACGGCGCCATGTGGGCACCCGTCACCGGGTACGCCTCCCAGGCCTTCGGCGCCACCCAGCTCGAGTCCATCGAGGACGGCATCCTCACCGGCAACGACGACCGGCTCTTCTTCCGCAACACCCTCGACATGATCACCGGCGAGGCCAAGCAGGGCGGCAACGTCGTCACCACCCTCAACGCCGCCGCACAGAAGGCCGCGTACGAAGGGCTCCTCAAGCAGGGCAAGGGCGCCGTCGCCGCGATCGACCCCGAGACCGGCGCGATCCTGGCCCTCGCCTCCACCCCCTCGTACGACCCCTCCAAGTTCGCCGGCAACTCCACGAGCGTCGACGGCAAGGCCTGGACCGCGCTCCAGAAGAAGAACGACCCCAACGAGCCGATGCTCAACCGGGCGCTGCGCGAGGTCTACCCGCCGGGCTCCACCTTCAAGGTGGTCACCGCGGCCGCGGCCCTGGAGAACGGCCTCTACAAGTCCGCGGAGGAGAAGACCGACTCGCCGCTGCCCTACACCCTGCCGAACACCACGACCGAGCTGAAGAACGAGGGGAACATCCCCTGCAAGAACGCGACGATGCGCGAAGCGCTCCGCGTCTCCTGCAACACCGTCTTCGGCAAGATCGGCGCCGACCTCGGCAAGGACAAGATGGTGGCGGAGGCCGAGAAGTTCGGCTTCAACTCCGAGCAGTTCACGCCGGTCCGCTCCAGCGCCTCCGTCTTCCCCGACGACATGGACAAGCCGCAGACCGCACTCAGCTCGATCGGCCAGTTCGAGACCGCCACGACCCCGCTCCAGATGGCCATGGTCGCCTCGGCCGTCGCCAACAACGGCACGCTCATGAAGCCGTACATGGTCGACAAGCTCCAGGCTCCCGGCCTCGACGTCATCGAGCAGACCGAGCCCGAGAAGATGAGCGAGCCGCTGTCCTCGGAGAACGCCCAGATCCTTCAGTCGATGATGGAGACGGTCGTCAAGGAGGGCACGGGCACCAACGCCCAGATCAACGAGGACGGCATCACGGTGGGCGGCAAGACCGGTACCGCCCAGCACGGCGTCGACAACAGCGAGAACCCGTACGCCTGGTTCATCTCGTACGCCAAGCTCAGCGACGGCAGCTCCCCGGTCGCCGTCGCCGTGGTGGTCGAGGACGAGAGCGCCAACCGCGACGACATCTCTGGTGGCGGCCTCGCGGCCCCCATCGCGAAGAATGTGATGAAGGCAGTCATCGACAGCACCAAGTGACCCCCGTCACGTCTCATGCACATCCGTGCACGTTGGGATACCGGTCCTGTATCGGGTGACGATTGTGGCCAGGTCACAGACGGCGAGCCGGGTACGGTATGCCCGGACAGCACACCGCCGGACCACACAACGGTGCGGTCGGGACCGACGGAGAGGGCTGGTAGGTAGCTATGGAAGAGCCGCGTCGCCTCGGCGGCCGGTACGAGCTGGGCCACGTGCTCGGCCGTGGTGGCATGGCGGAGGTATACCTCGCGCATGACACCCGGCTCGGCCGCACGGTGGCGGTGAAGACGCTGCGAGCCGATCTCGCGCGCGACCCGTCGTTCCAGGCCCGGTTCCGCCGGGAGGCCCAGTCGGCCGCCTCGCTCAACCATCCCGCGATCGTCGCCGTGTACGACACGGGTGAGGACTACATCGACGGCACGTCCATCCCGTACATCGTGATGGAGTACGTCGACGGGTCCACGCTGCGCGAGCTGCTGCACTCGGGCCGCAGGCTGCTGCCCGAGCGCACCCTGGAGATGACCATCGGGATCCTCCAGGCCCTGGAGTACTCCCACCGTGCCGGCATCGTCCACCGCGACATCAAGCCCGCCAACGTCATGCTCACGCGCAACGGCCAGGTCAAGGTCATGGACTTCGGCATCGCCCGCGCCATGGGCGACTCCGGCATGACCATGACGCAGACATCCGCCGTCATAGGTACCGCGCAGTACCTCTCGCCGGAGCAGGCGAAGGGCGAGCAGGTCGACGCCCGCTCCGACCTGTACTCCGCGGGCTGCCTGCTGTACGAGCTGCTGACCGTCCGCCCGCCGTTCATCGGCGACTCCCCGGTCGCGGTCGCCTACCAGCACGTGCGTGAGGAACCGCAGGCCCCGAGCGTCTTCGACCCCGAGATCACGCCCGAGATGGACGCGATCGTGCTCAAGGCGCTCGTCAAGGACCCCGACTACCGCTACCAGTCCGCCGACGAGATGCGCGCCGACATCGAGGCCTGCCTCGACGGCCAGCCCGTCGCGGCCACCGCGGCCATGGGTTCCGTCGGGTACGGCGGCTACGGCGCAGACCAGGCCACCACGGCCATGCGCTCCGCGGACGCCGGCGCCACCTCCATGCTCCCCCCGACGAACCCGGACGACGGCGGCTACGGCTACGACGACCGCCCCGACCGCCGCCGCCAGAAAAAGACGAACACCTCGACGATCCTGCTCGTCGTGGCGGGCGTCCTGGTCCTCGTCGGCGCGATCCTGATCGGCAAGTGGGCGTTCAGCGGCAACAGCGCGGCCGACACGAACGTCTCCGTACCCCGCTTCGTGGACCAGACCAAGGCGGACGCGGAGAAACTGGCCGTCAACTCCGACCTGAAGCTGGCCTTCACCGAGAAGCCCTGCGAGAACCAGCCCAAGGGCAACATCTGCTCGCAGGACCCGGCCGCCGACACCGAGGTCGAGAAGCAGAGCACGGTCAACCTGGTGGTCTCGACGGGAGCGCCGAAGGTCGCGGTGCCGAGTGTCGTCGGCAAGAGCCTCGACGAGGCCAAGACGATCCTCGAAGGCGACGACTACCAGCTCGAGGTCAAGACCAAGACGCAGGAGTCCACGGAGGACCCGGACACCGTCCTGTCGCAGGACCCGATTCTCGGCAAGGAGGTGGAGAAGGGATCCACGGTCACCCTCACCATCGCCGTCGAGAAGAAGCAGTCCACGGTTCCGGACGTCCTGAACCAGTCCTGTGACGCCGCCAAGGCGCAGATGACGTCCAGCAACCTGGTCGGCAACTGCACCGAGGTGGAGACCGACGACGCCAACCAGGTCGGCAAGGTCATCAAGACCACACCGCAGGCCGGGTCGAAGGTCGACCCCGGATCCCAGGTGCAGATCGAGATCGGCAAGGCCAAGCCCAAGGAGAAGACGGCCGTGCCCAGCGTGATCGGCCAGACCGTGGCGGTCGCGAAGCAGACGCTCCAGCAGGCCGGCTTCAACAACATCGACTTCGCCGACGGCAGCGACGAGGGCGACAACGCGATCGTCCTCCAGCAGAACCCGGTCAACACCGAGGTCGACAACCCCGGTGACACGACGATCACCCTCACGACCGCCGGCACCGGCGGCGACAACGGCGGAGACAACGGCGGCGGTTTCTTCGGCGGCAACTCCGGATAGTGCCCCGCACGGAGAACTGACTCCGCCCAGCACGACAGCCAAGTCCCGGCCCCTCCCAGAGGAGCCGGGACTTCGTCGTCCGTCCGTTCGGTGAACGGCCCGCGCATCCGGCGCGGAGAAGAGAGCGCCGGCACGGCTCTGCCGGTCCGCCGGCACGGCTCTGCCGGTCCTGGAGCAGCCGCACGACGACGACCCCTCACAGGGGCCTGGTCACCTCAGCGCAGTTCCTTCGGCGGCGTCCGATCGCTGTCCACCTTCTCCACCCGCTCCAACTCCCCCCACACCACGAACCGGTACCGGGACGTGTACACGGGCGTGCACGTCGTCAGCGTGATGTATTGGCCCGGCTTCGTTCTGCCGGACTGCTCGGGGACCGACTGGAGGACCTTGACGTTGTACTTCGAGGTCTCCGGGAGGATGTCGTAGACCTTGTAGACGTACCACTTGTCCTTGGTCTCGAAGACGATCGCGTCGCCCTTTTTGAGCTTGTCGATGTTGTGGAACTTCGCGCCGTGGCCGTCGCGGTGGGCGGCGAGGGAGAAGTTGCCGTTCTTGTCACTCGTCGGCAGGGCGGACTTGACGGGGTCCGTGTAGTAGCCGGCGACGCCGTCGTTCAGGACCTCGGACGTCGTGCCCCTCTCGATCAGGACCTCGCCGTTCCTCATCGCCGGGACATGCAGGAAGCCGATGCCGGCCTTGGTGTCCAGGGCTCCCGGGCCGGTGTCCGCCGACGCCCAGTTGTCGCGGACCTTGTCGCCCTGCCGGTCCGCCGCCCGGTCCGCGACCACGTTCGTCCACCACAGGGAGTAGACGACGAACAGGCCGAGCACCACACCCGCGGTGATGAGGAGTTCACCGAAGACACTGACCGCCATCGCCAGCCGGCCGGAGCCGCGGCGTCGCGGCGCCGGCGCCGGTTCCTCGACGTCCGTACGCTCGTCGTGGTCGGTACTCGCTGCCACTGTGCATCTGCCCCGTCTGGTCTGTCTCGGGTCCGGTGGTCTGTCTCGGGTCCGGTCTGTCTCGGGTGGTCCACGTGCTCTTACTGCCGACGGCCCTGCTGTCGCGCCACTACTGGACGAGCGCTTCCGGTTTGCCCTCGCTGCGCGGCCGGTCCTCGACCATCTTGCCCCACACGATCATCCGGTACTTACTGGTGAATTCCGGTGTGCAGGTGGTGAGCGTGATGTAGCGGCCCGCCTCGGTGAAACCCGAACCCTTGGGCACCGGATCGATCACAGCCGTGTTGCTCGGACTCGTCACCGGCAGGATCGACGTCATCTTGTAGACGTAGTAGTCGTCCTGCGTCTCGACGACGATCTCGTCGCCCGGCTCGAGCTTGTTGATGTACCGGAACGGCTCCCCGTGCGTGTTCCGGTGACCCGCCAGCGCGAAGTTGCCCGTCTTGGCGTCCGGCATCGCCGTCTTCAGGCTGCCCTCCGCGTAGTGGCCCACCATCCCGCGGTCGAGCACCTTCGACTTGTTCGTGCCCTCGGCGATGGGCGTGACCACGTCCAGCTTCGGGATGTGCAGGATGGCGAAGCCCTGTCCCGGCTCGAACGTCCCCGGCTTCCCCTGGCCCGTCGCCCAGTCCTGCTGAAGATTGTTCGCGGCCTTGTCCGCCTGCTGGTGCGCCCGCACGTTCGACCACCACAACTGGTAGGTCACGAACAGCAGCATCAGCACGCCGGTGGTGATGAACACCTCACCGATCACCCGGCTCGCGATGACCGCGGCCCCAGGCTTCCGCGCCCGCTCCGCCCGCCGCGCCTCCATCCGCGTCAGAGGCGCCTCAGCGCCCTTCTCCGGCGACGCGGGCGACTCCTGGGACCCGGGGGGCTCCAGAGGCTCCTGAGCGCCTCCACGTCGCCCGTGGCGCCGCGCCGCCTTACGCCGGGCGGCACGACCACCGGGCACCGGCGCGCCCTCGGCGGCACTCCGGGCAGCGGCCCCTGCTATTCGGTCCGTGTCCGGGATGCGCAGCGCCACCGTCTCGTCGTCCAACGGCGCGGGCGCCGGGCGCGGTTGCTCGTACGGCACCGAGACAGGCTCCCGGTACGGCGGGGCGACCGGCTCCTCGTACGACGGCTGCCGCGGCCGCGTCGGCTCGGGCGCCGCGTACCGGTCGTGTACGAAGCCCTCCGGGTCGTACCACTCCTGCTCCTGGGAGCCCTGCCGCGACGGAGCCTGTCGCTCAGGCGTCTGCCGCGGAGCGGCGTGCCCTTGAGGCGCCTGCCGTGGGGGAACGGGCTGCTGAGAGGAAATGGGCTGCTCAGGAGGAGCGGACTGCTGAGGTGGGAGGGGCTGCCGAGGAGCCCGGTGCTGACCGGTGGCCGCCTGTCGCCGCCCCGGCAGCGGATCCGTCAGAGGGTCGGCCAACTGCTCGACCGCCGCCTCGAAGGCCTGGGTCGCCTCGAAAGCCTGCGCGGCCCCCAAGTCCTGGGCGGCGGCCCTCAAGTCCTGGGCCCCCGCCTCGGCGCCCTCGAACGCTTCGGCGCCCCCGTACGCGGCCTCGCCGCCGTAGGAGGAGCTCTCGCGCTCGGGGCGCAGCGCGGTCACGCCGTGGCCCTGCCCACCACCGGGGCGAGCCCCGCCGACCTCGCCACGGCCCCCTGGTATCCGCACTCCACCAGCCAGTTGGCGAGCATGCGGTGCCCGTGCTCGGTCAGAACCGACTCGGGGTGGAACTGCACACCCTCGACCGCCAGTTCACGATGCCGCAGCCCCATGATGATCCCGTCGTGGGTACGCGCCGTGACCTCGAGCTCCGCCGGCACCGTCTCCGGCTCGGCCGCGAGCGAGTGGTAGCGGGTCGCGGTGAAGGGAGAGGGCAAGCCGGCGAAAACGCCCAGGCCTCCGTGCTCCACGAGCGACGTCTTGCCGTGCAGCAACTCGGGCGCCCGGTCCACGACACCGCCGTACGCCACCTGCATCGACTGCATGCCCAGGCAGACGCCGAAGACGGGAACGCCGGTCGCCGCACAGTGCCGGACCATCTCGACACACACCCCGGCCTGCTCGGGAGCACCCGGTCCCGGCGACAGAAGCACCCCGTCGAAACCGTCCTGAGCGTGCGCCGTCGACACCTCGTCGTTGCGCAGCACCTCGCACTCCGCACCCAGCTGATAGAGGTACTGGACCAGGTTGAAGACGAAGCTGTCGTAGTTGTCGACGACGAGAATCCGGGCGCTCACTGGTTGTCCACCGTCACATCGTTGAAGGGCAGCAGCGGTTCGGCCCACGGGAAGACGTACTGGAAGAGCACGTAGACCACAGCGAGGGTCAGCACGAAGGCGATCAACGCCCTCACCCACGCGTTCCCCGGCAGATGCCGCCAGATCCAGCCGTACATGCCGTCCCTTCCGTCGCCGTACCGCACCAGACTAACGGCGTAGCGCCGTAGGTTTCCCAGCCTCCACAGGCTGTGTGGAATCAAGATGCGCCCAGACGATCAGCCGATGACTGTGCCCCCACTCCGGGTCGCACGTGGTCAACGTGAGATACCGGCCCGGACGGGTGTACCCGGATTTACGCGGCACAGGATCGATCACCTCAATGTCGGAGGGCAGCGTTTTGTAAGGGCCTTTGTCGACGCGATACGTGAACCACGTCGTCCCGTCGGTCAGCACCACCGCGTCCCCCCTCCGCAACTCGGGAAAGTCCTTGAACGGATCCCCGTACGTACGGCGGTGCCCCGCGACGGCGAAGTTCCCCGGCTGCCCGAGCTGAGCCGTGCCCCGGTAGTGGCCCAGCCCCTTCTTCAGGACGTCGGTACCGGTCCCTTCGAGGAGCGGCTTGTTCCACGTGAAACCAAGCCGGGGGATGTACATCACAGCGAAGGGCTTGCCATACGCGTACGAGGCGGGCGGCGCCGGAGACTTCGCGGGGCTCTCGCTCTGCCCGGTACTCGGACTCGGGCCTGGGTCTGAACTCCGGGGAGGGGCCGCGGCCGACGGCTGCACACTCCCCCTGGACCACTGCTCCTGGAGCTGGTCGATCTGCCGGTCCATCGCGCTGTCGGCCTTCACGCCCGTCCAGAACAGCACGTAGACCACGAAGAGCACGATCAGGGTGCCGACGGTGATGCACAGTTCACTGATCGTCCTGACGACCACTCGCACCGACACAGGGTCCCCCAGCGGCAGCAACAGCTAATCAGGCACTACTCCGCCACTACCCCGTGCTACTCCACGGGCTTCGCGTAGTGGAGATCCACTGTGCCCGAGTAGCCGGGAAGAGTCACCGTCCCGTCCTCTTCGACTTTCCATCCGAGTCCGTAGACGTTGACGTACACCATGTAGTTCTGGATCGCGGGGGAGGCGGCCAGCGCGTCCTTGAGCTTGTCCGGGTCACCGATCGCGGTGATCTTGTACGGGGGCGAGTAGACGCGGCCCTGGAGGATCAGGGTGTTGCCGACGCAGCGGACGGCGCTCGTGGAGATCAGCCGCTGGTCCATCACCTTGATGCCCTCGGCACCGGCTTCCCACATGGCGTTCACGACCGCCTGGAGGTCCTGCTGGTGGATGACCAGGTAATCGGGCTGCGGCTCGGGGTAACCGGGCAGCTTGGCCGTCGCGTTCGGCGGGGCGTCGTTGAGCGTGACCGTGAGCGCCTCGCCCTTGAGTTGCTGGGTGCCCGCGTTCTTCTCCAGCGCCGCCAGCTTGGCGTCCTCGGCGGCCGTGCTGCCGTCCTCCCGCCCGGCCAGGGAGTCGACGTCGTCACGCAGCACGCCGTTGGACTCGTCCAGCGAGGCGTTCTTGTGGCTGCGCTCCTCGATCAGGTCGGAGAGCTTGAGCAAGGAGGCGTCCGTGCGGATGTCGGTGCCCTTGGCGGTGTTGAAACTGGTGAAGAAAATGAGGCCCGCGAGGGCGAAGACGGCTGCCGTGAGTACCCGAACGGGCCGGAAACGGCGCTTACCGGCAGGAGTGGAACCCGTACCGGGAGAGTCGGCGGAATTGCTCAACGTACCCTTATCTCCTTCGGCGCCGCGGAAGCACTACGCTAACGGACGCCCGGGGGAGCTCTCAGTGTCCCCTTGTACGCTGCCCCGGAGCCCGCCCCAGTTCCCTGCGCGGCCACGCAGCGCATCGACAGGAGAGACCCTCGTGCCGAAGTCACGTATCCGCAAGAAGGCCGACTACACGCCGCCCACGGCGAAGCAGGCGACCAACATCAAGCTGACCAACCGCGGCTGGGTCGCACCGGTCATGCTGGCCATGTTCCTCATCGGCCTGGCCTGGATCGTCGTCTTCTACGTCACGGACGGCTCGCTGCCCGTCGACGGCCTCGACAACTGGAACATCGTGGTCGGCTTCGGCTTCATCGCCGCAGGCTTCGGTGTCTCCACCCAGTGGAAGTAGCCACCGGGAAGCGGCACCACGGGAGCTCCACCGCAGCTCAACGGCGCTCCGCGACAGCTCTGCCCAGGACTATCCACTGAGTTATCCACAGGTGTTATCCACACAGGTGGAAAAGAAAGAAGATCTGTGGATAACTCATCCGGGGTTGACGCCGGTCTGACAGACCTACCGGAATCCGGAAGCTTGTTCGCCCCCTGCCTGACCTGGGAAAACCCGGTTCAGCGACAGGGGGCACAGCTGTTCCCGCACAATGTGCACAAGATCCGCCACAGTCTGTGGACAACGCCGGTTACTCACACGAGCTGGGCGGTCCTGACCAGCGTCGCGACCACCACGGCGAGCAGCACCAGAGCGCACACCCCGTACTGGATCAGCGCCCTCCGCTCGCGCGGCGCGTGGACCATGGCGTAGCCGACGACGACACCGGCGACGAGGCCGCCGATGTGGGCCTGCCAGGCGATGTTGCTCCACCCGAAGGTGAAGATCAGGTTGATCACGAGCAGCGCGATGACCGGGCGCATGTCGTACCTGAGCCGGCGCATGAGGACGGCGGTCGCGCCGAAGAGGCCGAAGATCGCGCCGGAGGCGCCGAGTGAGGGTTGCAGGGGATCGGCGATCAGGTACGTGAGCGCGCTGCCCGCGAGGCCCGAGACGAAATACAGGGCGAGGTAGCGGGCGCGGCCGAGGGCCGCTTCCAGGGGGCCGCCGATCCACCACAGGCTGAGCATGTTGAACAGGATGTGGATGTAGCTGCCGTGCAGGAACATCGCCGTCAGCAGGCGGTACGGCTGTCCTTCCGCGACGCCCTGCATCTCGCCGGAGAGCCAGGCCCGCCCGAACAGGTCGAAGCTGTCGGTGAAGCGGTCGCCCAGGGACAGTTGAACCAGGAAGGCGGCGAGGTTGATCCCGATCAGGACTTTGGTGACGAGCCGGGGGTCCGCGGTGACCGTGCCGCCCGCGAGGGTGCGGGGCTGGGTGGCTGTCGCGGGGTGTCCGGTGCCGGAGCCTTCGCGGACGCAGTCCGGGCACTGGAAGCCGACGGAGGCGCTGACCATGCAGTCGGTGCAGATCGGTCGCTCGCAGCGGGTGCAGCGGATGCCTGTCTCGCGGTCCGGGTGCCGGTAGCAGGTGGGCGGGCCCTCGGCGTCCTGCGGTCCCTGATCCCCGGGGCCCTGTGGGTCCTGGGGGCTGCCTGGCGCCTGGTCCATGGGGTCCCCTCATTCGGTCGTACGCAATGCACCGCCCCGTCCATCCATACGGATGAACGGGGCGTTTGGTTCCCTGCGGGAGCGTACAGACTCTGCCGCGCACCCGGCGATCCCTCGGGGCTCAGTCCTCGTTGCTCAGCCCTTGTTGCTGAGTCCTCGTTGCCCAGCCTTCGGTGCCCTGCCGGGGGGTCAGGCCTCGCGGGTCTCGACGACGACCGATTCGATGACGACGTCGTTGACGGGGCGGTCGGTGCGGGGGTTGGTCTTGGCGCCGGCGATGGCGTCCACGACCTTCTGGCTGGCCGCGTCGGTGACCTCGCCGAAGATGGTGTGCTTGCGGGACAGCCACGCCGTCGGGGAGACGGTGATGAAGAACTGCGAGCCGTTGGTGGCCGGGCCGGCGTTGGCCATGGCCATCAGGTAGGGCTTGTCGAAGGCGAGGTCGGGGTGGAACTCGTCCTCGAACTGGTAGCCCGGGCCGCCGGTGCCGTTGCCGAGCGGGTCGCCGCCCTGGATCATGAAGCCGCTGATCACGCGGTGGAAGACCGTGCCGTCGTAGAGCTTGTCGGTGGACTTCTCACCCGTCTCCGGGTTGACCCACTCGCGCTCGCCGGTGGCGAGTTCGACGAAGTTCCGGACCGTCTTGGGCGCGTGGTTCGGCAGGAGCCGGACTTCGATGTCGCCGTTGTTGGTCTTCAGGGTGGCGTAGAGCTGCTCAGCCACGATCTGCCTTCCGTTGCCTTCTTTTGACTCTGCGATCCTCGCACGGCCGGGACCGCGCGTCGCCCGGCCACCGCCTGTGGGCGGACATCCGGGTGTCGGCCCGTTCGCAGAAATCCGGCCGAGTCCTCTCCGTATCGGGGCGGGGTGCGGCGATCCGTGGCATTGTCGACGACAAGCTCCCGTTGCCCTGTATTCATGCGCTATTGCAGTTGATCGACACGTGAGCGGTCTCGATCCGAGCTCACCGGGAGTCCGCCCGTGACCCGGATGCCCGCCCTCACATGCCTCGGTCCCGTCAGGCGGGCATGATCCGGTTGAGGGGGGAAAGGTGAACTGTGTGTCTTTGGGGGTACTCAGAATCCCCGACGTACGCCACCGAGGAGGAGGAAACCCGTGACCCGCATCGACAGCGTGCGCGCCGCGAGCGGCTCGGCGAAGGAGAGCGTGCTGCACGCCGCGGAAGTGGTGGCGCCTTACGCCGACACGGCCAAGGACAAGGCATCGCAGTATGCGCACGAGGCGCGTGTGCGTCTCGCGCCGAAGGTGTCGCAGGCCGCCGACCAGGCCCGCGTGCAGTACGACGCCCATCTCGCCCCGCGCGTTGAGCAGGCCCGTACGCATGTGCCGCCGAAGGTCGACCAGGCGACCCACGAAGCCGTCGTCCGCACCCGTAAGGCGGCTCGGCAGGCTGCTGACTATTCCAAGCCGAGGATCGAGCAGGCTGTGGCCGCGGCCCAGCCCGTTCGGGAGGAGGCCGCTTCGCGTGGTGTGGCTGCACTGGCCGCGCTGCGTGGTCAGGTCTCGCCGAGGGAGATCCAGAAGCTGGTCCGTAAGCACGAGCGGCGGGCGCGAGCCGGTCGTGTCGTCAAGGGACTGGCCGTTCTGGGGATTCTGACGGGCGGTGCCTACGCGGCCTGGAAGTGGTGGGACAAGCAGGCCAACCCCGACTGGCTGGTCGAGCCGCCTGCCGCGACAGAGGTGCCCGAGCCGGGTCACCTGACGTCGGTCGACGGCAGTGGCCAGGCCGGTCTGGATCCCGAGGTCCAGGCCAAGCAGGCCGAGGAGGAGGCGGCGGGGCACGATGACCGTCCCTGATCTCTGCGCCTGAGTTCTGATCTCTGTATCGACATCGCTGTGGGGCAGGAGCCTTGAAGGTCTCCTGCCCCACAGCGATGTTTCACGTGGAACCAGCACGGGTCCTGCCCAGCGACGAGGTTGTTTCACGTGGAACGGGCGGCGGCCCGTGCCCCCGAGAGGTACTGAAAGCGGTGGGCGGACGGACACTCACCGCATCCTCTGATGTTCTCCCGGGCCGTCGCCCTTGCTGCGCAAAAAGCCCCTCCGCTCTGCGTTTCCGCAGCTCGGAGGGGCTTTTCTGATGTGGAGCCTAGGGGAGTCGAACCCCTGACATCTGCCATGCAAAGACAGCGCTCTACCAACTGAGCTAAGGCCCCGGAAGTGGAACGACCGGCCGAAAGAACACCTTCCGACTGGCGCCGCAGACCAGAGTACCGGGTCACCCCCGGGTTCTCGCAAAAAGATTGGGGGTCCCCGTGGACGACCACTCTCCGTAAGATGCTCGGCGTGGTTCGCGACAGCGAACCGCGGTATTTGGGGAAGCGATGGGGAGACGCAATGGACGCCGCACAACAAGAAGCAACCGCGAGAGCGCGGGAGCTTCAGCGGAACTGGTACGGGGAGCCGTTGGGGGCGCTCTTCCGTAGGCTCATAGACGATCTGGGGCTCAACCAGGCGCGTCTTGCCGGGGTGCTGGGCCTGTCCGCACCCATGTTGTCGCAGCTGATGAGCGGTCAGCGCGCCAAGATCGGCAATCCGGCGGTGGTACAGCGTGTGCAGCTGTTGCAGGACCTGGCGGGGCAGGTCGTGGACGGCAGCGTGAGCGCCGCTGAGGCTACCGAGCGCATGGACGAGATCAAGAAGTCGCAGGGGGGCTCGGTGCTCAGCAACACCACTCAGTCGACGAGCAGTTCGGGTGCGCCCACGGTCAAGCGGGTGGTCCGTGAGATTCAGTCACTTCTTCGTTCGGTAGCAGCCGCGGGGGACATCATCGACGCGGCGGACACTCTCGCCCCGACCCACCCCGAGCTGGCAGAGTTTCTCCGGGTGTACGGCGCCGGCCGCACCTCTGACGCGGTCGCGCACTACCAGTCGCACCAGAGCTGAGCCGAAGCCCGGCCGCCGTACAGCAGGCGCCCGGAGCTCGCGAGGTCTCCGGACGCCGCACGTCAGCAGCCGGGCGTCTCATGAGGTCGACGCGGCCGGGTGCCTCTGTGAAGTCCTGACTGTCCGGTACTTCACAGAGGTCGAGGCGTCCGCGCACGTCGGAAGAGGTCACCGGACCGACTACCGCAGGGGGGCGACGCACGACCATGGGTGAGGTCTTCGCCGGCCGGTACGAACTGGTCGACCCGATCGGGCACGGGGGAGTCGGTGCGGTCTGGCGCGCCTGGGATCACCGGCGGCGCCGGTATGTGGCCGCCAAGGTGTTGCAGCAGAGCGACGCGCACGCGCTGCTGCGTTTCGTACGGGAGCAGGCGATGCGGATCGATCATCCGCATGTCCTCGCTCCGGCGAGCTGGGCCGCCGACGACGACAAGGTCCTGTTCACGATGGATCTGGTCGCCGGGGGATCGCTGGTCCACCTGGTCGCGGACTACGGCCCCCTGCCACCGCTCTTCGTCTGTACCCTGCTCGACCAGCTTCTGTCCGGGCTCACCGCCGTGCACGCCGAGGGGGTCGTGCACCGGGACATCAAGCCCGCCAACGTGCTGCTCGAGGCGACCGGCAGAGCCCGGCCACGGCTGCGTCTGTCCGACTTCGGGATCGCGATGCGGCTGGGCGAGCCGCGGCTGACGGAGACCAACTACGTGGTGGGGACGCCCGGTTACTTCGCTCCCGAGCAGATGCTGGGTGCGGAGCCGGACTTTCCCGCTGATCTGTTCGCGGTAGGTCTTGTCGCCCTGTATCTGCTGGAGGGTGCCAGGCCCGATGCCAAGGCATTGATCGAGTACTTCGCGGAGAACGGCACGCCGGCGGCGCCGCGGGGAATCCCCGAGCCGCTGTGGCAGGTCGTAGCCACGCTGGTGCAGCCCGACCCGCAGGCGCGGTTCCGTACCGCCACGGGGGCGCGCAAGGCGCTCGCCTCGGCCGCCGAGCTGCTCCCCGAGCCTGGCCTCGACGACGAGTTGATCGACGTCTTCGACCAACTCGGGCCGCTTCCGGATGGGTTCGGCCCTGCCGGACCGCTCGGGACCACCTCGGGCAGGCGTACCGCCGACGTACCGCTTCGGCCTCGGTCGACGGCCACGGCGGCACAACTCGGTTCGGGGGAAGCGCCGCCGGAGGTGGATTCTGCCGCTGGCCTCGCTCCTGGCCCTGCCCGTGACTCCGGCCATGCGGGAGCTGACGCCGGGGTTGGCAATGGTTCTCGCGGCCGGCCTGAGGATTTGGCCGACCCAGGAGTCCCGGCCCGGCCAGGGGCTGCGGGCGGGCCAGCGCTCGGCCCCGTTCCCGGCTCCTCCTCCGACTCTGACTTCAAGTCCCGGCAACCGGGCTCGGGCCTCGGCTCTGACCCGGATTCCAGCGCTGGCTCGGATTCCAGCGCTGGCTCCGGCTCCGGCTCCGGCTCCGGCTCCGGCTCCGGCTCCGGCCCATGGCATCACAGCTCGGGTCCCCTGTCCCAGATGCCCGCCTCCGGTGCCACATGGCCAGAGCTCGGCACCGGCGGCGTACAACCAGAGCTCGGCTTCGATGGCGTACGCCCTGAGTCCGCCAACGATCACGGACAGCCGGGGCCCGTCCCCGGCAACGTACGACCGGATACCGCGGCCAGTCCTGGTGCCACACCCCCGCACCCCGCATCCACCCCGGCCCCCGTCCCCCCGCGGCCCTCCGCGATGTCGGAGACCGGAAGCTTCCACCTCCCCCCACCCCAGGCCGCCGCCCCCAACGCGCAGCCTCAACACGAGCCACGCCAGCCCCAGCCCCAGCCCCAGCAGGTATGGCACGAGACGCAGTACCGCCCCGCCCCCCACCAGCAACCGCAACAGCCCGAGCAGCCGCCCACTCCCCCCACCGCGGTCCAGTTCCCGGCTCCGACTCCCCTCCAAGCGCAGCCGTTCGACCCGACGCCCACCCCCACTCAAGTGCCGGCCTCCCCCCATCAACCCCAGCCCCCGTCCGTCCCGATACCGCAGCACGCGTACGCCCCTACTGGTTCATACACCGCTCAGTCCCCGCAGGTTCCGCCTCGGGCGGGGGCATTCTCGGAGCGGGTGGCCGGGCGGGCGCGACCACGTCCGGGGCCTCCCGCGAAGGTGGCCGTCCCGATCCTGCTTCTCGCGCTGGCCTGCTTCGCGGTGGGTATCTGGGCGTTGACCCGGATCTGAGCGCGCCCGTGCGGGGCGGCGACTCGCGGCCGGCCGGCCGTCCTGCCGGTGCCGTCCTGCCGGTGACCTGCTACCGGTGCACTGCTACCGGTGCCGCGGCGCCCGATGGTCTCTGGGAGCCGATGTCCGCGGGGCCGGCACCGTATTCGCGTCCGCCGACGCCGGCGCCGCCCGTCGGCGCGCGACCACGGTCCACATCCCGAGCGCCAGCATCAGAACGCTCCCCGAGCCGATCCCGACCGCCGCTACCAGCTTCATCGTGGCGGTGTCACTACTGCCACCGTTGCCGCCGCCTACGCCTCCAGCTTCGACGCCCGCCGCGTCGTCGAGATCCCCCGAGGGAACTTCGAACGCGTTCCGGGGCTGCGCCTGTCCCGAGTAGGCCGGCCCCGCCTGCGCGGTGCCGGCCACCCGTACCCGCAGTGTCAGTCCGAACGGCCCGTCACCGAACCTGTCCGCGACCTGCCCGGCGAGATGGACCACGAGGTAGTAGGAGCCGGCGAACCGCACCCCGGTCACGCGGTTGCTGCCGGCATAGCGGTTTTCGTAGGTGACGGGAGGCAGTGGATCGAGCGCGGCCGAGCGCTGGCTGCCGTCGTAGCCGGAGCCCACGTCGTCGACGAAGCCCCGTACGGGGTTGTAGAGGGACATGGCCAGGGCGTTGCCCAGATAGCCGTTGTCGCCGCTGTTCGTGCTGCCCAGTTCGGCTGTGGTGTAGAGCTGTTGTCCCCAGTCGACCGGCACCTTGTAGAAGACGGTCTGTCCGGGGCTGATCTCGTCCTGCCAGACCCCCTGTCGCAGGCTGGTCGCCCGGGTGAAGCCCGCGCCGCCTCTGCGGGGTTTCGGGTCACCCGCGAGAGCGTCGGGCGAGGCGGAGTTCCAGGTCTCGGCCGCGCTCGTAGAACCGGCCTTCTTCAGGATCGGCTCCGACACGTAGTTGAGCTCCAGGTCCCAGTCTCCGGAGGAGGACCCTTCCGTGCCGCTGCGCTCGACGACCGCGTAATACGTCCCGGGCGTCTGGCAGGCGTACTGGTCGCTGCCGATCTCACGCGATCCCCAGGCGGCAACGGGGTGGGAGCTCTGGGTGGCACCGAAGTGGGTGGTTCCTGAGTAGGAGCAGTTGCGGCTGTTGGCGTCCTGTACGGAGACCCTGATGCCGTCCCCGTAGGTGACCTTTTCGCCGGAACCGGGGACGGCGGTGGCGGAGACGTACGCGTTGGCCGTGGTGTCGAGTTCGAGACGGTAGTAGAGCTTGCCGTCCCTCTCTATGGAGCTCTTGTACGTCTTTCCTGGCTCCAGGCGTACGGAGTCGGTGGTGTCCGCGGTGCCTTCGACGGGGGTGGCGTCCTCGGCGAAGGCGTACGGCTTCGGAGCGCCGGCGGCTCTCTGCTGCGTGTCGGCAGCGGTGGCCTCGGCCGCCGGTGTGAGTGTCGCGCAAAGGGCCGCTGCGGCGATCGTCGTCACCGTGGTGAGCACGAGCGACCGGCCGTGCCACGACGCCGCACGCCACCGCACTCTGCGCCGCCCCATCGCGCGCCACCCCTCGTAGTAGGCCTGTACGTAAGCCTGTACGTAACGAAGGCATGCCCTCGGCCGTGTCCGTCGGCGGGTGAACCGCCGTACGCACAGCCGTGGCCGCCCCTGGACCGTGGCCCATCCTGCCCCGGCCGCCACCTCGTTACCCGTGCTATCCGGACGAGCGGCCGAAAGACCCCTCTACGTAGCAGGCGAATTTGCTGCCGTAATGAAATTGCTTGCCCTTGTGAACCCGAACCCCCGGACGGCACGAACCCGGGCGACACAAAACCCCGACCGCGAGGCGGCCGGGGTCTGCTCTGGGACTGCTGTCTCGACTGTTGTCGCTACTCAGGAACCCGTGGGCACGGAGTCAGTCGCCTCCGTCCACAGATCCTGCTCGGCGCGATCCGCCTGGATCTGGCGGTACACGAGGAGTCCGCCGATGGCGGCCAGTGCGACCAGGAGGAGCTTCTTCACCGCGCGACCTCGTCTTTCCTTGACGTTGGGGACCTCTGGCGCCCGACTATACACACCGACCGATATCGATCGGTGACCTGCGTCGGCGGCCAACTCGCCACCGGGGCAGCGCATTAGAGGCGAGGGAAACCCATCCGGCCAAAGGGTGATCGCCCCCCTTCGGAAGGTGACCACGTCAGCTCCCGAAGCCCTCTTCTCCGGACTTTCGGACCTCATGCGTCCGTCCGAGTGACGTTCATCGGAAGATCGACACACGCCGAGCGTCGGTCCACCACTCGACGATCCCCATACACATCATGAGGAAAGTACGCAAATCACCCGACCCGAAAGTGAGGGACCATGGCCAGGAATCAGCTCATGAAGCTGTGGACCGCGATCGTCACGCTTCTCCTCTCCCTGTGCACGGCGGCCGGATTCGTCACGACGACCGCCGCCGCGGCCGTACCCCAGTCAGTGCCCGTCCGCAACAGCGGGACCCCCGTCACGACGGTTCCGACGGTGCCGCTCTTGTCCGGGGCACCTGATCGGGGCCTGCCTCCGACGATGAAGCAGCGCATCCGAGCCGAAGCCCATGGCTCGTCTCCCTCCTGCCGCCATCGCCCGCCCCTGGACGCGACCGAGTCCGAGGCCGCCGACTTGTCCGCCACCACAGGCTCGACGGCGGAATCCGGATCCACCAGCGCGGACGACTGCCTCACCGGCGCACGATGACCGTCATGTGCCGCGCCGGACGTCAGAGGGCGTCAGCAGATCTGCCGGAACCCTGCAGAGCGAGTTCGCCAGGCAGTTCGACGCGCGTACCGCAGAAGCAGAACAGTGCGGCCTCGGCGGTGGCCGGCGCGCCCAGATCGATCGTGAGGATCTCCCGCAGTTCCCGGAACAGCTCGGCTGTCCCACTGCCCCTCGCGACCAGGATGCTCATTTCGTCGGGATCCCAGATGGCGATCTTCGGCAAGTCGTCCGCCACGCGAATCAGGATGCACACAGCTACCTCCCCAGGGATGCACACGAGCATGGAGTGATCCCGCTCCGGGAGGCCAGCGGACAGCCAATCGTACTCGCGCCCGTGTGCCGTCGATCAGCTCTCGGGATATCCCGAAGAGATGTGCCGGACCGGGGAGAACGTGGATACAAAGCACTCGGTTCGGAGCTGTGTCAGTGACCTTCAGATGGCGCGGCTGAGCTGGAGCATCGCCTCGGCGTTCTTGACCAGGTCACGCTGCCTGGACTCGGGCAGCTGGCGGTAGAGCCGGAGCAGTTGAGCCTCTCGCTCGTCACCACTAGGTCCGGGTACCGGTCGTCCGACGGAAGCGAAGAACTCCCGCGGCGTGGTCTTCACACCCCAGCGGCGGAACACCTCGACCATCGCCCGCAGTTTGTCGGGGTCGATGCGGGATGTGCCACGGGTCCGGTTCACCCACGCGTTGAGCGTCGGGTACGAGATGCCGGCCTGCTCGGCCAGATCCTTCTGCGTCCGGCCCTGTGCTTGGGCAAGAAGGCGTTCCAACAGTGCGGCCAGGTCTTCACCCCCGTGGGCGAGGTCCTTGCCGGAGCCGGGTTCGCCGGATGGATGAGGGCGCTTCGTCACGTTTCCGAGCATCGACCAACAACATCCACATGCGCAAGTAGATCGCAGATCGACATGCGGTTTTCGGGGAACAGGAAGCATTCAGCTCTGCCCACGTGCTACACGCACGCCCGTCGAACCTTCGGCCCACCTGGACTCTTCCCGTTTGACATAATCTACATCTACATGCACAGTGTAGATGTCATGAACCACTCGACCGTCCGACACCCCATCCCACCCCCATCGGGCCCACCCATGACCAGGCGACACAAGCGCACCACGCGCACCAACTGCCGCCACCGGGCATTTCCCCGCACCCGATGAATCTACATCTACATGAAGACTGGAGATAGATGGCAAGGGACGTACCTCCTGAAGCAATCACCTCGATCCACGCGATCCATCCGTCCTTACGACGAGTCAGAGTCCACAAGCCTTTGTGACCAAGGAGCACACCAGTCGTGTCCGCACAGATCAGATGTGACATCGGGACACCGCGAGCAGCGGAGCCCGAATTGGTGGCCCGGGCCCGCGCGGGCGACCGCGAGGCGTTCGCCGCCCTGTATGTCCAGCACCAGCGCTTCGTGTTCCGCTACCTCCTCTTCCGGACGCGGAACCGGCACCTGGCGGAGGACCTGACCCAGGAGGTCTTCGCACGGGCGCTGCGCCGCATCACCTCGTACACCTGGCAGGGCGCGGCGTTCACCGCCTGGCTGCTCACCATCGCGAGAAACCTGCACCTCGACGAGGTACGGACGAGCCGCACCCGGCTGGAGACCCTGGTCCCCGAACTCGAGGAGACCGACGCGCACGACCGCAGCGCCGAGTCCACCGCGCTGCGCGAGCTGGAGACGGTCGAGGCACTCACCGCCGTGCGGGACGCGCTGCACACGCTCAGCCCGCATCAACGGCGGTGCCTGGAGCTGCGCTACATCGGCGAGATGTCCTCCGCCGAGACCGCGCACACCATGGGGCGCAGCATCGGCGCGGTCAGGGGACTCACCTTCCGGGCGATGCGGAAGTTGCGAACGGCCACGGAGGCGAGCGCCGCGTGAACAGGAACCTTCCGCACGCGGCACAGGTGATCCGCACGGTCATGGCGGCCGGTGGCACCGACCCGGTCACGGCCGCCGCTCACGCCCTGGACGGCGAGCACCTCCTGGTCGACCCGGAGAAGTCCTACGGCATCGTTCTGCACCGCACCGCGACCGGGGGGTGGTCGCGCGGACCGCGGCAGCTGACGGAGCTGGAGCGGCAGGCGCGCGCCTGGGACATGTCGTGCCGGCGTGCCCGTGCCGTCGCGGCCGCCATCGCGCGGCACATCGGCCGGCACCAGGACTTCCAGAGTGTCCACGCGGACGGTGACCAGGTGCGCGTCGCGCTCCTGGTCACCGATCAGGACCAGTGGGCGCGGTGGCGCTCGCACTTCGGCATCACTCACGACCGCGAGCGGCTGCTGCCCGACGCGGTGATCGGCGAATGCCATCACGAAGGAGTGCGCGTATCGGTGGTGGCTTACGAGCTCCCGGCGCCGTCGCCCAGCCCGAGGAGTCCCGAGGCGGCACGGGCGTTCGAGTTCGGCGGGCGGGTGTACGACCTCACGGTGCCTCAGCGTGATGCGCACGGGCAGGTCTGGTACTTCCAGGGCCGGCGCGGCCACGACGGCATGCCCCTGCTGTCGCTGGACGGCCGCCCGGAACGGTGCTCGCTCCCCAACGTGGCGGCACACCTGGGCCCCCTGACTCCGATGCGGGAGCCGTCAGATCCGGTGGTCGCCGATGTGGCCGGTGAGCGCGCCAGGAGTGAGCCGTCCTTGACGGGCGCCGGCACCGTGACCGCGACACGGAGCGAGCAGGCTCGATGAGGGCCTACGGCGACAGATTCCGGGCGTCGGCCGGAAAGCGTCCCACGGAGCCCGCCGAGGCCAACGTGCCTGCCACCGGCGGGTCGTGGCAGTGGACGGCGACGCGTCGTGCGGAAGCGGACGGCGACGCGTCGGACTGGGGCCTGCGTGCCGCGTGCCGGAGCGAGGATCCCGAACTGTGGTTCTCCGACAGGACACGGGCGGCCGCCACGGCCATCTGCGACTCCTGCCTGGTGCTTCAGGAGTGCCGTGCGGCCGTACTGCACCGTGAGGCCGGCCTGCCCGCGTGCGACCGCGCGGGCATCGCCGCGGGCCTCACCGGCGCCCAGCGGCACGCGTTGGAGAAGCGGCGCGCCCGAAGGGCCGAGATGCCGGTGACTCCGCCGGCCAGAGCTGTCCCCCTGCGCGGGGAGATCGCGCCGTGCGGAACCCGCGCGGCCTACCAGCGACACGTACGCAAGGGGGAGCCGCCCGACGAGGCCTGTCGAGCGGCCAACGCCCGTGGCGCCAGCAGTTACCGGCGTACCGGGTCGACGATGCGCTCCGCCGGCCGGCCGCCGCCCGGCGAACGGCACAGCTTGGCCGCCTTGTCCGGGCCGGCCGCAATGTCCGGGTCGGCCGCCACGTCCGGGCAGGCCGCCGCGGTTTCCGGCCTTGCCCCGCGTCCTGTGCCCGATCCGACGCGGCCCATCCGAACCGCCCGGCCCATCCGAACCGCCCGTAGACCCTGCGGGACGCGGACCCCGTCCCAGGGGACCCCGTCCCGGACCACGCACCCCGGAGCAACATGTCCGCACCCGTCACGCCCTCACCCCAGGAACCGGCTGAATGGCCGCGCCCCCACGCTCGTCGACACGGGTCCACCGGCCGGTTCCGGGGCCTCCTCGAAATCGTCTTCCAGCGGCGTCCGACACGGCAACGGGCCACCGTCCCCGTCCAGTACCCGCCAACCGGCTCTCAGCCGCCCGACCGGGAGGTGCCGGAGGTAATCCGCTGGCAACAGCACGCCGACGCCTACGAGCGGCGGTGCGAGAGTCTGGAACGGGAGCGGGCGCATCTCCTCGCCTGGCTCGCGGTGCTGCATCCGGCGACCTCGGTCCTCGCCGGGCACAGCAGCGGCGAGGACGGCGGGCGCGTCCTGCACATGGTGGCCGGGGGCAGACAGATGTGCTGGCTCGTCGCGCCCCGGGACACCCACCTGTTCCGTCACACGAACCACGTCGAAACCGTGGAGCCGGTCGACGCACGCGCGCGTGAGGACGACCGGGAGACCGAGGCGAAGTACGCGCACCTGCGTCAGCACACCCGCCTGCTGGCCCTGGAGGAGGGCGTGGCAACGGTCGTCGAGGAGCTGCGACGCCGCGCCTGACCGATCCCCGCCCACGCTCCCCGCTCGCTCCCCGCGCTCGCTCGCCGCGCTCCGGTCGGCAGGCTCGGGAGGCTCGGGAGGCACGTCGACCGGAACACACGAGCCCGGCGGATCAGGTGATCCGCCGGGCTCGTCGCGTGCCTTGAGCCGCTGGAGGCCAATAGGCTCCGGGATCGACAAAGGCCCCCAATCACGACTGATTGGGGGCCTTCATGATGTGGGGCTAACAGGATTTGAACCTGTGGCCTCATCCTTATCAGGGATGCGCTCTAACCAACTGAGCTATAGCCCCGCCGCGCTCTGCGGTGTATGTCCCGCGCGCTGACCTCTGAAGATTAGCGCACGACGCGGCCAGTCCCAAAATCGATAGTCGGCGGACGTTTGAGAGGGCGCCCGGCGGTGGTTACTCGTCCTCCGCCAGCGTCAGCTCGACGCCTCCGACGAAGCCGGCGGAGAGGTTGTAGATGAACGCGCCGAGCGTCGCGAGCGCGGTGGCGAGGACGACGTCGATGACCGCGATGATCGACGTGAACATCAGCACGTGCGGCAGGGAGAGGAACGACTGGAGGTCGAAGCCGTTCGACTCGTTCGAGCCCGTTGCCTCGGAGATGGTGCCGCCGACCGTCGAGAAGACGCCCATCGCGTCCATGACCATCCACAGCACCGCGGACGCGACGATCGTGCAGATGCCGAGGGCGATGGAGAGCAGGAAGCTGACCTTCATCACCGACCACGGGTCGGCCTTGGCGACCCGCAGGCGGGCCTTGCGGGTCCGCGGCATCGTGCGCGCGCCGGTACGCGGCCGGCGGACGGCGCCCGAGGGCGTCTGAGCCGGGTACGCCTGCGGCGGGTGATAGGGCTGCGCGGGCTGCGACGGCTGCCGGTCCCCCGGCAGCGGCGAACCGGGCAACGGTGAACCCGGCATCGAGGATCCGGGCATCGGTGAGCCGGGCAGGGGCGGACCCTGCTGCGGCGCCCCGGCCACCGGCGAACCGGGCGCCGGTGGCGCACCTGCCGGGGCCTCCCCGCCCATGTACTGCTGGGCCTGCGGGCCTCGGGTGTCCGTCACAGTTCCCCCCTGGGATCCATGAGAGTCATGGGAATCAGTCGCATCAATGGCGGGGCCACGGCCGCCGTCCGTTTCCGTACCGGTCGATCCGGCGCCCGTGGCTCCGCTCACGACGACTCACTCCTCGCGCTACTCGGCCGAGGACGACTCGCCCTCTACCGTACCGACGGCCTCGACGCTTTCGGCGGTGTCGTCCACGGCGTCCTCGCCGTCGACTTCCTCCGCCTCGCGACCGGCCTCGGCGTTACGAGCGATACCGACGACGGCATCGCGCTTGCCCAGGTTGATCAGTTGGACGCCCATGGTGTCACGGCCCGTCTCCCTGACCTCGTTGACTCGCGTACGAATCACACCACCGGACAGCGTGATGGCAAGGATCTCATCAGTCTCCTCGACCACCAACGCGCCCACCAGAGAACCGCGGTCCTCGACGATCTTGGCGGCCTTGATGCCCAGGCCACCGCGACCCTGGACGCGGTACTCGGCGACGTTGGTCCGCTTCGCGTACCCACCGTCTGTGGCAGTGAACACGAACGTACCGGGTCGAACAACATTCATCGAGAGCAACTGGTCTCCCTCGCGGAAGCTCATGCCCTTGACGCCCGAGGTGGCGCGGCCCATCGGTCGCAGCGCGTCGTCCGTCGCCGTGAACCTGATCGACTGTGCCTTCTTGCTGATCAGAAGCAGATCGTCCTCGGCGGATACGAGTTCGGCTCCGATCAGTTCGTCGTCGGAACCGTCCTCCGTCTCACGGAGATTGATCGCGATGACGCCGCCAGAACGCGGGGAATCGTAATCCTTCAGAGGCGTCTTCTTAACCAGACCGCCCTTGGTGGCCAGCACCAGGTAGGGAGTCGCCTCGTAGTCGCGGATCGCGAGGATCTGTGCGATCTGCTCGTCCGGCTGGAAGGCCAGCAGGTTGGCGACGTGCTGGCCGCGCGCGTCACGTCCGGCGTCCGGAAGCTCGTACGCCTTCGCGCGGTAGACGCGGCCCTTGTTGGTGAAGAACAGCAGCCAGTGGTGCGTCGTCGACACGAAGAAGTGGTCGACGATGTCGTCCTGCTTCAGCTTCGCACCGCGTACGCCCTTGCCGCCGCGCTTCTGCGAGCGGTAGTCCTCGGTCTTGGTCCGCTTGATGTAGCCGCCGCGCGTGATGGTGACGACGATGTCCTCTTCGGCGATCAGGTCCTCCATGGACATGTCGCCGTCGAAGGGAATCAGCTTGGAGCGCCGGTCGTCGCCGAACTTGTCGACGATCGCGGTCAGTTCCTCGCTGATGATCTGCCGCTGGCGCACCGGCGAGGCCAGGATCGCGTTGTACTCGGTGATCTTCGCCTGGAGCTCGTCGTGCTCCTGGATGATCTTCTGGCGCTCCAGGGCGGCCAGTCGGCGCAGCTGCATCTCGAGGATGGCGTTGGCCTGGATCTCGTCGATCTCCAGGAGGCCCATCAGGCCCACGCGCGCGATCTCGACGGTGTCGCTGCGCCGGATCAGCGCGATGACGTCGTCGATGGCGTCCAGGGCCTTGAGGAGGCCACGCAGGATGTGCGCGCGCTCCTCGGCCTTGCGCAGCCGGAACCTCGTACGGCGGACGATGACCTCGATCTGGTGCGTCACCCAGTGGCGGATGAACGCGTCGAGCGACAGCGTGCGCGGGACGCCGTCGACCAGCGCCAGCATGTTGGCGCTGAAGTTCGACTGGAGATCGGTGTGCTTGTAGAGGTTGTTCAGTACGACCTTGGCGACCGCGTCCCGCTTCAGGACGATGACCAGGCGCTGGCCGGTGCGCGAGGACGTCTCGTCGCGGACGTCGGCGATGCCGCCGACCTTGCCGTCCTTCACGAGGTCGGCGATCTTCTGCGCGAGGTTGTCCGGGTTGACCTGGTACGGGAGTTCGGTGACCACCAGGCACTGGCGGTTCTGGATCTCCTCGACCTCGATGACCGCGCGCATCGTGATGGAGCCACGACCCGTGCGGTACGCCTCCTCGATGCCTTTTCGGCCCACTACGAGGGCACCGCTCGGGAAGTCGGGGCCCTTGATGCGCTCGATCAGCGCGTCCAGGAGCTCCTCGTGCGAGGCCTCCGGGTTGTCCAGGTACCACTGGGCGCCGGCCGCGACCTCGCGCAGGTTGTGCGGCGGGATGTTCGTCGCCATGCCGACCGCGATGCCCGCCGAACCGTTGATCAGCAGGTTCGGGAAGCGGGCCGGCAGGACGGTCGGCTCCTGGGAGCGGCCGTCGTAGTTGTCCGTGAAGTCGACGGTCTCCTCGTCGATGTCACGGACCATCTCCATGGACAGCGGCATCAGCTTGCACTCGGTGTACCGCATGGCGGCGGCCGGGTCGTTGCCCGGGGAACCGAAGTTGCCGTTGGAGTCCACGAGCGGCATCCGCATCGACCACGGCTGCGCGAGGCGGACCAGCGCGTCGTAGATCGAGGAGTCGCCGTGCGGGTGGTAGTTGCCCATGACGTCGCCGACGACGCGGGCGCACTTGTAGAAGCCCTTCTCGGGCCGGTAGCCGCCGTCGTACATGGCGTACAGGACGCGGCGGTGGACGGGCTTGAGACCGTCCCGTACGTCGGGCAGCGCGCGCGACACGATGACGGACATCGCGTAGTCGAGATACGAGCGCTGCATCTCCGTCTCGAGCCCGACGGGCTCGACCCGCTGGGCGATGGCGATCTCTTCAGGCGTACTGGGAGTGTTCTCGTCGGCCATTGCTGGTGAAGATCCTTCCTGGTGCGGTCAGCTGAGACCGACTCAGATGTCGAGGAACCGGACGTCCTTGGCGTTGCGCTGGATGAACGCGCGGCGCGCCTCGACGTCCTCGCCCATGAGGACCGAGAAGAGGTCGTCCGCCTGGGCGGCGTCGTCGAGGGTGACCTGGCCGAGGACGCGGTGCTCCTGGTCCATGGTCGTGATGCGCAGTTCCTCGGCGTTCATCTCTCCGAGGCCCTTGAAGCGCTGGACCGAGTCCTCGCGGATGCGCTTGCCGGCCTGCTTGCCCAGCTCGATCAGCGCGTCGCGCTCGCGGTCGGAGTACGCGTACTCGAAGTCCTCACGGCCCCACTTGATCTTGTAGAGCGGCGGACGCGAGAGGAACACGTGCCCGGCCTCGACCAGCGGCCGCATGAAGCGGAACAGGAACGTCAGGAGCAGGGTGTTGATGTGCTGACCGTCGACGTCGGCGTCCGCCATCAGAATGATCTTGTGATAGCGGAGCTTCTCGATGTCGAAGTCCTCGTGGACTCCGGTGCCGAAGGCCGAGATCAGCGCCTGGATCTCCTGGTTCTGGAGGATCTTGTCGATCCGCGACTTCTCGACGTTGAGGATCTTTCCCCGGATCGGGAGGATCGCCTGGTACTGCGGATTGCGGCCGGACTTGGCCGAGCCGCCGGCGGAGTCACCCTCGACGATGAAGATCTCGCACTTGGTGGGATCGTTCGACTGGCAGTCCGAGAGCTTGCCCGGCAGGGACGCCGACTCGAGCAGGCCCTTGCGGCGGGTGAGGTCACGCGCCTTGCGGGCCGCCACGCGCGCGGTGGCCGCCTGGATGGACTTGCGGATGATGTCCGAAGCCTCGTTCGGGTTGCGGTCCAGCCAGTCCGTCAGACGCTCGTGCACGACCTTCTGCACGAAGGTCTTCGCCTCGGTGTTGCCCAGCTTGGTCTTGGTCTGACCCTCGAACTGCGGTTCGCCGAGCTTGACCGAGATGATCGCGGTCAGACCCTCGCGGATGTCGTCACCCGTGAGGTTGTCGTCCTTCTCGCGCAGCAGCTTCTTGTCGCGCGCGTACCGGTTGATCAGACCGGTCAGAGCGGCTCGGAAGCCCTCTTCGTGCGTGCCGCCCTCGTGCGTGTGGATGGTGTTGGCGAAGGAGTACACACCCTCGCTGTAGCCACTGTTCCACTGCATCGCGACCTCGAGGGAGAGCATGCGCTCCTTGTCCTCGGCCTCGACGTCGATCACGGTGTCGTGGACGACCTCTCCCTTGCGGGAGTTCAGGTACTTCACGAAGTCGACGATGCCGCCCGCGTAGTGGTACGTGACGGTCTTGACCTCGGCGATCTCGTCCGCCCCGGCCTCGTCCGCACCGACCGTGGCCTTGGCCGAGTCGCGCTCATCAGTGAGTTTGATGGTCAAACCCTTGTTGAGGAACGCCATCTCCTGGAGGCGCCGCGACAGCGTCTCGAAGGAGTAGTCGGTGGTCTCGAAGATGTCGCCGTCGGCCCAGAAGGTGACCGAGGTACCGGTCTCCTCGGTGGCCTCGTGCTTGGCGAGCGGGGCCGTCGGGACGCCCAACTTGTAGTCCTGCGTCCAGCGGGAGCCGTCGGTCCTGACCTCGACGGCCACCTTCGTGGACAGCGCGTTCACGACGGACACACCCACGCCGTGCAGACCGCCGGAGACGGCGTAACCGCCACCGCCGAACTTGCCGCCCGCGTGCAGCACCGTCATCACGACCTCGACAGCCGGCTTGCCCTCGGACGGGACAATGCCCACCGGGATGCCGCGGCCGTTGTCGATCACGCGAACGCCGCCGTCGGCCAGGATCGTGACGTCGATGGTGTCCGCGTGGCCGGCCAGCGCCTCGTCGACGGAGTTGTCGACGACTTCCTGCACAAGGTGGTGCAGTCCGCGCTCGCCGGTGGAGCCGATGTACATACCGGGTCGCTTGCGGACCGCGTCCAGACCCTCGAGGACGGTGATGGCGTTGGCGTCGTACGAGGCTGTGACCTCGCCGTTCGAGGTAGTGGCCTCGGCGGTGACGCCGGCGTCGGTGGACGGAATGTTCTCGTTGGGGTTGCCGGAATCGGCCACGAAGCGCCCTTTCTGGCACAGCACAAGCCGAACTCCTGGCAGGTGGCCGGAGCGGCTGCGGCATGTTGCGTTGGTAAGCCTTAGTCAGCGTTGCTCGGTGCGTCCCACAAGTGGGGCGGGATTAGCTTCCAGTCTACCGGTAGCGCCGACAGTGATGGGGGTTTGCCGGTACCTGAGTCCGCATGTGCCGCCCTGAACCGGTCTCGGCCGACTCCCCATATGCGGACCCGGCCCCAAAGAGGCTCACAGCGGCACTCAGCGCTTCCGGGTGTCAACCCTTGGCTACTGCCGAGTCACGTCGGTGTTCGCAGCCGCACCCGGTCAACCGGCGGCAACCCCTCCGGCCTGTCCCGATCACCCGTAGGTGTCGCCGGGACCCTTGCTTCCGGGGGCACGCAGGGGGCCGTAGCGACGGGGGGGACCCCCGGGACCCTGCACCTTGATCAGCCGCACCGTGCCGTGCCCGAGGTCCTGATTCAGCCGTTTCACCAACTCCGGTGCGAGCAGGCGCAATTGGGTCGCCCAGGCGGTCGAATCGCACTGCACGGTCAGCACCCGCTCGGCCGGATCGTCGTCGTACCGCAGCGGAACGCAGTGATTGGCCAGGTCGTCCCCGACGATCTGCGGCCAGCGCCCCATCACGCCCCCAACCGCGGCCGGGGTCTCCCAGCCGCGCTCGGTGAGCAGCCGGTTGATGGCGGCACCGAGCGCCATCGGGTCCCGCCCGTCGGCACCCGACCCGGAACGCAGACCGCCACCGCGCCGCGCCTGCTTCTTCTGCTGCGCGGCGTCCCCACGCGCGCGTGCCTGCTCCTTCGCGGCGCGCAGCGCCACCCGCGCGAGGTCCACGCCGGACGGTTCGGGGACCTTGGGCGCCGCTGCCGGGTCGGGTGTGTTCTCCGTCATACGCGCTCCACCCCGCCCTCGGACACGCTGTACCGCGTCCCCGTGAGTACGCCCGGTACGTCGTCGTCGACCGCGGCCGTCACGAGCACCTGCTCGCCCGGGGCCACCAGCTCCGCGAGCCGCTCGCGCCTACGGGTGTCCAGCTCGGCGAACACGTCGTCCAGGACCAGTACCGGCTCATTGCCCTCGGACCTGAGCAGGTCGTACGACGCGAGCCGCAGCGCCAGTGCGTACGACCAGGACTCGCCGTGTGACGCGTATCCCTTCGCGGGCAGCTGGCCGAGCTTGAGCAGCAGCTCGTCGCGGTGCGGGCCCACCAGGGTGACGCCCCGCTCGATCTCCTGCTTGCGTGCCTCCAGGAGGGCGGCCATGAGCTGCTCGTACAGCTCCTCGCGCGCGTGGCCGACGATTTCGGGCGAGGAGGGCTTGTACTCCAGTGCGACCGGGCCGCCGCCGGGCGCGAGCTGCTCGTACGCCTTGTCGGACAGCGGCTGGATCGCGGAGACCAGATCGAGGCGCTGGGCGAGCAGCTCGGCGCCCACGCGCGCGAGGTGCTGGTCCCAGACGTCGAGCGTGGACAGGTCCATGGTGCGGCCGCCGTGCCGCCGGGCCAGCGCGGCCGACTTGAGGAGCGTGTTGCGCTGCCTGAGCACCCGGTCGTAGTCGGAACGGACGCCCGCCATCCGCGGGGAGCGGGCGGTGATCAGCTCGTCGAGGAAGCGGCGCCGCTCGCCGGGATCACCCTTGACCAGGGCGAGATCCTCGGGGGCGAACAGCACGGTACGTACGATGCCCAGCACGTCACGTGGTCTGACCTGCGACGACCTGTTGATGCGGGCGCGGTTGGCCTTGCCGGGGTTCAGCTCGAGCTCGATGAGCTGCTGACGCTCGCCCTGACGGACATTGGCCCGGATGATCGCCCGGTCGGCGCCCATGCGCACCAGCGGCGCGTCGGAGGAGACGCGGTGGCTGCCGAGGGTCGCGAGATAGCCGACCGCCTCGACGAGGTTCGTCTTGCCCTGTCCGTTGGGGCCCACGAACGCGGTGACGCCCGGGTCGAGCGGGACCTCGACCCGGGCGTAGGAGCGGAAGTCGGCCAGCGACAGATGCGTGACGTGCATGGTCGTTCGCCGACCTCCCCCAGGGTTGTGGATCCACGGGCCGCCGGCCTGTGGACCTGTGGACTACTTCTTCTCGACCGCGTGGCCGCCGAACTGGTTGCGCAGCGCGGCCACCATCTTCATCTGCGGCGAGTCCTCCTGCCGGGACGCGAAGCGCGCGAAGAGGGACGCGGTGATCGCGGGCAGCGGTACGGAGTTGTCGATAGCGGCCTCGACGGTCCAGCGGCCTTCGCCGGAGTCCTCCGCGAAACCGCGCAGCTTGGCCAGGTGTTCGTCGTCGTCCAGGGCGTTGACGGCGAGGTCGAGCAGCCAGGAGCGGATGACGGTGCCTTCCTGCCAGGAGCGGAAGACCTCGCGTACGTCCGTGACGGAGTCGACCTTCTCCAGGAGCTCCCAGCCCTCGGCGTAGGCCTGCATCATGGCGTACTCGATGCCGTTGTGGACCATCTTGGAGAAGTGGCCGGCGCCGACCTTTCCGGCGTGTACGAAGCCGAAGTCGCCCTCGGGCTTGAGCGCGTCGAAGACCGGCTGGACCTTGGCGATGTTCTCCGGGTCGCCGCCGACCATCAGCGCGTAGCCGTTCTCCAGGCCCCACACGCCGCCCGAGACGCCGGCGTCGACGAAGCCGATGCCCTTGATGCCGAGCTCGACGGCGTGCTTCTCGTCGTCCGTCCAGCGGGAGTTGCCGCCGTCCACGACGACGTCACCGGGGGACAGGAGTGAGGCCAGCTCGTCGACGGTGGACTGGGTCGCGGCACCGGCCGGGATCATCACCCACACCACACGCGGGCCCTCGAGCCTGCCCACAAGCTCTTCCAGGCTGTGGACATCGGCGAGGTCCGGGTTGCGGTCGTATCCGAGGACGGTGTGGCCTGCGCGGCGAATGCGCTCGCGCATGTTGCCGCCCATCTTGCCGAGGCCGACGAGACCGAGCTCCATCAGTGGTTCCTTAGGTTTGCGACGTGGCGTGAGGGCACTCTCGTACCCACGTACGAGCCTAAACCCGGACGCTCACGCACACCTGTGGGCATACGCGCTCAGACGTACACCCCGACCTGCGGCTCCGCGGCCGGTGGGCACCGGCCGCCACGCGTCAGCCGCTGAGGCGCACCGGCATGATCAGGTACTTGTAGGCCTCGTCCGCCTCGGCGTCCAGAGCGGGCTTGCCGCTCAGCAGCGCGGGCTTCGTGGACGTCGTGAAGGCGAGCTGGGCGACCGGCGAGTCGATGGCACTCAGGCCGTCCAGCAGGAACGTCGGGTTGAAGGCGATCGACACGTCGTCGCCCTCGAGCTGGGCGTCGACCCTCTCCACAGCCTGTGCGTCGTCGCTGGAGCCCGCCTCCAGGATCAGCACCCCCTGCTCGAAGCTCAGTCGCACCGGGGTGTTCCGCTCGGCGACCAGGGCCACACGCTTGACGGCCTCCACGAAGGGGGCGGTCTCGATGACGGCGATCGAGTTGAACTCCGTCGGGAACAGCGAGCGGTACTTCGGGAGGTCACCCTCGAGCAGCCGGGTGGTCGTACGCCGCCCCGCGCCCTCGAAGCCGATCAGGCCCTCACCGGCACCTGAGCCGGACAGCGCCAGGATCACGCTGTCGCCGCTCGTAAGGGCCTTGGCGGTGTCCAGGAGCGTCTTGGCGGGCACCAGGGCCACCGCGGACGCCTCGGGGTCCTCCGGCTTCCACAGGAACTCACGGACCGCGAAGCGATAGCGGTCGGTGGAGGCGAGGGTGACCGTGTCGCCCTCGATCTCGATGCGGACGCCGGTGAGGACGGGCAGCGTGTCGTCGCGCCCGGCCGCGATGGCCACCTGGGCGGCGGCCGAGGCGAAGACCTCACCCGGGACGGTGCCGGTAGCCGACGGCATCTGCGGCAGCGCCGGGTACTCCTCCACAGGCAGGGTGTGGAGTGTGAACCGCGAGGAGCCGCAGACCACGGTCGCCCGTGCACCGTCTGTGGAAATCTCCACCGGACGGTTGGGGAGGGCGCGGCAGATGTCGGCGAGCAGGCGGCCGGAGACGAGCACCGTGCCCTCCTCGTCGATCTCCGCGTCGACCGAGACCCTCGCCGAGACCTCGTAGTCGAAGCTGGAGAGGCTCAGAGCGCCCTCCTCGGCCTTCAGGAGCAGGCCGGCGAGCACAGGAGCCGGCGGACGGGCCGGGAGGCTGCGTGCCGCCCAGGCCACTGCCTCCGCGAGTACGTCGCGTTCCACCCGGATCTTCACCGTTGCCGCCTCCGTCTGTTGCCGGCGCTCTCGCCCTGCTGGCCTTCGTCGTCTGACTCGGTGTCGCTCTGCCCAGGGATGGGCAGGACACCGGGGACCAGTCTGACGCACCGCACTGACAGTCGGTGCCCCTCGGGGTCAAGTCGTGCGGAGCGGCACCAGAGGCTCCGGGGCCAAGTTGTGCACAGCCCCCACTTCGAATCGATTCCCAGCCTCTCTCTAGTTGGTCTTAGTAGTAGGCCCTGTGGAAACCGTGGATAACCCCGTTTTCGCAGCTCAGAGGCGCTTTTTTGTCCACTGGCCCTGTGGGTGGGAGCGGTGGAAAACCCTGCTCCTCTGTGGACGGCGAAAAGTTCTGCACACTCCATGCACAGGCTGAGGGCACTTCTCCCCAACGTCGTCCCCAGGTTTACCCACGTTCCCCACAGGCCAACCCGGCACCTTTGTGTGACGCCTTTCACTCGACACGGTGAGAGCGCGCGTCGGGTTGCCGAACAGTGGACAGGGATGTGGAGAAGCTGTTGATCGCTGGGGACAACCCGGCCCAACCTGTGGGTCGGCGGTGGACAACTTGGTGCACACCCTGTGGATCTTTTTTTCGTCCACAGCCTGTGGAAAACCTTTGTCCACCAATCCACAAGCAGGTGACCTGGTCTGATGGTCTTTCAACAACCCTCCCTGTGGACACGATCTGGACAACTTCCCAGTCCCCAGGGTGTGGACGCCAGAAAGTCACCGAATCTGTGGAGAGTGGCCGTAACCCCGCTCTTAATCGAACAGCGGATGACCGCCGATCGACGAAGGAAACCCTCCGCCGAGCCGCGAAAACGTCGCCGGACACCTTCCGAGAACCCGCGAGAACCTCACCGGGGCACCCTCCACAGACCTGAGGAAGCGTCGCCGGAGGCCCTCGGCAGACGTCCGAGAACCCCGTTGGACATCCTCGGCGCAGGCACGGGAACGGCGGAAGGCGCCCTCGGGAAGGTGTCCCGGGGCGCCCTCGGCGACGTACGAAGGTGTCTGCCTGGCCCTGTCAGCCGCTTTTGCCAGCCGCTTCCCTCAGCCGTTCTTGATGCGGTTCGTGAGCTCGGTGACCTGGTTGTAGATGGAGCGGCGCTCGGCCATCAGCGCGCGGATCTTGCGGTCGGCGTGCATCACGGTCGTGTGGTCGCGGCCGCCGAACTGCGCGCCGATCTTCGGCAGCGAGAGATCGGTGAGCTCGCGGCACAGGTACATGGCGATCTGGCGTGCCGTCACCAGGACACGGCTGCGCGAGGAGCCGCACAGGTCGTCCACGGTGAGCCCGAAGTAGTCGGCGGTGGCCGCCATGATGGCCGGCGCGGTGATCTCCGGAGAAGAGTCCTCGCCCCCGGGGATCAGGTCCTTGAGGACGATCTCCGTCAGACCGAGGTCCACCGGCTGCCGGTTGAGCGACGCGAACGCCGTCACCCGGATCAGCGCGCCCTCCAGCTCGCGGATGTTCCGCGAGATCCGGGACGCGATGAACTCCAGCACCTCCGGCGGGGCGTTGAGCTGCTCCTGCACCGCCTTCTTACGAAGGATGGCGATACGGGTCTCCAGCTCGGGCGGCTGGACGTCCGTGATCAGACCCCACTCGAAGCGGTTGCGCAGCCGGTCCTCGAGGGTGACCAGCTGCTTGGGCGGCCGGTCACTGGAGAGCACGATCTGCTTGTTCGCGTTGTGGAGCGTGTTGAAGGTGTGGAAGAACTCCTCCTGCGTCGACTCCTTGTCCGCCAGGAACTGGATGTCGTCGACGAGCAGGATGTCCATCTCGCGGTACCGCTTGCGGAAGCTGTCGCCCTTGCCGTCGCGGATGGAGTTGATGAACTCGTTGGTGAACTCCTCCGAGCTCACGTACCGCACCCGGGTGCCGGGGTACAGGCTGCGGGCGTAGTGGCCGATCGCGTGCAGCAGGTGCGTCTTGCCGAGGCCCGACTCGCCGTAGATGAAGAGCGGGTTGTACGCCTTCGCCGGTGCCTCGGCGACGGCGACCGCGGCGGCGTGCGCGAAGCGGTTGGAGGCGCCGATGACGAAGGTGTCGAAGAGGTACTTCGGGTTGAGGCGCGCGGTGGGCTCGCCCGGACCGCTCGCCGGCGCGGGCTGCGCGGCCAGCGGGCCCGGGGCGCCGCGGTGCATGTGGCCGCTGCCGGAGGGCGGCTCCTGAAGATCGCGGCGGTCGGGGCGCTGATCGTAGTCGGGGCGCTGCTGCTCGTAGGGCGGGCGGTCCATGGACTGCGGCCGGTAGTCCTGCGAGGGCGAGGCGTAGGGGTCGCGCTCCGGGAAGCCGAGGCGCTGCTGCTGCCAGCCGTAGTCGTCCTGATGCCGCGGCCAGGCGCCCGGTTCGGGGCGCTGATAGTCGGGGTAGGCGGGGCGGGCGGTCGGGAGCTGGTCCGGGCGGCCCGAGGGCAGCTGATCGCCGGGAGCTCCGGGGAGCTGATCGGACCGGCCGGGCCTGTGGTCGTCGGCGCGGTGGCGTCCGTACCCCTCGTATCCGGTACGGCGCTGACCGTCGTAAGGGCCCCGCTCGTCGCGGTTCTGGTTGTCGTAGGGCGTTCGCTCGTCGCGGCCCTGGCTGTCGTACGAGGGGCGCTCGTCGCGCGCCTGGCTGTCGTACGGGTTTCGCTCGTCGCGGTTCTGGTTGTCGTACGTGTCGCGGCCCTGGCCCTGGCCTGAGGGGGGCTCCGGATCCTCGTAACGGGGCTGGGCGGGCACCGGGGGTTCGCCGGCGGAGTCGTCGACGGTGATGGCGATACGGATCGGGCGGCCGCACTCGCGGCTCAGGGTCTCGCTGACGATCGGCGCGAGCCGGCCTTCCAGTACGCCCTTCGCGAACTCGTTGGGCACCGCGAGGAGTGCGGTGTCCGCGACCAGTGCCAGAGGCTGGCAGCGCTTGATCCAGTGCTCGTCCTTCGCCTCGACACCCTGGCCGCGGCCCTCCCCGAGAAGTTGCTCCATCACTCGTGGCCACACTGCGGCAAGATCGGCAGGTACGTCAGCCACAGGGCACGCTCTCTCATGGGTCCCACGAACGTGTGGTTCTGGGAGCAGGTTGGGAAGTCAGTCGGGTGGAGCGGTGGGGGCAGAGCCGCTGGGGCGGTGAGACGGGAACGAATCGGAGTTCGGCCACGGTAGTCAGGGCGACCGCTGCGGTTCAAGTTGTTGTCCCCAGCCTGTGGATAGTGTCTCCTGGCGGGTGCTGGTTTGACCGGATGGCGTAGCCGCGCGTACCGTAACCAGGTCGAGTTGTCGATGGCTGCTGCCGCCTGCCTCCGATGGGCACAGGTCACTTCGAGTGATCGGGAAGCGGTGCACTCGGGCGTATACGAGCTACTCGTGGGCGCACGGTGACAGCCAGGACGGCACCCCGCCACCACCGATTCTTTCTGGAGCCCCCGAGTGAGCAAGCGCACCTTCCAGCCGAACAACCGTCGTCGCGCCAAGACCCACGGCTTCCGCCTGCGGATGCGTACCCGTGCCGGCCGCGCGATTCTCGCGAACCGTCGTGGCAAGGGTCGATCCAGCCTGTCCGCCTGATCACTTACAGGTCATGACGTCGTGCTGCCTACCGAGCATCGGCTGAGGCGGCGCGAGGACTTCGCGACCGCGGTACGCCGAGGACGCCGGGCCGGACGCCCGCTCCTCGTCGTCCATCTACGTAGCGGTGCAACGGACCCGCACGCGCCTGGGGAGAGCGCTCCCCCGACGCGTGCGGGTTTCGTCGTGAGCAAAGCCGTGGGTGGAGCTGTCGTACGCACCAGGGTGAAGCGCAGGCTTCGCCATCTGATGCGTGACCGAGTGGACCTGCTGCCCCCCGGTAGCCTGGTAGTCGTACGAGCGTTGCCCGGTGCGGGTGACGCCGACCATGAACAGCTGGCCCGAGACCTGGATGCCGCTCTTCAGCGGCTGCTGGGAGGGGGCGCGCGATGAAGTACCCGCTGTTGGCTCTCATCAAGCTGTACCAGTGGACGATCAGCCCGCTGCTGGGGCCGGTGTGCAAGTACTACCCGTCGTGTTCCCGCTACGGCTACCAGGCCATCGACCGGCATGGTGCGATCAAGGGAACGGCACTCACCGCCTGGCGCATCCTGCGATGCAATCCGTGGTCGCTGGGTGGTGTGGACCATGTTCCGCCGCGCAAGCGTCCGCGGTGGCACGAAATGCTGCGTAACGCCTGGCGTGCGCGCAAGGGCGGGACCTCCGCCGCCGAACCGGCCATCGAGGGGCACGGTATGTCCGACCACCCCGCGAGCCCGGCCGCCGAGACCCCGTCCCATGCTCAAGGAGCCTGATTAGTGGACACGATTGCCAGTCTGTTCAGCTTCATCACGACACCCGTCTCCTGGGTCATCGTCCAGTTCCACTCTGTGTACGGGAAGATCTTCGGTCCCGATACGGGCTGGGCCTGGGGCTTGTCCATCGTGTCCCTGGTGATCCTGATCCGTATCTGCCTGATCCCGCTCTTCGTGAAGCAGATCAAGGCCACTCGGGCGATGCAGACGCTTCAGCCCGAGATGAAGAAGATCCAGGAGCGCTACAAGAACGACAAGCAGCGTCAGTCCGAAGAGATGATGAAGCTGTACAAGGATTCGGGTACCAACCCGCTGTCCTCGTGCCTTCCCATCCTGGCGCAGTCCCCGTTCTTTTTTGCCCTCTACCACGTGCTGAACAGCATCGCGACCGGCAAGACGATGGGCGTCATCGACGACTCGCTGCTGGCCAGTGCCCGTAAGGCACACATCGTCGGCGCCCCGCTCGCGGCGAAGTTCACCGACGGCGCCGACAAGGTCGCCCAGCTCGGTGCCACCCTGACCGATGTCCGTGTCGTCACCGCGATCATGATCGTGATGATGTCGGCGTCGCAGTTCTACACGCAGCGTCAGCTGATGACGAAGAACGTCGACACCTCGGTGAAGACGCCCTTCATGCAGCAGCAGAAGATGCTGATGTACGTCTTCCCGGTCATGTTCGCCATCTTCGGCATCAACTTCCCGGTCGGTGTCCTCGTCTACTGGCTGACCACCAACGTGTGGACCATGGGCCAGCAGATGTACGTCATCCGCAACAACCCGACGCCGGGCAGCAAGGCCCAGGCCTCCTACCTGGAGCGCCTGGAGAAGCACGTCACGCACCACGAGAAGACCCGCGGCCGTGGCGAGAAGGCCATCGTCAAGGCGATCGTCGCCAAGGGCCGTGACCGCAACGAGCACGAGCGCAAGTTCATCAACACCCTGACCAAGGCAGGCCTGGCTGCCCAGGCCGACGGCACCGTGGTGAAGGGCGTGAGCGCCACCGAGGTCGAGGGCGAGGACGGCACTCCGATGACCGCAGGCGGTGCTCCCAAGCGTCAGCAGCCGAAGCGGCAGTCGAAGTCCCAGCGTCAGTCCGGCGTGGCCAAGGCGGCGGGCGAGCCCGAGCCGAAGACCTCGCTGACCAAGTCCGACGAGCCGGAGGACGCCGCGCCCAGCGCCGCCAAGCCGGCGAGTGGGAGCAAGCCCGGCTCCGGGACCCGCAGCAAAGCCCAGTCCGGACAGCGCAAGGGTCCTCAGCGGCCCAAGTCGCCGTCCAAGAAGTAAGAAGGAGTCCATCCCGTGACGGAAGGCACCACCACCTCCGCCGCCGCCGAGGGCGACACCCTGAACCACCTGGAGCAGGAGGGCGAGATCGCGGCGGACTACCTCGAGGGTCTGCTCGACATCGCTGATCTCGACGGCGACATCGACATGGACGTCGAGGCCGACCGCGCCGCTGTCTCGATCATCAGTGACGCCGGCGGCCGCGATCTGAACAAGCTGGTCGGCCGGGACGGTGAGGTGCTGGAAGCCCTTCAGGAACTCACGCGCCTGGCGGTACACCGGGAGACCGGTGACCGCAGCCGCCTCATGCTGGATATCGCGGGCTATCGCGCGAAGAAGCGCGAGGAGCTCACCGAGCTGGGTGCCAAGGCCGCGGCCGAGGTCAAGAGTTCTGGTGAGCCCCTCAAGATGGACCCGATGACGCCCTTCGAGCGCAAGGTCGTGCACGACGCGGTCAAGGCCGCGGGTCTGCGCAGTGAGTCCGAGGGCGAGGAGCCGCAGCGCTTCGTCGTCGTCCTTCCTGCCTGAGCGCGGTACGTACGTTCCATCGGCCCCGTCTGTTGCGCAGGCGGGGCCGATCTTTGTCAGCCTGGCAGTCCCTGGCAGTGCCGGGTGGCCCGGTAGTCCCTGATGGTCCTGGTGGTCAGCGCTCAGGCGCTTATGCGGTACGGAAGGACGGTCCCCGTGACGGAGGCAGCGGAGCTTCCTCCCGCGCCTGAGCAGGCGCGTGAGGTATTCGGTAATCGCTTCGCGGACGCGGTCCGGTACGCGGAGCTCTTGGCCGAGGCGGGAGTGCAGCGCGGGCTGATCGGCCCGCGTGAGGTACCCCGTCTCTGGGAGCGGCACATCCTGAACTGTGCGGTGCTCTCCGAGGTCGTCCCCGAAGGGGTGACGGTCTGCGATGTCGGCTCAGGGGCCGGCCTGCCGGGCATTCCGCTGGCACTCGTCCGCGAGGACCTCAAGATCACCCTGCTTGAGCCGCTGCTGCGGCGCACGAACTTCCTCACCGAGGTCGTGGAACTCCTCGGCCTTGACCATGTGACGGTCGTCCGCGGCCGTGCTGAGGAGGTGATGGGCAAGCTTCAGCCCGTCCACGTGGTGACAGCGCGCGCTGTGGCGCCCCTGGACCGCCTGGCGGCCTGGGGAATCCCGCTGCTGCGTCCCTACGGCGAGATGCTCGCCCTCAAGGGCGATACCGCCGAGGAGGAGCTGAAGAGCGCAGCAACGGCGCTCAGCAAGCTCGGTGCCGCTCGGACCTCCGTGCTCCATGTCGGAGAGGGAGTGGTGGACCCGCTCTCCACCGTCGTCCGTGTCGAGGTCGGGGAGAGCCCGGGCGGTGTGCGCTTCGCGGCGAAGCGGGCGAAGGCGGCCCGGACCGGGCGAACACGACGCCGACGTTGACTCCGAGAGCCTCTACGGACCTTGAACTCCCGGCGCCGCGGAGCGGAGCCGGGAGTTTTTCGTCACTATCGCTGATCCGTCCTGACGACGAGCGGTACTCCACACAAGCTGCCAAACCTACGCATCTCGGAGTGTCGCGCCGTGATGGTCACGAACCCTATGCATCGTGTTTCACGTGAAACGTCGCTCACTGTTGCACGGCATCATCAGTCGCGGCCGAGCCGCGGCCGCACCCCGAGGCCGGAGACCTCTCGGTTACCCCAGAGAGGGTGCGGAGTTGTCCACAGAGGTGGATTTCTCCACAGAAGAACGGGCCTCGCTGGTTCACGACCCCGAAGGCATGGGAGGCTCTGTTCATTGCGAGCCTGAAGTCGAGGAGAGTGAATCCTTGCGGTCCGACGCCAACATCGCGGGACCGATGACCGATCCGGTCCCCGGTCCCCGTACCGAGTCGATGGGGGACGATGTTTCACGTGAAACACCGCCTCCAATGGACGACACTCCCATCGGTCGTGCTGCCCAACTGGCAGTGGAGGCGCTAGGACGCGCCGGTGAGGGCCTGCCACGGCCCGAGCAGACCCGGGTCATGGTTGTTGCCAACCAGAAGGGCGGGGTGGGTAAGACCACGACCACGGTCAACCTTGCTGCCTCACTCGCTCTGCACGGTAGCCGTGTCCTGGTGATCGACCTCGACCCTCAGGGCAACGCCTCCACCGCGCTGGGTATCGATCATCACGCCGAAGTTCCATCGATCTACGACGTGCTGATCGACAGCAAGCCACTCTCCGAAGTCGTCCAGCCGGTCCTCGATGTCGAGGGTCTCTTCTGTGCGCCCGCCACCATCGATCTCGCCGGTGCGGAGATCGAGCTCGTGTCCCTGGTGGCACGGGAGAGCCGGCTGGAACGAGCGATTCAGGCATACGAGCAGCCGCTGGACTACATCCTCATCGACTGCCCGCCGTCGCTCGGCCTCCTGACGGTCAACGCGCTGGTCGCCGGCGCGGAGGTCCTCATCCCCATCCAGTGCGAGTACTACGCACTGGAAGGTCTGGGGCAGCTGCTGCGCAACGTGGACCTGGTGCGGGGGCATCTGAACCCCGACCTCCACGTCTCGACGATCCTGCTCACCATGTACGACGGCCGGACGCGTCTGGCGTCGCAGGTGGCGGACGAGGTGCGCAGTCACTTCGGTGGGGAGGTACTGCGGACGAGCATTCCTCGCTCGGTCCGTATCTCCGAGGCGCCGAGCTACGGCCAGACGGTGCTGACGTACGATCCGGGGTCGAGCGGTGCCCTCTCGTATCTTGAGGCAGCACGGGAAATCGCCCTCCGAGGAGTCGGTGTGGCGTACGAAGCGGAACCCGCCCACGTGGGCGTCCGGAACGGTCAGAACATGGTGGAGGGGATCCAGTGAGCGATCGACGACGAGGACTGGGGCGTGGCCTCGGCGCACTGATTCCTGCGGCACCGACAGGGGAGAGGGCGGGTGGAGCCTCCACCTCGCCGACGGCTGTGCCCGTTCTCACCGCGGAGCGCGGTGTGGCTGCGGCGAAGGTGGCCATGCTGCCGCCTGTTTCACATGAAACGGAGGAGCTGTCGTCGAGCGGCGTTCTGGAGACGCACCCGGCGCCTGTCGGTGCTTACTTCGCCGAACTGCCTCTCGAGTTCGTCACCCCGAACCCGCGCCAGCCCCGAGAGGTGTTCGACGAGGACGCTCTTGCCGAGCTCGTCACCTCCATCAAGGAGGTCGGGCTTCTCCAGCCCGTCGTCGTACGTCAGGTCGGTGCGACGCGCTACGAGCTCATCATGGGCGAGCGGCGCTTCCGGGCGTGCCGTGATGCCGGGCTCGAGGCCATTCCGGCGATCGTGCGGGCCACGGATGACGACAAGCTTCTCCTGGACGCTCTGCTGGAGAACCTGCACCGCGCGCAGCTGAACCCGTTGGAAGAGGCGGCTGCTTATGACCAGCTGCTCAAGGATTTCAACTGCACGCACGACCAGCTGGCCGACCGCATTGGCCGGTCGCGTCCGCAGGTGTCCAATACCCTGCGTCTGCTGAAGCTCTCTCCCGCGGTTCAGCGCCGGGTGGCCGCCGGAGTTCTCTCCGCCGGACATGCGCGGGCCCTGCTCTCTGTGGACGACTCGGAGGAGCAGGACCGGCTGGCCCACCGGATCGTGGCCGAGGGGCTTTCGGTGAGGGCGGTCGAGGAGATCGTGACCCTCATGGGATCGCGTCCGCAGACCGCTCCGCGTTCCAAGGGTCCGCGGGCCGGCGCTCTGCTCTCCCCGGCGCTCAGCGATCTGGCGTCACGTCTCTCGGACCGCTTCGAGACGCGAGTGAAGGTCGATCTGGGTCAGAAGAAGGGCAAGATCACTGTCGAGTTCGCCTCGATGGACGACCTTGAGCGGATTCTCAGTTCTCTCGCCCCGGGCGAAGGACCGGTTCTACAGAAGAGCCTCCTGGACGATGACTCCGAGGACACGGAGGGCTGAGTCGCCCAGTGGGCGGGACGGTCTCCGAGCGGCAGATCCACCAGTGCGGGCCATGTCCGGTGCACACCGGACATGGCCCGCACTTTTGCTTTCCGGCGGTATCGAGGGAATCTCATCGTGGATACGATGCAGTGGGGTATGGCGCATCCACCTGGCAGCACCTTTATGGGGAGGCGGGGGCCGTGCAATCCATGACCCGTAACGGACTGCTGACCGCGGGCTTGGGCTTGGGAGCGGTCGGCGGATTCGTCGGCAGTCTGCTCAGGGAGTGGAGTGCTCTGACAGCCGCCCGTGATGCTGCGGGCGAGGGAAGTGAGGAACATCCTTCATGGGGCGCAGGCTCGTACCGCTCACGCTGGACAACCTTCAGGACCTTCCCCAACACTGTCGCTCGTGTGTCTTCTGGGAACTGGACCCAGTCCGCGGGCAGGCCGCGGTAAAGGCAGGCACCCCCGAACTGGAGAAGGAGGCCTGGATCTCGGCCGTCCTGCTGGAGTGGGGATCCTGTGGCCGTGTCGTCTACGTGGACGACGTACCGGTGGGCTTTGTGCTGTACGCACCCCCGGACTATGTCCCCCGCGCCACGGCGTTCCCCACGAGCCCGGTGTCGCCGGATGCGGTTCAGCTCATGACCGCCTTGATCCTGCCGGGCTACCAGGGGCAGGGGCTTGGCCGGGTGATGGTTCAGACCGTCGCGAAGGATCTGTTGCGTCGGGGCTTCAGGGCGATCGAGGCCTTCGGGGACGCGCGGTGGAAGGAACCGGCATGCGTGCTGCCCGCGGACCATCTGCTGGCAGTGGGCTTCAAGACGGTCCGGCCGCACCCCACCCATCCGCGAATGAGGCTGGAGCTGCGGACGACGCTCTCGTGGAAGGAAGACGTGGAGCTGGCCCTGGACCGCCTTCTGGGAGCCGTACAGAAGGAACCGGCGCTCCGACCGCTGTAGCCTACGCCGCTCTTTGCTGTGGAGATGCTTGACGGCCCTCCAAGACGAATGGGCCGGCCCGCAAGGGCCGGCCCATTCGTGTTTCACGTGAAACATACGCCGCTCGTGCGGCAGTTCACCAACTACTCGGAGATGAAGTCCTCGAGGTCGCGCACGATGGCGGCCTTCGGCTTCGCACCGACGATGGTCTTGGCGACCTCGCCATCCTGGTAGACGTTCAGGGTCGGGATCGACATGACGCCGTACTTTGCGGCGATACCCGGGTTCTCGTCGATGTTGAGCTTGACGACCTCGATCTTGTCGCCGTACTCGGCGGCGATCGCCTCGAGCGACGGCGCGATCTGACGGCACGGACCGCACCAGGCGGCCCAGAAGTCCACCAGGACGGGCTTGTCGCTTTTGAGGACGTCCTGCTCGAAGGAGTCGTCGGTCACGTTCTTGAGGGTGCCGGCCACGGCGGGCTCCTTAACTCGTTGGTGCGGTGGGGCGGATGGGGATCAGACAGTGGCAGCCGGGGCCGCGGCCTCGTTGTCCGCGAGGGCGGCAAGGTAGCGCTCGGCGTCCAGGGCGGCGGCACAGCCGGTGCCGGCCGCGGTGATCGCCTGGCGGTACGTGTGGTCGACGACGTCACCGGCGCCGAAGACACCGGTCAGGTTCGTCCGCGTGGAGGGCGCCTCGACCTTCAGGTAGCCCTCCCCGTCCAGGTCGAGCTGGCCCTTGAAGAGCTCGGTGCGTGGGTCGTGGCCGATCGCGATGAACAGGCCGGTCACCGGCAGGTCGGAGATGTCGCCCGTCTTGAGATTGCGCAGCTTCAGACCGGAGAGCTTCGGGTCGCCCTCAATCTCGGCGATCTCGCTGTCCCAGACGAACTTGATCTTCGGGTCGGCGAAGGCCCGCTCCTGCATCGCCTTGGAGGCGCGGAGGGTGTCGCGCCGGTGGACGATCGTCACGGACTTGGCGAAGCGGGAGAGGAATGTGGCTTCCTCCATCGCCGTGTCGCCACCGCCGATGACGGCGATGTCGTGATCCTTGAAGAAGAAGCCGTCACAGGTGGCACACCAGGAGACGCCGCGTCCGGAGAGGGCGTCCTCGTTGGGCAGACCGAGCTTGCGGTGCTGCGAGCCCGTTGTGACGATGACAGCCTTGGCGCGGTGGACGGTGCCGGCGGTGTCCGTGACCGTCTTGATCTCGCCCGACAGGTCGACGGCGATGACGTCGTCCGGAATAAGCTCGGCGCCGAAACGCTCGGCCTGGGCGCGCATGTTGTCCATGAGCTCCGGGCCCATGATGCCGTCCTGGAAGCCGGGGAAGTTCTCCACCTCGGTGGTGTTCATCAGCGCACCGCCTGCGGTGACGGCACCCTCGAAGACCAGCGGCTTGAGCGACGCGCGCGCGGTGTAGAGCGCCGCCGTGTAGCCGGCCGGCCCTGAACCGATGATGATCACGTTACGGACGTCGGTCACGGCTTGATTCCTCGTCTCTGGAGACTGCTGAGTACTGCCGGTGGGAGCCTCTCTCAGAACTCTCACCCCACCCAACGGATCCTAAGGGGCCAGCATTCCCGCTGTGTCCGGGCACACGGAGACGCGCTACCGCGGGGAGACGTCATGCGCCGTCTGGACGGGAGCGCGTTGAACCGGAAAACCTCAGGACGGCGTGTACGACTGCGTCAGCAGGAGCTTTCCTGGGGACGCCGAGGACTGCTGCACGCAGGTGGCGTCGATGATGTAGGCGGCGACTTTCGTGCTGTCGGAGGTGTCGGGCTGCACGACGAGATAGACGCTCGTTCCGTTGTATGTGCCCGGCTCCGCGGCGAGGACTGCCCCGCTGTTCCCCGTTCCCTCCTGGACACAGGCAGGGACGGTAACGGCGGGGGTGACCAAGGTGCCGACTTCGGGAGATCCGGAACCGGTGGCATGGGACTCGGCGCCGAAGGGTTCGTCACTCTCGGGGTGATTCCCCGCGTTCCTGTTCTTCGCGAGAAGACTGGAGACCTGGCTCTCCAACGACCCCTCGGAGAACGTGACCGTCGAACCCGACTCCTGTGATGTCGAGGCCGAGACCGAGGCCTGAGGACTTTGGTCCGAGCCGCCGTCGTCCATCGTCTGCAGGACGATCGCGCCCAGCCCCAGAGCGGCGGCCGTGAAGGCTGTGCCGATCAGGGTCGCCCTACGGCGTCCATGACGTACTCGGTGGGCACGGCCCGGGCCGGTGGCCGCGCGAGGTTTCGAGGGTCGGTCCACGGAGGCCGAGGAACTTGAGTCGGATGATGCGGTGAGGGCTCCGGTGGTCGATGTTTCACGTGAAACAGTCGCGTGGTTGTTCCTCGGCCCGGCGTCAGTGCCAGGTGCCGTGGAATCGAGTAGAGCTTCCGCGGCCAGAGCGGCATCAATGCGGCCTGCCACGTCGACGGGCATGCGGGCCGGGCCCGGCAGGGAGCCGAGCAGACTCCGGATCTCCTCAAGCGAGTCATGTACGTCGGCACAGAGGGGGCAGTCGTCCAGATGCCGACGTAGGTCCGCGGTACGGGAGGGAGGGAGGAGGCCCTCGGTGAGGTCGGAGATCTCGGCGACGTCCGGGTGCCCGGTCGTGTCCGTCGTGGATGTCACGCTCTCCCACCTCCGCCCTTCACAGCAGCTGAATCGCTCGGCCCCGCATCTTGTGGTCCCGCTGCGGGTGGGACGGATGTCCCCTGCGTCCGGTTCCGTCCGCCGCCCGACTTCTTGTCGTCACCTCTCTCGTCCTCCGTACGGAGATGGGTGAGCAGCGGGAGGAGTCTGGCTCGGCCACGAGCGCAGCGGCTCTTCACGGTGCCGACCGGCACGTCGAGAGCGCGGGCGGCCTCCGCCACGGGATAGCCCTGCATGTCCACCAGCACCAGGGCGGCACGCTGGTCCGGCGGGAGAGTGGCCAGGGCGGTGAGTAGCTCTCGGTGCAGGTCGTTGCGCTCCGCCGGCGCGGAGGCGGACTCGTGCGGTTCGAGGAGCTGCTCCAGGCGTTCGGTGTCATCGACGGGCGATGTCCTCCTGGAGGCGGCCTTGCGGGCGCGGTCCAGGCAGGCGTTCACCGTGATGCGGTGCAGCCAGGTGGTGACGGCCGACTGGCCCCGGAAGGTGTGGGCGGCGCGGTAGGCGGAGACGAGGGCGTCCTGGACGGCGTCAGCGGCCTCCTCACGGTCTCCCAGCGTCCGCAGAGCCACCGCCCAGAGCCGGTCGCGGTGACGCCGTACGAGCTCACCGAAGGCATCGGGGTCGCCCTCCACATGGCGGGCGAGGAGGTCCTGATCGGTTGCTTCGCCGTAGGTGGCCTCATCGGCCATCTGACCCCCTCCCCTTTGCCGACGGGCGTCAGCCGGTGAACTTCACGTCCGTGATGGCCTGCTTGAAGCCAGAGCCGCTGAACTGGTCGCCGGGGGCCTCCGGTACCGCGGTGAGCCACAGCACAACGTACCGAGTTTTCACCGGATTCTTGGCCGAGATCTTCAGGTCCGTGCCCGTCGTCGTGGCCGTCGCGATTTTCGACATGGAGGTCAGCGGGGCCGAGGAGGACAGCGTGTCGGCGGCGTAGAGCGTTGCCGTCGTGTGATCGCCCGGGTAGTACAGCCCTATCGACGCGGCCGACAGGTTCTGGGTGGAACCGAGGTCGTAGACGATTCCCACGCCCTGCTTGAACGGCGCCAGCACCGGGCCGCCCTTGTAGGAGTACGTCCTCCAGTACGTCGAACTGTCCTTGTCATAGGTCAGCTTCACGTCACCCGCGTGCTGCGGCTTGCCGTCCGGGTAGTACTCGGCCGAGTCCTGGATCGTGAGCTGCTTGACGGCCACGGCCTTGCTGTCCGACTTGTCGTCGCTGTCCGTCGTCTGGGTCTTGTTGGTGTCCTCGGACTTGCCCTGTTCCATGAGCGCGTCCGCGAGCTGCCAACTGCCCAGGCCCAGCGCGGCGATGAGCAGAGTCGACACGGCCCACTTGAGGGCCGTGCCGGTACGGCTCTGCAAGGGGGACGGAGGCGCCGGGACGGACGAGGGGGCGCCCATGCCCAGGTGCGATGTCTGACGGCCGTACGTGCCCTGCTGGTACGACGTGCGCTGGTACTCGGGTGGAGCGGTGAACGCAGGCTCCGGCGGGCGGATGCGGGGCATCTCGCTGATCGCCCTCACCAGCTCCTCCGGCGTGGTGCACGGGGTTTCGTGGCGGGAGGCGGTCGCGCCGTCGTTGGCGAGCGCGCGCATGGTGAGCTCGGACAGGCCCCGGTGAACGCCTGCCCGCACCTGGTCGGGAGGGATGAGACCGATGTCCTTGGGCAGCCCGGACAGACCGTACGCGTCGTTGTCGTAGGGCCAGCGGTGGGTCAGCGTGGCGTACAGGAGCGCGCCGATCGCCTCCGTGTCGGTGCGCTGCGGGGTTTCGGACGTGATGCCGCGCAGTGCGGCGTTGACGGCGAGCCCGCGGATGCGCCATTGGCCGGACGAGGTGCGCAGCACGGCGCCCGGAGTCAGCCGCAGGTGTGCCAGGCCCTCACGGTGCGCGGCGGCCATGGCCTGCGACACCTGACTGACCATCTGGTAGGCGTCGTGCGCCTCCAGCGGGCCCGAGGCCAGAAGCGTCGTGAGCTCTGTGGCGCCTGGAAGCCATTCGTGGACCACGTAGACGAGGTCGTTCTCCTCGACCGCGTCCAGGACCTGAACGAAGCGAGGGTCGCCCAGCAGGGCGGAGGATCGGGCGGCCGCCAGTACGGAACGGGCCCGCGGATGGTCGGCGGGCAGCAGATGCACACCGACGGCACGGCGGAGTTTCTCGTCCACCGCACGCCAACTGCTGAAACCGTCCAGACGGGTGACGCACTCTTCGAGGCGGTAGCGTCTGGCTAGCTTGTGACCGCTGTGCAGTTCGGGCGGTGAGGCCTTTCCGGGACGTTCGGTCCCGCCGCTCCCCTGTGCCTCTTCGCTGTCCGTGTCCCGCTCCCGCTTCTGGGCCACCCCGTCGGCCGTGGACTGGTCCGCCTTGGCGGTCAGCGGCTCGTCACCGCTGTTGTCTGCCACGTCGACGGCAGCCGTGCTCCGTTCCGCCACCGTCGTTCCCGCCTCCCCATCCATTGCGTGCTCCGACGCAGAAACCAATTGTGCCCACAGTCCGCCGCTATGCACGACACGCGGCGGCGAACGATGGTTGTGCGCTTACCCCCGCCTCAGCGTCCCAGGCGCCCGCGGACCATTCCGACCAGAGAGTTGAGCTCTTCGATGCGCATCTTCCGCGCCGCGACGTAGAAGACGCCCAAGAGGGCGATCGATCCCGCAATCAGTGCCGCGATCGATCCGAGGGCTCCGTGTCCGAGCGCCCTGGTGATCGCGAACCCGACGGCGGCACCCGCCAGAGCACCTGGGATGCATGCCAGGCAGAGCCGCGCGTACGTCCGCAGGACGCGGCCGCCGTCCAGGTCGCCGTCAAGCCGCCTGCGCAGCCTCTGCCAGGCGACGCCGACGCCGACCGCGTACGCCAGGCCGTAGGAGCCGGCCATGCCGACGACCGCCCATTGGGCGGGCAGAACCACGTAACAGACAGCCGAGGCAGCGGCGTTCACCGCGGCCACGATGACTGTGTTGTAGAAGGGGGTGCGAGTGTCCTCGTACGCGTAGAAGCCTCGCAGGACGACGTACTGCACCGAGAACGGGATCAGGCCGAGACCGAACGCCATGAGGACGTACCCCATGGACTGGGCGGCCGGGATACCGCTGGAGCCGAAGAGCAGAGTGCACATCGGGATGCCCAGGGCGACGAACATGAAGGCGACCGGGACGATCGCGACGGCCGAGGTGCGCAGGCCCTGGGAGATGTCGTCGCGGACCGCGCCGGGATCGCCGTCGTGGGCGGCCCGCGAGATCCGCGGCAGCATGGCCGCCATGACGGAGACCGTGATGATCGCCTGCGGCATGCCCCAGATCAGCTGGGCGTTGGAGTAGGCCATGATGCCGGCGCCGCTCTTGCCTGACGCCTTGCCGGCCGCGGTGGCCAGCTGTGTGACGACGAGGACGCCCGCCTGGTTGGCGAGGACGAAGAGCACGGTCCACTTGGCGAGCTTGACCGCCTTGCCGAGACCGTGGCCCTTCCAGTCGAAGCGCGGGCGGAACCGGAATCCGGTCTCGCGCAGATACGGAATCATCGCCAGGGCCTGTACCACCAGGCCGAGCAGGGTGCCGATGCCGAGCAGGCGGATGCCGTCCGGCGGGATGGTGCTCACCGTCATGCCGGAATCCGCGGCGGTCCCGTACACCCAGAGGAACATGCCGAAGGTGAAGATCATGACGATGTTGTTCAGGACCGGGGTCCACATCATCGCGCCGAACTTGCCGCGGGCGTTGAGGATCTGACCCATGACCACATGCACGCCCATGAAGAAGATCGTGGGCAGGCAGTAGCGGGCGAAGGACACGGCGACGTTGTTCGACGCCGGGTCGCTCGCGATGGGGTTCGACATCAACTGGATCAGCAGCGGTGCCGCGAAGACCGCTGCGGCGACGATCACCGCGAGGGCGACCATGACGAGGGTCAGCAGGCGGTTGGCGTAGGCCTCGCCGCCGTCCTCGTCGTCCTTCATGGATCGCACCAGCTGAGGCACGAAGACCGAGTTGAGCCCTCCGCCGACGGTGAGAATGTAGATCATCGTCGGCAGGGTGTAGGCGACGGTCCAGGTGTCGCCGAGTGTCGCGGCGCCGAGGGCAGCCGTGATGATCATGGTGCGTACGAAGCCGGTGAGCCGGGACACCAGCGTCCCCGCCGCCATCACCGCGCTCGACTGAAGCATCCCTGAGACGCGCCCCCCGGACTTCTTCGGGGCGGAGGTGCTCGCGGGCGGCGGTGGCGGTACGGCGGCCGGAGCCTGTTCGGGGGTCGGCGACGGTACACCGGGCGGCCCGGCGTACGGACGGCCGGCGCCCTGTCCCTGGTCGCGGAACAGGTGGGCGAAGGCGTCGGGCTCGTGCTGCTGCTCGCCCGCCTGGGTGACCAGGTCGTCGACGCCCACGAACTGGGTGGTGCGCGCGTCCTCCCCGTAGGGCAGGTGCCGGGTCGGACCCGCGGGCTCCGGCGGCGGCGTCTGGGCCCAGACGCGCGGGTCCGGGGCGTACTGCGTCGTTGGCGGCTGGCCGTAGAGCGGAGGCTGGGGGTAGTACGTGCCGGGGGGCGGCGGGGGGTGCGCGGCGCGGTCGTAGAGCGCCTCGGTCACGGGGTCCTGGGCGGAGAGGTCCTGTGCTCGGTAGGGATCCTGGGCGTATGCGTCCTGGAAGTACACGTCCGCGGGGGGCCCCTGCGGCTGCTGCCCGGGCTCGGGCGGCGGGCCCTCGGGATAACCCTCGGGGTAGCCGGAGTTCCCGGTGCCTTGTTCCGGGTAGCCCTCGGGGTAGCCGGAGCCGCCCGCGCCCTGACCGCGATCACCGTCGTACGGCGCGTTCATGGTTACCCCACCTCATCGTCCCCGGGCCCACCGGCCACGACATCGCTCAACGGTCCACTCTCTCACCCGTCCCGGACGGGCCGGTGCTTTCCGGTGCGGTGTCCGGTGTCGGGTCACTCGGGTGCTCCGGGTCGTGTTCCCCGTGCTTCGTGCCGGACTCGCCCTCGGGGTGGTCCTGAGAGGCCTCGGAGGTGGCGTCCTCCGCGGTCGCGCCACCGTCGGCGTCCTCGCTCGGGGCCTCGTCCTCGCGGACGTCCTCCTCCGACTGCTGGGCGGCCGCGCGCTTGCGCTGGGTGTACATCCGGAACCCGGCGAGCACGAGCAGCAGGACGCCGCCTCCGATGACGAGCATCACCGTGGAGGTGATCTCGGTGACCTTCACCTCGAAGGTGACGGGGGCGCCGTACCTCTGGCCGTCCTGGGTGTACAGCTGGGCGACGACCTTCACCGGACCGTTGGCCTTGGTCGAGGTGGTGAACTTCACCGACTGGCTGTGCTCGCCCGCGACCGTGATCGGCTGCTCGTCGTAGGGCCCGTCGCCGATCTTGAGTCGGGTCGGCTGCTGGGAGGTGAGGCGCAGGACCAGGCGGTCGACGCCCTGTACGAGGTTGTTCTGCACGGTCACGGGGATCGTGGCACTGCGGCCCGAGAGCTTCGCGTCGGACTTGTCGATCAGTCTGACCAGGCCGGTGAGGTCGTTGAGGTAAGAAGAGACGCTCGCGCGGAAGGTCGCCGCCGGAGCGGGCCGGCCGCGCCAGGAGGTGGACATCCCCCGGTCTATGGCCCGGCCGAACGGGGTGACCACGCGGGACCGGTTGGTGAGGATGACCTTGAAGTTGTCCAGGCTGGTCTGTGTGTCCCGGATCCACTCGAAGGCCGACTGCGGCAGCTCCTGCTTGCGCAGTGCGGAGGAGTAGGCGGACTCGGCGGGCACCTTCGTGGTGGCACCCGGGTCCGGCTTGGCCTTGGCGGCCGCGGACAGGTCCTGGGACTCCGACCAGTTCGCGTTCTGAATGGCCGTCAGCGTCTGCGCCATCGTCTGGGCCTGGCTCGCCGACGGAATGCGCTGCGGGGCGATCACGATGCTGCGCTGCTTCCCCGGCTCCTGGAGGTTGATGGCCAGGCTCTGGGCGAGGAACTTCTGAACGGCGAGCGTGGAGTTGTCGGCCTTGGTCATGTCGCCCTGGAACTCGGTCGACAGCCGGGCGTCCGCAACCACCGCGGTCGTCCCGCCGCCGATGGGGCGGGCCGCGCTCGGTGTGTACGACAGCCCGCCCGTCTCACCCAGGCTGTCGCTGCGTGCGATCACCTTGTCGGCGCCGGCGGAGGTGGCGACCTTGACGATCGAGGGGTCGAGGGCGCCGTCAGCGGGCCAGGCGAAGTCGGTGTTCGGCGTGATGTGCAGGATCGTGTCCACCGTGCTCGCGGCGACGTCCGTGGCGTCCTTGAGGTGACTCAGGGAGCCGGTGACGTTCGTGCCACTGTGCGCGAGGGACGCGAGGTCGGGGTCGGCGAAGGGGAGGGCGACGACTTCCTTGTCCTCGACCGTCTTCTCCAGCTTGGCGAGCCACTCCTTGGCGATCGCCTGGTTCTTGCCGGCCGTGGTGGTGTCGCCGTCCTGGATCTGGTAGCTGCGCGTCATGGCGTCCACCGAGGCCAGCAGGTCCGGGTCGAGCACCCAGGTGACGTCCAGGTCGCCGCCCAGGGACACCAGCTGGTCCAGGCGGCCGCCCGGGGAGATCTCCGCGGCCAGGTCGTCGTTCTCGAAGACGGGTGTCTGCTGCTCGTCCGAGCCCGTCTCCGCCGTGAGGTGGACCGTGGAGATCAGCGGCCAGAGGAACGTCGTCTTCGTCTTCGTGTCGGCCGCGTCGGGCTGCCAGGGCAGGAACGTGCGCTGGATACCGAGGATCTGGTCCCACTGCTGGGCGGCGGTCCGGCCCGTGAGGGAGACCGCGAGCTGGTAGACACCGTCGGCGCCGAGATCCAGCTCGTCGACAGGCACCGAGATGCTGAAGGGCTGCGAGACGCCGACGGCGAGTGAGGAGAACTTGGCGACGTAGGTGCCGCCGATCTCGGTGGGGTCGACGCCCGGCTGGAACCCGGTGCGCTTCGCGGCGCTGTCGATGGCGGAGCGGGTGTTGAGAGAGGGGCCCACGCGGACGCCCACGTGGGCGTCCGTGATCGCCTGCTTGCCCTTGTTGGTGACCGTGCCGGAGACGGTGACGGTGTCACCGGTCGTGGGCACGCTGGGGCTGAGCGAGTCGAGGGAGACATCGACCGTGCTGGAGCCGGTGGCGTCGGCCACGGCGGTCTTCCCGGCGGCGTGCGCGGGCGTACTCAGGGGCAGCTGGAGCAACCCGGTCAGCAGCGGCACACCGGCGAGCAGTGCGCCGCCGCGCCGGAGCCACCGGCGGGCAGGTGAGGGATTCATCCCCTGGAAGTCTGCCGCCTCGGCCACGCGCTCGCCCGTCCCTCGTTCATCGTCAGTGGTCGTCGGAATGTGCGTCCACGCATGGTAACGATGTGCGCTGAGGGGAAGTGCCGCGGACCGCGCCACAAGATCAGGAGACTGGGCCGACTGTCCTGTATGTATACGTATCGATGGCCCTGGCGGCGGGTCCGCTGTGCACGTTTTATGGAGGCGCCCCGGGGTGCCCCGGCCACGTACCCTTTTCTGTTGTGCCGAACGCCAACGAAGACAACCCCAGTGCCCTGAGTCAGGTGCAGCGCCGCGCAGTGAATGAGCTGCTGCGGGTGTCCCCTGTCGCCGACGAGCTCGCCCGCCGATTCCAGGAGGCCGGATTCTCGCTCGCCCTGGTCGGCGGCTCGGTCCGGGACGCGCTCCTTGGCCGGCTCGGTAACGATCTGGACTTCACTACCGACGCCCGCCCCGAGGACGTACTGAAGATCGTGCGTCCCTGGGCGGACGCCGTGTGGGAGGTCGGGATCGCCTTCGGCACAGTCGGCGCACAGAAGGACGCCCGCGTGGGCGATGTGCGGCAGTCCTTCGAGATCGAGATCACGACGTACCGCTCCGAGGCGTACGACCGGACCTCGCGCAAGCCAGAGGTGTCCTACGGAGACTCCATCGAGGAAGATCTCGTGCGCCGTGACTTCACCGTGAACGCGATGGCTGTCGCGCTGCCGGCGAAGGAGTTCATCGATCCGCACGGGGGCCTGGAGGACCTGGCCGGTCGCATTCTGCGGACGCCGGGCACCCCTGAGGACTCCTTCTCCGACGACCCGCTGCGGATGATGCGGGCCGCGCGGTTCGCCGCACAGCTGGACTTCGAGGTGGCGCCCGAGGTGGTGGCCGCGATGACGGACATGGCCGGCCGCATTGAGATCGTCTCCGCCGAGCGGGTTCGGGACGAGCTGAACAAGCTGATCCTGTCGGCGCACCCTCGCAAGGGCCTGACGCTGCTCGTCGACACCGGGCTCGCCGACCATGTGCTGCCGGAGCTTCCCGCCCTTCGCCTGGAGCGTGACGAGCACCACCGGCACAAGGACGTCTATGACCACACGTTGATCGTTCTGGAGCAGGCGATCGAGCTGGAGGAGGACGGTCCTGACCTGATTCTTCGGCTCGCCGCACTGCTGCACGACATCGGCAAGCCGAGGACGCGCCGCTTCGAGAGTGACGGGCGGGTCTCCTTCCACCACCACGAGGTGGTGGGCGCCAAGATGACCAAGAGGCGGATGACGGAGCTCAAGTACTCGAACGAGCTCGTGAAGGACGTCTCGCGTCTGGTCGAACTCCACCTGCGTTTCCACGGGTATGGCACCGGCGAGTGGACGGACTCCGCCGTTCGTCGCTATGTGCGCGACGCGGGACCCCTCCTCGACCGGCTCCACAAGCTGACCCGCTCCGACTGCACCACCCGTAACAAACGGAAGGCGACCGCGCTCTCCCGGGCATACGACGGCCTGGAGGAACGCATTGGTGAGCTCCAGGAGCAGGAGGAGCTGGACTCGATCCGCCCCGACCTCGACGGCAACGAGATCATGGGCATCCTGGGTATCGGTCCCGGGCCGGCCATCGGTCAGGCGTACAAGTTCCTGCTGGAGCTTCGCCTGGAGAACGGGCCCATGGAGCACGATGCCGCCGTGTCGGCGCTCAAGGAGTGGTGGGCCGCGCAGGGCTGAGGTTCATGGTGGAGGGTTCGTGTTTCACGTGAAACACGAACCCTCCATGCGAGGGACGGGGCGATGTTTCACGTGAAACATCGCCCCCTCCGTGATTGCGGTGTCACGGCCGCGCTCTCAGACGGGCCAGCGCAACAGCCACTGTCGCGTAGAGCACCGCCACAGTGACGACGAGGGTGGCCGAGCGCCCGTCGGGAGGCAGTATCAGCGCGGCCACTGCCGCCGCGCCGACGAAGGCGACGTTGAAGAGGACGTCGTAGACGGAGAAGATCCGGCCGCGGTAGGCATCGTCGACCGATGACTGCACGATCGTGTCCGTCGCGATCTTCGCCCCCTGGGTGGTCAAACCCAGGATGAAGGCGGCCACCAACATGGGGGCGACGGCGAACGGCAGGCCGAGTGTCGGCTCAAGTATGGCGGCGGCACCGGCGCAGGTGACGATCCAGCCGCTGGGGCCCAGTCGCCCCGCCGCCCAGGGTGTCAGGACGGCCGCGACAAAGAACCCCGCAGCGGAGATGCCCAGGGCGAGTCCCAGCAGCGCGAGCCCGTCGTCGTCCGAGCCGGACGCCCAGGCGTACCGGCACAGCATCAGCACCATGACGGTCAACGCGCCGTAGCAGAAGCGCATCACCGTCATCGCCAGCAGCGCCCAGGCCGCTTCCCGCCGTGCGGGCTCGACCAGGTGGCGAACGCCCGCCGCGAGGCCGTGGGCGGTGCCGCTGAGCGCCGTGGACAGCCTGGACGGCGCCAACTCCTGGTCGGGGCCGAGGAGTTCCGGGGCGAGACGCAGGGAAGCGAGGGCCGAGCACAGATACAGGCCCGCTCCGACGAGGACGACAGCAGCGTCGGAGTCCGAGGCGACCAGCCGTACGACGAACGCGAGCCCACCGCCCGTGGTCGCGGCGAGCGTTCCGGCGGTGGGCGACAGGGAGTTGGCCATGACCAGCCTGTCGGAGTCGACGACGCGGGGCAGCGCGGCCGAGAGGCCGGACAGGACGAACCGATTGACCGCGGTGACACAGAGCGCGGAGGCGTAGAAGAGCCAGTCCGGGACATGGCCCAGCATCAGGACGGCCGTCACGCACGCCAGCGCCGCCCGCAGCAGGTTGCCGTACAGGAAGACCTGGCGGCGCCGCCAGCGGTCCAGCAGGACGCCGGCGAAGGGGCCGATGAGGGAGTACGGGAGCAGCAGAACCGCCATCGCGGAGGCGATCGAACCCGCTGAGGTCTGCTTCTCCGGCGAGAAGACGACGTAGGTGGCGAGGGCGATCTGGTAGACCCCGTCGGCGCCCTGGGACAGCAACCGTACGCCGAGCAGGCGTCTGAAGCCCTGGAAGCGCAGGAGTACCCGCAGGTCACGCACGACAGCCATGGGGCACAGCCTCACACACGAGGAGAGCCCCCGGGCGGGATGCCCGGGGACCCTCAACAGCCTTTGACGAGAGGAGCTCAGCGCCCCTCTGTCGCTTGCTAGCGCTCGACCTCACCCTTGATGAACTTCTCGACGTTGGCGTACGCCTCGTCGTCGAAGTACTGGACCGGCGGGGACTTCATGAAGTAGCTCGACGCGGAGAGGATCGGGCCGCCGATGCCGCGGTCCTTGGCGATCTTCGCGGCGCGCAGCGCGTCGATGATGACACCCGCGGAGTTCGGGGAGTCCCAGACCTCGAGCTTGTACTCGAGGTTCAGCGGGACGTCGCCGAAGGCGCGGCCCTCGAGGCGCACGTAGGCCCACTTGCGGTCGTCCAGCCACTGCACGTAGTCCGACGGACCGATGTGGACGTTCTTCTCGCCCAGGTCGCGGTCCGGGATCTGCGAGGTGACGGCCTGCGTCTTCGAGATCTTCTTGGACTCGAGGCGGTCGCGCTCCAGCATGTTCTTGAAGTCCATGTTGCCGCCGACGTTGAGCTGCATGGTGCGCTCGAGACGGACACCGCGGTCCTCGAACAGCTTCGCCATCACACGGTGCGTGATGGTGGCGCCGACCTGCGACTTGATGTCGTCGCCGACGATCGGAACACCGGCCTCGGTGAACTTGTCCGCCCACTCCTTGGTGCCGGCGATGAAGACCGGGAGGGCGTTGACGAAGGCGACCTTGGCGTCGATGGCGCACTGGGCGTAGAACTTCGCCGCGTCCTCGGAGCCGACGGGCAGGTAGCAGATGAGGACGTCGACCTGCTTGTCCTTGAGGATCTGGACGACGTCGACCGGGGTCTCGTCGGACTCCTCGATGGTCTGGCGGTAGTAGATGCCGAGGCCGTCGAGGGTGTGGCCGCGCTGGACCGTGACGCCCTTGTTCGGGACGTCACAGATCTTGATGGTGTTGTTCTCGCTGGCCCCGATGGCGTCGGAGAGGTCGAGGCCGACCTTCTTCGCGTCGACGTCGAAGGCGGCGACGAACTCGATGTCACGGACGTGGTACTCGCCGAACTGGACGTGCATGAGGCCGGGCACCTTGGCCGCCGGGTCGGCGTCCTTGTAGTACTCGACGCCCTGAACCAGCGAGGCGGCGCAGTTGCCCACACCGACAATGGCTACGCGAACCGAACCCATCCGATTGCTCCCTGTATGTACTGGTGAAACCCCGAACGGGGCTCACGTGGTGGTGTCGTCGGACGGATCCGGCCGGGAGCTGTCCCGGTGCCGGGGCAGGCCGCCCGTCTCGCCAGATGTGCTGTCCTGCTGAGCGGAGCTTCCGGAAGCGGAACTCTTGATGTCCCGTCCCGCCCGCTCGCTCTCGATGAGCTCGTTCAGCCAGCGCACTTCGCGCTCCACGGACTCCATTCCGTGGCGCTGGAGCTCAAGCGTGTAGTCGTCGAGGCGCTCCCGGGTCCGCGCCAGAGAAGCACTCATCTTCTCCAGGCGTTCCTCGAGGCGGCTGCGGCGGCCCTCCAGTACGCGCATGCGTACGTCGCGTGACGTCTGCCCGAAGAAGGCGAAGCGAGCGGCGAAGTGCTCGTCCTCGTAGGCGTCGGGACCCGTCTGGGAGAGCAGCTCCTCGAAGTGCTCCTTACCTTCTGCCGTCAATCGGTAGACGATCTTGGCGCGACGCCCCGCGAGTGGAGCGGCGAGTGCGTCTTCGGGTGAGGCTCCCGGTTCCTCGATCAACCAGCCGTTGGTGACCAGCGTCTTGAGGCAGGGATAGAGCGTTCCGTAACTGAAGGCGCGGAACACTCCCAGTGACGTGTTGAGTCGTTTGCGCAGCTCATAGCCGTGCATCGGGGACTCGCGGAGCAGGCCGAGGACAGCGAACTCGAGGATCCCGGAACGCCGGCTCACGTCGCCTCCTCCCTGTCGCTGATCGCCTCGGCACGGTCTTTATGCCGAGCTGATGTATCGACTCGATACATCGACACGATAGAACGACCGATCGGCTGCGGCAAGAGGGGTCACGGTGAACGGCGTCACATCACTGATTCATACGAAGCAAGTTGCCTGATTTGGGGTGAACTTCGGCCCTAGGCTGGTTTTGACGGTGCGTAGTCTGTGCGGCATGCACACCACGGGGAACCAAGTGACGTCTGAGGACGTCACCGTCCTCGGTGCAGTACGGATGAATGCGATGACGACCACATCCGTATTTCGGGGGGACCGGAAACCAGCCGCTGCCGTTTCCAGGCGCGCATGGGCGCGCCTGCCCGAGGAGTAATCGTTCGATGAGCGAGCACCGTCGCAAACTGCCGCAGTCGCAGGAAGGCGGACGCGCCGCGGCCCGACGCGGCCAGTCCGGCGCGTCCTCCGGCCGCCGCGCGACACCGCAAAGCGCCACCGGGTCTCCTTCCGACTCCCTCGGGTCGGGAGGTGAAGAGGAGCGCTCGTACGGTGGCCGTGCCGAGGCACGTCGTGCGGCGCAGAGAAGTGGTGGCGGCCGCCGCAGAGGAGCCGAGGGCGCCGGACACGGTGGCTCCGGAGGCGGAGGCCGACGTGGTGGCCCTGGAGGCCCTGGAGGCCCTGGTGGTCCCACCGGGCCCGGCCGGGGTCGCGGCCGCGGATCCGTGCCCGCCAAGAAGCGCATCGTCGACTATCCGCGCGCGAACAAGTACGGCGCAGCGCGCTGGGTGCCGTCCTGGAAGCTGGTCTCGGGGCTGTTCATCGGCTTCTGCGGCAGCCTGGTGGCCGTGGCCGGTGTCGCGTACGCCCTGGTGGGCGTCCCGGACGTCGCCAAGACCGCCGAGGCACAGAACAACGTCTACTACTGGGCCGACGGCAGCGAGATGGTCGCCACCGGTGGTGAGACGAACCGTCAGATCATCAGCTACGCGCAGATCCCCAAGGAGATGCGCTACGCCGTGATGTCGGCCGAGAACAAGACGTTCGAGACCGACAACGGCGTCGACCCGATGGGTATCGCCCGTGCCTTCGTGAACATGGCCAAGGGCGGCCAGACACAGGGTGGCTCGACCATCACCCAGCAGTTCGTGAAGAACGCGATGCTGGACGACCAGTCGCAGACGGTCTCCCGGAAGTTCAAGGAGTTGTTCGTCTCCGTAAAGGTCGGTGCCTCCATGGACAAGGAGGACATCATGGCCGGCTACCTGAACTCGGCGTACTACGGGCGTAACGCCTACGGCATTCAGGCGGCGGCGCGTGCCTACTTCGACAAGGACGCCACGGACCTGGACGCGAGCGAGTGCGCCTTCCTGGCGGCGATGCTCAAGGGCGCCACGTACTACGACCCCGCGGGTTCCGTGTCGATCGACCCGGCAGCGACTCCCAAGGCCAACCGCGAGCGCGCCGAGTACCGGTGGAAGTGGATTCTCGACGAAGAGGTCAAGGACGGGCACCTGACCGCGGCGGACCGGAGCAAGTACAAGACCTTCCCCGAGCCCCAGAGCCCGCGGTCGAACGCCCAGTTGAGCGGCCAGGTCGGTTACCTCGTCGACCTCGCCAACTCGTACCTCATCAACAACAAGACCGGGATCACCCAGGACCAGCTTCAGCAGGGTGGCTACGAGATCCACACGACCTTCGAGAAGAAGAAGGTCAAGGCGCTCGAGGCTTCCGTGAAGAAGGTCCAGAAGAAGAACATCGATCCCAAGAAGCGTCCGAACACCGACACCTTCGTCCAGTTCGGCGGAGCCTCCGTGGATCCGGACTCCGGCGCGATCAAGGCCATCTACGGCGGTGTGGACGCGACCAAGCACTTCACGGACAACGCCGACGCGACCGGTGCCCAGGTCGGTTCGACGTTCAAGCCGTTCGTGCTGGCGGCCGCCATGTCATGGGGTGTGCGTGATCCCGACGGTGACGCGGTCCAGGCGCAGGACGAGCGAACCGTGGTCTCTCCGAAGAGTCTCTACAGCGGCAAGAACAAGCTGAAGATCCAGGACTACGACCAGAACGTCTGGACGGACAAGGACGGCAAGGAGTGGCTGCAGACGAACGACGGCGGTGAGTCGTACAACGCACCCAGCTACGACATTGACCTCCGCGAGGCGATGCGCGAGTCCGTCAACTCCGCTTACGTCCAACTGGGCATGGACGTCGGCCTGGACAAGGTCAAGGAGGCCGCGACGGACGCGGGCATCCTGAAGTCGAGCTTCGCAGGTGCCAGTTTCCCGTCCTTCTCACTCGGTACCTCCTCCCCGAGCGCGATCCGTATGGCCGGCGCGTACGCCACCTTCGCGGCCAGCGGCAAGCAGAACGACCCGTACTCGGTCGAGAAGGTCACCGACCAGGACGGCACCGTCTTCCAGCACGAAGGCACGGCCAAGGAAGCTTTCACCGCGAAGGTCGCCGACAACGTCACCGACGTCCTGAAGACCGTGGTCGACAAGGGAACCGGTACCGCCGCGCAGCTGACGGGCCGGGAGGTGGCCGGCAAGACCGGTACCACCGACGGCAACAAGTCCGCCTGGTTCGTCGGGTACACCCCGCAGCTGTCGACCGCCATCGGCATGTACCGCATGGACGACGACGAGACCAAGAAGAACCGTGAGTTCCTGGAGATGTACGGCACGGGTGGCGAGGAGAAGATCCACGGTGCCTCGTTCCCGGCCCAGATCTGGCACGACTACATGGAGCAGGCGCTCAAGGGCGAGAAAGCCCAGGACTTCCCGGAGCCCCAGGACATCGGTGAGGTTCTCAACGACACCCCGAGCCCGAGCGTGACCCCCTCGCCCACCGAGAGCGAGGTGGTGACGCCGACGCCGACCCCGACGCCTACCCGGGAGGAGCCCACAACGTCTCCCACGCCCTCGGAGAGCGAGACCTGCGGCGACTTCGACTGGAACTGCGAGGACGACGACGGTGGAACGGACAGCGGCGGTACCGAGACGGGTGGTACCGAGGGAAGCGAGAGCGCCTCACCATCGGAGTCGAACAGCACCAGCACGAGCAACGGGAACGACGACGGAGGGTTCTTCGGAGGATCGGGCGGATAGTCGCCTCCGTGTGTGTTTCACGTGAAACACACCGTTTCACGTGAAACGAGGGCCGCCGCACCGACCAGGTGTGGCGGCCCTCGTCGCATACCCAGGTACGTACGGCAGGATGTGCGCCATGCCCAGTGCAGAGACGACGCGAGCGAGCGTGCGCGAGCCAGAACTGGTACGGCCGACCAAGGAAGACGAGGTGGCCGCGACCGGCAGTGAGCTGATCGGCGGCCCCATCGGACGACGAGCCCTGCTCGGGACGTCCTGGTGGACCCCTGTGCGGGTTGTCGCGCTCGTTGCGATCGCCGTGTTCGCCCTTGGCATGGTGCAGAAGCTGCCGTGCTACGACGGCGCCTGGTTCTTCGGAGCCAGCTCCCAGTACACGCACGCGTGCTACTCGGACATCCCGCACCTCTACCAGGGGCGCGGCTTCGCCGACGGTCTCGTGCCGTACTTCGACAAACTTCCCGGCGACATGGAGTACCTCGAGTACCCGGTGCTGACCGGCGTGTTCATGGAGGTCGCTTCCTGGCTCACACCGGGCAGCGGGAGCATCCAGGACCAGGAGCAGATCTACTGGATGGTCAACGCGGGGATGCTCATGGTGTGCGCGGTGGTCATCGCCGTATGCACCGCGCGTACCCACCGCAGGAGGCCCTGGGACGGCCTTCTGGTCGCCCTGGCGCCCGCGTTCGCGCTTACAGCCACCATCAACTGGGATCTCCTCGCTGTGGCCCTCCTGGCCGCTGCGATGCTCATGTGGTCGCGAGGGCGTGTCCTGGCGTTCGGTGTGCTCATCGGGCTCGCCACGGCCGCCAAGTTCTACCCGTTCCTGGTACTCGGACCGCTCTTCCTGCTGTGCTGGCGAGCGGGCAGGTGGCGAGAGTTCGGAACCGCGCTGCTCGGCGCGGTCGGAGCCTGGCTGGTGGTGAACCTTCCGGTGATGTATCTCGCTCCGGAAGGATGGGCGAAGTTCTACAGCTTCAGCCAGGAGCGGGGAGTCGACTTCGGATCGATCTTCCTGTTCCTCTCGAACTGGCTGAAGATCACGATCACCGCCGACACGGCGAACACGTGGGCGCTGGTCATGATGCTGCTCGTCTGCCTGGCGCTGGCCGCCGTCACGCTCACCGCCCCACGCCGCCCGCGCTTCGCTCAGCTGGCCTTCCTGATCGTCGCGGCCTTCATCCTCACCAACAAGGTCTACTCGCCCCAGTACGTACTGTGGTTGGTCCCCCTCGCCGCGCTGGCCCGGCCGCGCTGGCGGGACTTCCTGATCTGGCAGGCCTGCGAGGTCGCGTATTTCCTGGGTATCTGGATGTACCTCGCCTACACGACCAGCGGGGACGCCCACAAGGGCCTGCCGACCGAGGGGTACCAAGTCGCCATCGCCGTCCACCTGTTGGGGACGCTGTACCTGTGCGCCGTGGTCGTGCGGGACATCTTCATGCCCGAGCGGGACATGGTGCGCCGCGCCGGTGACGACGATCCCTCGGGCGGGGTGCTGGACGGTGCCGAGGACATCTTCGTGTTCGGGGCCGCGGCCCGTCCGCCGCGGCACGCCGCCCAGTTCGATGGGCCTCAGGTGGACTGGGGCAGCGGCGGAAGCGCGACGGGTGGAGACAGTTCGCCCTGAGCGAACAGGTCGTAGCGAGCTACGGGAAGGGGCCGTACACGGTGTCCGTGTACGGCCCTTTCAGCTGGGTCGAGCGGGGTCGTCCTCCGACGGTCAGTGCTCGACGACGCGGTCGAACTGCGTGGTGGTGTGCCGCAGATGCGCCACGAGTTCGTCGCCGACCTTCGGCTCGGTGGCGTCGGAGGGCACGAAGAGGATGGAGACCTGCATGTGCGGGGGCTCCGCGAACCAGCGCTGCTTGCCCGCCCAGACGAACGGGGAGAGGTTCCGGTTGACCGTCGCGAGGCCGGCACGGGCGACGCCCTTCGCGCGCGGCATGACGCCGTGCAGCGCCTTCGGGGCCTCCAGGCCCACTCCGTGCGACGTACCGCCCGCGACGACCACCAGCCATCCGTCGGAGGCGGCCTTCTGCTGGCGGTAGCCGAAACGGTCGCCCTTGGAGACGGGTGTGACGTCCAGGACCGCACCGCGGTACTCGGTCGCCTCGTGGTCGCCCAGCCACAGCCGCGTACCGATGCGGGCGCGGAAGCGGGTCTGCGGGAACTGCTGCTGGAGACGGGCGAGTTCCTCGGCCTTGAGATGGCTGACGAACATCGTGTGCAGCGGCAGACGAGCCGCGCGCAGGCGGTCCATCCAGCCGATGACCTCCTCGACGGCGTCCGAGCCGTCGGTGCGGTCCAGCGGCAGGTGGATGGCGAAGCCCTCCAGCCGGACGTTCTCTATGGCGGAGTGCAGATGCGGCAGATCCTGCTCGCTCACTCCGTGCCGCTTCATCGAGGACATCACCTCGATGACGACACGGGCGCCCACAAGGCCGTACACGCCGTCGATGGACGACACGGAGCGGATCACACGGTCCGGCAGCGGCACCGGCTCCTCGCCCCGCCTGAACGGCGTCAGGACCAGCAGATCACCGCCGAACCAGTCCTTGATCCGGGCGGCTTCGTACGTGGTGCCGACGGCGAGGACGTCCGAGCCCAGGCGGGTGGCCTCGTCAGCGAGGCGCTCGTGGCCGAAGCCGTACCCGTTGCCCTTGCAGACGGGGACGAGCCCCGGAAACTGCTCGGACACCTGCTTGTGGTGTGCCCGCCAGCGCGCGGTGTCGACGTAGAGCGTGAGCGCCATGGCCGGTCCCGGAACCTTTCTCGTGGCTGCGGTGTATCAGAGGTATGAACGGAAATTGTGGCGGATTCGGCGGACTGATGGTGCGGCGCCGGGCCGGGTCAGGAGCGCGGCGTGCGGATCGGTCGAGGTCAGCGGCGTGACATGTAGATGTCGAGTGCCTTGTGGAGCAGCTTGTTGAGCGGGAAGTCCCACTCGCCGAGGTACTCCGCGGCTTCCCCGCCCGTGCCGACCTTGAACTGGATCAGGCCGAAGAGGTGGTCGGTCTCGTCCAGCGAGTCGGAGATACCCCGCAGGTCGTAGACGGTCGCCCCGAGCGCGTACGAGTCTCGCAGCATTCGCCACTGCATCGCGTTCGAGGGCCGGACCTCACGCCCGATGTTGTCCGAGGCACCGTACGAGTACCAGACGTGCCCACCCACCACCAGCATCGTCGCGGCGGACAAGTTCACGCCGTTGTGCCGGGCGAAGTAGAGCCGCATGCGGTTGGGGTCCTCGTTGTTGAGGGCCGTCCACATGCGCTGGAAGTACGACAACGGGCGGGGCCGGAAGTGGTCGCGGATCGCGGTGATCTCGTACAGCCGCTGCCACTCCTCCAGGTCCTGGAAGCCGCCCTGGACAACCTCGACGCCCGCCTTCTCGGCCTTCTTGATGTTGCGGCGCCACAGCTGGTTGAAGTTCTTGTGGACCTCTTCCAGGGAGCGATTGGCGAGCGGCACCTGGAAGACGTAGCGGGGCTGCACGTCGCCGAAGCCGGCGCCGCCGTCCTCACCCTGCTGCCAGCCCATACGTCGCAGTTTGTCGGCGACCTCGAAGGCGCGCGGTTCGATGAAGTCCGCCTCGATGTCACGCAGGCGCTTCACGTCCGGGTTCTGGATGCCGCCCTTGATGGAAGTCGCCTCCCAACGCCGGATGATCACCGGTGGGCCCATCTTCACGGAGAAGGCGCCCTGCTGCTTGAGATGCGCGAGCATCGGCTGCAGCCAGTCACCGAGGTTCGGAGCGAACCAGTTGATGACCGGCCCCTCGGGCAGGTAGGCGAGATAACGCTTGATCTTGGGCAGCTGGCGGTACAGGACGAGGCCCGCCCCGGCCATCTCGCCGGTCCTGTCGTCGAACCACCCGAGACTCTCGGAGCGCCACTCCGCCTTGACGTCTGCCCAGGCCGGGACCTGCATGTGGCTGGCCGCGGGCAGGCTCTGGATGTACGCCAGATGCTGCTCGCGGCTGATGGTCCTCAGGGTCAGGCTCATTCCGGGCGCTCCTCGGGCTGGTGTGTCCCCATGGGTACAGGGGCTCCGGCTCTCGCGCCGAAGCCTACTGCGCCCTGTGAGCGCCTCGTCTGGCCGTACGGAACCTGCGCCCCGACCGATACGTGGTCAGGACGCTCCGAGGGGTTGTTCGGCCCTCCGGTGGGCCTTCAGCCGATGACGCCGCCGAAGAGGCCGCCGTGTGCCATGCCCAGGAAGAAACCGACGGCCGAGGCACCGAGACCCAGGATCAGCCCGAAGCGCTCCCGGGTCGTCTCGGAGATGAACTGTCCGCCGGCACCGGTCAGGATGCCCACCAGCCCGGTCCAGGAGCTGAGCAGGTGCAGGCTGTGGAACTGGGCGGTGATGAAGGCCGTCGCCCCGAGAACGAGAGTCAGCCCGACCAGCGTGTCCTGGAGGGGGTGGGGCCTGTGGTCCGTGGCGAGCAGGGAGCCGGCGGTGTTGGGTCGCAATGTCTGTGCCATAAGGCACCTCCTGCGGAAGGCGGCGCATCGTAGCGCCATACACACCCGATGTGTACAGACTGACGCCGAACCCGGTCGGATTTCAACCGGAAGCCAGTGTGCGGGTAGTCTGTACCCTCTGCACCGGTGTCTGCCCAGGCCAAGGCCAGGTCACGACAGGGAAACCCGTTCGGTTCGCCGCTCGGGAGCCCCGATTGTCAGTGGCTGCCGATACCGTTGCGGACGCATCACAACCCTCCTGCCACGGAACGACCGTGGCCGCTGAGTCCAAAGGAGGTGGGTTCCACATGCGTCACTACGAAGTGATGGTCATCCTCGACCCCGATCTCGAAGAGCGCGCTGTCTCTCCGCTGATCGAGAACTTCCTCTCCGTCGTCCGTGAGGGCAACGGAAAGGTCGAGAAGGTCGACACCTGGGGCCGTCGTCGTCTGTCCTACGAGATCAAGAAGAAGCCCGAGGGCATCTACTCGGTCATCGACCTCCAGGCTGAGCCTGCGGTCGTCAAGGAGCTCGACCGACAGATGAACCTGAACGAGTCGGTCCTCCGGACCAAGGTCCTCCGTCCCGAGACCCACTGAGCTCTCCAGCTCAGCTGATCTCGGGCATCGAGTAGCAGCATTTAGCAGCCAGCAGCAAACCCGCCGAGAGGTTCCCCCATGGCAGGCGAGACCGTCATCACGGTCGTCGGCAATCTTGTCGACGACCCCGAGCTGCGCTTCACCCCTTCCGGTGCGGCGGTCGCGAAGTTCCGTGTCGCGTCCACTCCCCGCACCTTCGACCGGCAGACCAATGAGTGGAAGGACGGCGAAAGCCTGTTCCTGACCTGCTCGGTCTGGCGTCAGGCGGCGGAAAACGTCGCGGAATCGCTCCAGCGAGGCATGCGCGTCATCGTGCAGGGCCGGCTGAAGCAGCGGTCCTACGAGGACCGTGAGGGCGTCAAGCGCACGGTCTACGAGCTGGACGTCGAGGAAGTCGGCGCCAGCCTGAAGAGCGCCACGGCCAAGGTCACCAAGACCACGGGCCGAGGCGGCCAGGGCGGATACAGCGGTGGCGGTGCCGGCGGCCAGCAGGGCGGTGCCTGGGGCGGAAGCTCCGGCGGCGGCCAGCAGGGCGGCGGCGGAGCTCCCGCGGACGACCCCTGGGCGTCCGGCGCTCCCGCCGGCGGTCAGCAGGGCGGCAGCGGCGGCAGCGCCGGTAGCGGTGGCGGCGGCTGGGGCGGAAGCTCCGGCGGCTCGAGCGGCTCCGGCGGCGGCTACTCGGACGAGCCCCCCTTCTAAGAAGGGCGGGGCTCGAACCCCAACTTCTTGATCACACAGGAGAAACACCATGGCGAAGCCGCCTGTGCGCAAGCCTAAGAAGAAGGTCTGCGCTTTCTGCAAGGACAAGGTCACGTACGTGGACTACAAGGACACGAACATGCTGCGGAAGTTCATTTCCGACCGCGGCAAGATCCGTGCCCGCCGCGTGACCGGCAACTGCACGCAGCACCAGCGTGACGTCGCCACGGCTGTGAAGAACAGCCGTGAGATGGCGCTGCTGCCCTACACCTCCACCGCGCGATAAGGGAAGGGTGACTGACACATGAAGATCATCCTCACCCACGAGGTCTCTGGCCTCGGTGCCGCGGGCGACGTCGTCGACGTCAAGGACGGTTACGCTCGCAACTACCTGATCCCGCGGAACTTTGCGATCCGCTGGACCAAGGGTGGCGAGAAGGACGTCGAGCAGATTCGTCGTGCTCGCAAGATCCACGAGATCGCGACCATCGAGCAGGCCAACGAGATCAAGGCCCGCCTCGAAGGTGTCAAGGTCCGTCTGGCCGTTCGCTCCGGCGACGCCGGTCGTCTCTTCGGTTCCGTCACCCCGGCCGACATCGCCTCGGCGATCAAGGCTTCCGGTGGCCCCGAGGTCGACAAGCGCCGCATCGAGCTGGGCTCGCCGATCAAGACCCTGGGCGCCCACGCGACGTCCGTGCGTCTGCACCCCGAGGTTGCCGCCAAGGTCAACATCGAGGTCGTCGCGGCCTGACCGCTGCGCTCGGCATAGCTGAAGGAAGGGCCGCTCCCGGCTGGGTGCGGCCCTTCTTCGTTTCACGTGAAACGAAGAACGAGGCAGTGGTTTCACGTGAAACGCTCAGCGCGTCGCGCCCGTGACGATCCAGCGTCCCGAGCGGGAACGCATCCACAGGGTCGCCATCCGGACGGTCATCATCAGGGTCATCGCCCCCCAGAGAGCGGTGAGGTTGCCTCCGAGTACGGGTACGAGGAGCGCCACGGGAGCGAAGACCAGCAGGGTCAGCAGCATCGCCCAGGCCAGATACGGGCCGTCCCCCGCACCCATCAGAACTCCGTCCAGGACGAAAACGATCCCGCTGATCGGCTGCGAGACGGCGACCAGTAGCAGGGCGGGCAATGCCACGTTCTGGACGGCCGAGTCACTGGTGAACAGAGGGAGGAACAGAGGGCGGGCAGCGATGACCAGCAGGCCGAGTGCGACTCCGGTGGCGATTCCCCACTGGACCATCCGGCGGCAGGCATCCCGGGCACCCTGGGCATCGCCCGCGCCGAGGTAGCGTCCGATGATGGCCTGCCCGGCGATGGCGATCGCGTCGAGCGCGAAGACGAGCAGGCTCCACAGCGACAGAACGATCTGGTGGGCGGCTATGTCGGCGTCGCCGAGACGAGCCGCTACTGCCGTGGCGATCATGAGGATCGCCCGGAGGGACAGGGTGCGCACCAGAAGAGGTGCACCGGCCTGGGCGCAGGCCCGTATTCCGGCGGCGTCCGGCCGCAACGACGCGTTGTGCTTCCGGGCGCCGCGGATGACGACGTACAGATAGACCACCGCCATGCCGCACTGGGCGATGACGGTGCCCCAGGCGGAACCCGCGATGCCGAGGCCGGCTCCGTAGACGAGGCCGATGTTGAGGGCGCCGTTGGCGACGAAGCCTGCGGCGGCGACGTACAGCGGGGTCTTTGTGTCCTGGAGGCCGCGCAGGATCCCGGTGGCCGCGAGTACGACGAGCATGGCCGGGATGCCGAGTGCTGAGATACGGAGATAAGTGATGGCGTACGGAGCCGCGGTGTCCGAGGCGCCGAAGAGGCCCATCAAGGCCGGTGCCGTGGGCAGGGTGATGGCTATGACGGCCACGCCGATCAGCAGGGCGAGCCAGATTCCGTCCATGCCCTGACGGATCGCGGCGCTCAGGTCTCCCGCGCCGACGCGCCGGGCGACGGCTGCCGTGGTGGCGTAAGCGAGGAAGACGAAGACGCCGACGGCCGTCATGAGAAGGGCCGAGGCGACGCCGAGGCCGGCCAGTTGCGCGGTACCGAGATGGCCGACGATCGCGGTGTCGACCATGAGGAAGAGTGGCTCTGCGACGAGTGCGCCGAAGGCCGGAACGGCCAGCGCGACGATCTCTCGGTCGTGCCGGCGTCGGACGGCCTTGGACGCCGCGGGAGCCTGTGTCATGAGCACCAATCTAATCTTCCACAGGTAAGAGATGCAAACAGGTAGTGACTATTACTTGCTCGTGCTGGCGTACACCGTTTGCAACGATCTTGGTCTGGTCGCGAAAGTTTTTCTTCTGCACAGCCAGTGGATGGGAAAGGCGCAGTTCAGAGCGGGTTTCTCTGGAAGGTTGAGTGCTTGTTCACAGGCCTGTCCACCGGGTCGTGCACAGGTTTTGTGGAGTTCTCCACAGCATCCGGGGCGTCGTCCACATGGCCTGTGGATAACCAGATTGGCTGACGGTGCCCGCGGGCCTAACGTGGTGCGGCGCCCACTCTCTCCTTCGTCCTCGGATTCCTCGCAAAACCGACGCGCCAGAACCGGAGTTGGGTCCCTTAGTTGTCAGTGCCGTGCCGTAGAAATAAGGGGCACGGCTAGGTCCGCTCCGCGGACGGGAGGAGGTGGCTCGGTGAGTATTTCCGAGCCCTTGGACGACCCCTGGGCCGACAGCGGTCCCAGTGATCGTCTGCCCTCCTCCCGCCGGCGTCAGGAGGGTGGCCGGAGCCGCGACGAGCAGCACGACCGCGACCGGGAATCCGGCTCGTGGGAGGGCGGAGGGTCTGCCTTCGAGCGCGTACCGCCGCAGGACCTGGACGCCGAGCAGTCGGTTCTCGGCGGCATGCTTCTCTCCAAGGACGCCATCGCGGATGTCGTGGAGGTTCTCAAGGGTCACGACTTCTACCGTCCGGCGCACGAAACGATCTTTCAGGCGATCCTCGACCTCTACGCGAAGGGCGAGCCCGCCGACCCCATCACGGTCGCGGCCGAGCTGACCAAGCGGGGCGAGATCACCAAGGTCGGCGGCCCGCCGTACTTGCACACCCTGGTGCAGACGGTCCCGACGGCGGCGAACGCCGAGTACTACGCCGAGATCGTCCACGAGCGCGCGGTCCTGCGCCGGCTGGTCGAGGCGGGCACGCGTATCACGCAGATGGGTTACGCGGCCGACGGTGATGTCGACGAGATCGTCAACAGCGCCCAGGCCGAGATCTACGCGGTCACCGAGCAGCGCACCACCGAGGACTATCTGCCGCTCGGCGACATCATGGAGGGCGCGCTCGACGAGATCGAGGCGATCGGGTCCCGGTCGGGGGAGATGACCGGTGTGCCGACCGGCTTCACCGACCTCGACTCGCTCACCAACGGCCTTCACCCGGGCCAGATGATCATCATCGCCGCCCGTCCCGCCATGGGTAAGTCGACGCTGGCCCTGGACTTCGCGCGAACCTGCTCGATCAAGCACAACATGCCCAGCGTGATCTTCTCGCTCGAAATGGGCCGCAACGAGATCGCGATGCGTCTGCTGTCGGCCGAGGCGCGGGTCGCCCTGCACCACATGAGATCCGGCACGATGACCGACGAGGACTGGACCCGGCTCGCGCGCCGGATGCCCGATGTCTCCGCCGCCCCGCTCTACATCGACGACTCCCCGAACCTGTCGATGATGGAGATCCGGGCCAAGTGCCGCCGCCTCAAACAGCGCGCCGACCTGAAGCTCGTGGTCATCGACTATCTCCAGCTGATGCAGTCGGGCGGCAAGAGGTCCGAGAGCCGTCAGCAGGAGGTCTCCGACATGTCGCGAAACCTGAAGCTGCTGGCCAAGGAGTTGGAGCTGCCGGTGATCGCGCTGTCTCAGCTCAACCGTGGCCCTGAGCAGCGCACGGACAAGAAGCCCATGGTCTCCGACCTGCGTGAGTCCGGATCGATCGAGCAGGACGCGGACATGGTGATCCTGCTGCACCGCGAGGACGCGTACGAGAAGGAGTCACCCCGCGCGGGTGAGGCGGACATCATTGTGGGCAAGCACCGTAACGGCCCGACGGCCACGATCACGGTGGCCTTCCAGGGCCACTATTCGCGCTTCGTGGACATGGCGCAGACCTGATCCGAGAGCCCGTCGGTCCCGCGGGACCGACGCTCCCGCACCCGGCCGTGTCTCGGAGCGTCGGAGAAATGTGCTCGACGCACGGTGCCGGGCCGGGTGGACTGGGCGCATGACGACACCTCAGGAAGAGCTCCTTCCCACCACGGTCCGGTCTCTCCTGCACCGTATCGCCGTCGCTCAGGCCGAAGGACGGGCGCCGTCACTGGTCGCTTCGGTGGTCCGGGGCGGGGAGACCGTCTGGACCGGCGCACGGACCTCGGTGGACGGGCACGGGCCGGACGAGAACGTGCAGTACCGGATCGGTTCCATCACCAAGACCTTCACGGCCGTACTGGTCCTGAGGCTGCGTGACGAGGGGCTCCTGGATCTCGGTGATCAGCTCGAGAAGCATCTGCCGGGTACCGGCGCGGGGGAGGCCTCCATCGCCGAACTGCTCGCGCACACGGCGGGCTTGGCTGCCGAGTCACCCGCTCCCTGGTGGGAGCGCACGCCTGGCTCACTGCGCCCGGAACTGGCCGATGTGCTGGGTGAGCAGCCCTTCAGGCATCCGGTCGGGCGGCGCCACCACTACTCGAACCCCGGCTACACGCTGCTGGGGGCGTTGGTCGAGGAACTGCGAGGTGCTCCGTGGGAAGAGGTGCTGCGGCGCGAGGTGCTCGAGCCGCTGGGGCTGCGCCGCACCAGCGGACAGCCGCAGGCACCGCACGCGGGCGGATGGGCCGTCCACCCTTGGGCGGACGTGATGATGCCGGAACCGACGGAAGACCTCGGCCGTATGGCGCCGGCCGGACAACTCTGGTCCACCACCGGGGATCTGGCACGCTTCGCGGCCTTCCTGGCCCAGGGTGACGACCGCGTGCTGAGCGCGGACACCGTGCGGGAGATGCGGACGCCCGCCGCGCCGCCCGAGACGGCGGACCTGGCCGCGGGTTCCGCCTACGGACTGGGGATGCAGATCGTGCACCGCGACGGCCGGATCCTCGTCGGCCACTCCGGTTCCCTGCCGGGCTTTCTCGCCTGCCTGCTGGTGAGTGTGGAGGACGACCTGTCGGCGGTCGTGCTGTCCAACTGCACCTCGGGACCGCCGGTGTCGACCGTCGCCGCAGATCTCGTACGGATCGTTGCGGAGGCCGAGCCCCGGATCCCCGAGCCCTGGCGTCCGCTGCCCGAAATCGACGCAGCGGTGCTGGAGTTGGCAGGACAGTGGTACTGGGGGACGTATGCCTTCGGGCTGCGGCTGGTGGCCGACGGAGGTGTTTCGCTGGAGCCGTTGTCCGGTACGGGGCGGGGCGCGCGCTTCCGGGCGAACGGCGACGGTACCTGGACGGGACTCGACGGATATCACGCCGGAGAGCTCCTCCAGGCCCTACGGCGCCCTGACGGGTCGGCCAGCCACCTGGAACCTCGGATCGTTCACGTTCACGCGTCAGCCGTACGACGAGGGGGCTCCTGTGCCCGGTGGGGTGGACCCTGACGGCTGGCGAGGGGCTCGATAGGAGACGTGACGGCGGGAGGCGGCTGTTTCACGTGAAACAACCGCCTCCCGCCGAATGTGGGGCCGCTCCTCAGAGCGCCAGTTTGAACCCGACATGGGAGGCCGTGAAACCGAGCCGCTCGTAGAACCGGTGAGCGTCGGTACGGGTGACGTCGGAGGTCAGCTGAACCAACTGGCAGTCCTGACGCCGGGATTCCTCGATCGCCCACTCGATGAGCCGGGTACCGAGCCCACCGCCGCGCTCCTCGGCGTGGACACGTACGCCTTCGACGATCGAGCGGGTCGCGCCCTTGCGGGACAGCCCAGGAATCACCGTGAGCTGGAGAGTGCCGACGACACGGCCCCCACGTACGGCGACGACAAGGTGCTGGTTCGCGTCGCCGCTCAGGCGCTCCAGGGCCGCCAGATACGGGGTGAGGTCGTCGGGCGATTCCCGCTGGGCGCCCAGCGGATCGTCCGCGAGCATCGCCACGATGGCGGGGACGTCGTCCGCAGCGGCCGCTCGTATTTCAAGATCTCCCATGGCCGCACCCTACGAGAAGTGGGCTCACCCGTGCGTACCGCTCAGGCGGGCACGCTCGCCGATTCCACGACCCGGACCAGCGGGGCCAGTTCGGGGTTACGGGCCGCCTCGTCGAGCGCCTCGCGCAGGGCGGAGTCATTGGTGGGCCGCGCCGCTTCGAGGAGGGTCAGGCCCGCTTCGCCGACGTTCGTGTAGATGCCGCGGCGATCGGTCGGGCACAGGTAGCGCGAGAGCAGCCCGCGGTCCTCGAGCCGGGTTACCAGGCGGGTGGTGGCGCTCTGGCTGAGGACGACCGCGTCCGCGACCTGCTTCATCTGGAGGTGTCCGCCCTCGCCGTCGTGCTGCCGGCTGAGCACGTCCAGCAGGGAGTACTCCCGCACGCTCAGACCGTGCTTGGCCTGTAGAGCGCGCTCGATGTGGGCCTCGATCCTCCCGTGAAGCAGGGAGAGGGCGCACCAGCCCTGTGCGAGGGCGGTGAGCGCGGGGTCCGTGGCTGTCATGGCGTTTCCTCCGTCCCGGAGCGACTGAACCCAGGATAGAGCACCATCGCAATAGCCCGCCCTTGCATATAACCCGCGCATGCAACTATTGTGAACGCAGGCAAAGAGCTCCGGCAATCTTCTGGAAGGTGTTACCCCACCATGCCTCTCGCGCTTCTGGCCCTCGCGATCGGGGCCTTCGGAATCGGAACCACCGAGTTCGTGATCATGGGTGTGCTGCCCGAGGTCGCCGGTGACTTCGGTGTATCCATCCCCACCGCCGGACTACTGGTGACCGGTTATGCCCTCGGCGTGGTGATCGGCGCCCCGATCATGACCGCGCTCGGCACGAAGGTGTCCCGCAAGCGGATGCTGATGCTGCTGATGGGGCTGTTCGTGCTCGGCAACCTGCTCTCCGCCGCCGCCCCGAACTTCGGGCTGATGCTGGCCGGCCGAGTGGTGGCCTCCCTCGCCCACGGTGCCTTCTTCGGCATCGGCTCTGTGGTCGCCGCCGAACTGGTCGCCCCGGAGAAGAAGGCCGGTGCGATCGCCATGATGTTCAGCGGTCTGACCGTCGCCAATGTGGTCGGTGTCCCGCTGGGCACGCTGATCGGACAGTCCGCCGGATGGCGTGTCACCTTCGCCGGTGTGGCCCTGCTCGGAGTGGTCGGGCTGCTGGGCATCGCGAAGCTGGTCCCCGAACTGCCCAAGCCCGAAGGCGTGCACCTCCGCCACGAGCTGGCCGCTTTCAAGAACGTCCAGGTCCTCCTGGCCATGGCGATGACCGTGCTCGGGTTCGGCGGGGTCTTCGCGGCCATCACCTACATCGCGCCGATGATGACGCACGTCACAGGATTCGCGGACGGGTCCGTCACCTGGCTTCTGGTCCTCTTCGGCCTCGGCATGGTCGGCGGGAACCTGATCGGTGGCAAGTTCGCCGACCGCGCGCTGATGCCCATGCTGTACGTGTCCCTCGGCGGCCTCGCCATCGTGCTCGCCCTGTTCACCGTCACGGCGCACAACAAGTTCCTCGCGGCCGTCACGATCGCGCTGATCGGCGCTCTCGGGTTCGCCACCGTGCCGCCGCTCCAGAAGCGCGTCCTCGACCAGGCGCACGGCGCACCCACGCTCGCCTCGGCCGTCAACATCGGCGCCTTCAACCTCGGCAACGCCCTGTCGGCCTGGCTCGGCGGCATCGTCATCGCAGCGGGCATGGGCTACACCGCGCCCAACTGGGTCGGCGCCGTCCTCGCCGCGAGCGCGCTCGTCCTCGCGGTCGTCTCGGCCGCCCTGGAGCGCCGCACCACTGCTCGCAGCGCCGTCGTCACCGGTGGCACGCCCGCCGAGCGGCGGACCGCCGTCCCCCACTGACCAGCGCCGGGCTCTGGTGCGGGGCCAGGGCCGTCCCCGCGTCCTCTTGTCTCGGCATCAGCCGCTGTGACCCAGAACGAATCACCCAGCACGAATCACGCAGCACGAACCACCGAGCACCCCCTCACAAGGAGAAACACCCCCATGAGCACCACCACCGCAGTTGCCCCGTTGACCACTGAGGACGCCGAGGTTCTCGTCACCGCGGCCCGCCGTGCCGCGGAAGCGGCCGGAGTGCGGGTCAGCGTCACCGTTCTCGACGCGGGCGGTCACCTGCTCGCCTTCCGACGCGATGACCAGGCCGTGCTGATCTCCGGCGAGACCAGCACCCGCAAGGCCTACACGGCACTCCAGCTGAACTCGGCCACCGCGGACCTCGTCGAGGCGGTTCAGCCCGGCGGCCTCTTCCACACCTTGCCCACCGCGCTCGACCGCCCGCTCCTGTTCATCGCGGGCGGTGTGCCGGTCCACCGCGAGGGCCGGCTCATCGGTGCCGTCGGCGTCGGCGGCGGTGCGCCGGACCAGGACCATGGCTTCGCCGGAGCCGGTGTGGCGGCTCTCGCCTGACGGCGATTCAGCGCGGAAGCGCCGGTCTCCTCCACCCCGGGGGCCGGCGCTTCGCCGTTGCCTGCTTCAGGCCGTCGCCGTTCGCTAGCCGGCCGCCACCGTCAGTGGAGCGAAGCGTCGTGTCCAGTCCCCGGGCAGTTCCGAGATCCCGTACGTCATCACCGAGTTGAAGCCGGCGGACACGAGGCCGTGCTCCTTCACCCAGGACAGCAGCTCTTCGTGCCGTACATCGATGTCGGTGCGCAAAGGGCCGTCGGTGCGGGCGGCCAGTGAGGCGATGAGCGCCTTCGCTGTCTCCGTGTCACCGGCGATCAGCGGACCTACCACGTGGTTGTCCATGTTGGGCCACGCGGCCGCGTATCCGCTGATCCGGCCCCTGTCCTCGGCGACGCGCAGCTGGTCCGAGAAGGCGGGCAGTCGAGTGATCACATGAGTACGGTCACACCCGAAGGTTTCCTCGTCGAGCCGGAGGATCGCGGTCAGGTCCGCGGCCGTTGCCGGGCGCGTGAAGACCTTGGAGGTCGGCCCGGCGGGGGTGAAGTCACCTCGGACCATCTCGGCCCGGCCGGTGGCCTTGAATCCCAACTCCTCGTAGAGGGGACGGCCGTACGGCGTGGCATGCAGCGTCAGTGGGATGGTGCCCATCACCTCGACGACATGCCGCATCAGGCGCCGGCCGACTCCCTGGCGGGCATGCCGTTCGGCGACGAGCACCATGCCGATCGCGCCCAACTCGGGGCGCTCACGCGGTCCGTACTCGGTCACGACACAGGCGGTGACGAGTCCGCCGTCGGGATCGTCGATGCCGTATCCCGTTCCGGCAGTGAGGAGGAGGCCCCACTTGTGTTCCTCACGGGGCCAGCCACGGTCCTCGGACAGGTCGGCGCATGCGATGAGATCACGATGCGTCAGGCGGCGGATGGGCAGAGAGGCGAGGGAGGGTGTCGACACTCAGGTCAGGCTGCCTGACCCGTGCCCGCGACGTCCACTTGTTTGCGGGTGGACGTACGCGCCTCTGGTCAGGTCGCAGGCGATCAACCTGGCGCGCGGGCGGACGTTTCACGTGAAACACCTCACGCTTTTCGGCCGTGCTCTTCGCCGAGCGACTCAATGGAACCGGCGGGGATTCTCGCGCTGCGGTCAAAGTGCAGATCGCGGACCGGCTCTGTGAAGAATTCGAGGTGAGTCAGGACCGGCCGCGAGGCTTTGGGTGACTCGCTGTCGCACAGGGATGCGTTCGGTGCCGTGCAGGTATCCGTAGAGGCCGTCGCGGATCGGGATCCGACCGGTCCGGTGACCCACTCCTCTGTGGGGCTGAGACTGTGAAGCGCCCATGAATTGGCCCGCGGCGCCCGGCAATTGAGGCCATTGGTGCTTGAGCACCGCCAATTCGTGCTGAAGGCGGGCGGGACTTGTGCATGAGGCGGCTGCCGGTATGGTCGAGTCCGGTTCGCGTCCACCGTGATGTACGCAAGTCACGTAGAGGCGCGAACACACGTCAATGCAGCCTAACGGGACGGAGAGATCGAAGACCCGCATTTTCCGTTATGCGGCTGGGCTTCGGCTCGGGGTGGGATGCTGCGGTGGGACTGCGGCCAATGTCACATTCTTGCCTTACTTGTCCGTACGGAGTGGTAACCCGGGTTCAATGTGGCCGCATTGACCGTCGGAGGCTGAACCGGGAAAGAAAGCAAGCCGTCTGCGGGGAAAGCAGGCATCTTCCGACCGCGGAGGTGCGCAGACCGACCGAAAGATGTTCGAGGCGAGGCACAACCATGGACGCTCCGACCACCACGTCGGCCGACAAAGGCACTTCCGGCGGCAACGGCGGGAGTGGCTGGTTCACACCGCGCAAGGATCCCGCACCGACGTCCGCAGACGGAGAGCGGGAGGCGGAGGGGAGCCGTCTGGCCGCGCTGCGACCGGTGGGGCGGTCGACCGAGAACAGGCCTACGGACGCAGGGCCGTCCGGACGGACTCCCGGAGCAGCCGAGGCCACCCTCCCGCAGCAGCGAATACGGGCCGTCGAGCACTCTGGGACCACTGACCACCGGCGTCCCGAGGCGGTACCAGCCCCAGCGGCGCACCGCGAGCAGAGGCCCGAACCCGAGGCCGTACGACCGCAGTCAGGTCCCGCACCCGAAGCCGTACGGCAACAACCGGCCCCCGCACGGCCCGAGTACGGCTATCCGGGGCCTCAACCCGGCTCTGCGCGTACCGAACACGCCCTCGCGCAGTCCGGCCACGCCTCTCCGATGCCTCACCCGAGCCCGGAGCGGCCCGCTCCGGCGCCGGAGCCACGCGTTCCCGCTCAGAGTCCCCCCTCCACTCCTGCGGCGTCTCCGGACGCCGTACTGATCCGTCGGACCATGGCCGAAGCCGGTCCCGTGGCCGACAAGGTCACCTCCTACTTCTACGCGCTGCTCTTCGTGCGCCACCCGGAACTGCGGTCGTTGTTCCCCGCCGCGATGGACACCCAGCGGGACCGGCTGCTCAAGGCGCTGCTGACCGCCGCCGAGCACATCGACAACACAGAGGTCCTCGTCGCGTACCTCCAGAACCTCGGCCGTGGGCACCGTAAGTACGGCACCAGGCCCGAGCACTACCCGGCTGTCGGGGAGTGCCTGATCGGCTCACTCAGCCGGTTCGCCTCGGCGAGCTGGGACGCCGAGACCGAGGCGGCCTGGGTCCGCACGTACACGACGATCTCCCAGGTCATGATCGACGCAGCGGCCCAGGACGAACTGCGAGCCCCGGCCTGGTGGTACGCCGAAGTGGTCGCGCACGAGCTCAGGACCCCGGACATCGCGGTCATCACCGTCCGCCCCGACCAGCCGTACCCCTTCCTCGCCGGGCAGTACACGAGCCTGGAGACGCCGTGGTGGCCGCGGATCTGGCGCCACTACTCGTTCGCCTCGGCGCCCCGCTCCGACGGGCTGCTGTCCTTCCATGTGAAGGCCGTGCCGGCGGGCTGGGTGTCCAATGCCCTGGTGCACCGCGCCCGGCCCGGTGACAACGTCCGGCTCGGCCCGCCGGCCGGTTCGATGACCGTCGACCACACCACCGACAGCGGACTGCTCTGTCTGGGCGGCGGCACGGGCATAGCGCCCATCAAGGCGCTTGTCGAGGATGTCGCCGAGCACGGGGAGCGGCGCCCGGTCGAGGTCTTCTACGGTGCCCGTACCGATCATGATCTGTACGACATCGACACGATGCTGCGGCTCCAGCAGAGCCACCCGTGGCTCGCGGTACGCCCGGTGGTCGACCAGCAGTCCCATATCCAACTGCCCGACGTCATACGCGAGTACGGGCCGTGGAACGAGTTCGACGCCTACCTCTCGGGTCCGCCCGGGATGATCCGCAGCGGGGTGGACGTCCTCAGGGACATCGGTATGCCGTCGGACCGCATACGTCACGACGCGGTGGAGGAGCTCGTCGCAGCAGGGGACTGAGTGCGGAGCCGCGGTCCCACGGTCCGACTCGGTGTGACCCCGACAGAGCGTCAGCCCAGGTCAGGCGCGTGCATCGCTCGTACGCCCTCGATGTTCCCGTCGAGATAGTGCCGCAGGGACAGCGGCACGAGGTGGACGGAAGCGATGCCGACCCGGGTGAACGGGACCCGCACCGTCTCGTACTCGCCGCACGGCTCATCCATCTCGGGGCCGTGCCGCAGCGCCGGATCCATGGATTCCAGGTGGCAGACGAAGAAGTGCTGCACCTTCACGCCGGTCGAGCTCTCGTCGTGGCCGATGTGCTCGACGGTGTCGACGAAGCAGGGCACCACGTCGATGACCTTGGCGCCGAGTTCCTCGAGGACTTCACGGTGGAGCGCGTCGACGACAGTCGTGTCTTCCGGTTCGACCCCGCCACCCGGTGTGAGCCAGTAGGGATCGACACCGGGCTTGGTGCGCTTGATGAGAATCAGGTCGTCACCGTCCAGCAAGATGGCGCGGGCGGTGCGCTTGACCACGGGTCGGACGGTCATGGGAGGAATGTGGCCCGGTTGGTTCCACGTGAAACATCGCGAAGCCGCCAGGACGTCAGGAGAGGGCTCAGAAGGGGGCAAGAAGGCCCGCGGGGTGATGTCACGACCAGTCGGCGGCGGCACGCAGCAGCCACTCGTGCGCACGTGCGATGTGCGGCATGGCCAGCGTGCCGGTGCGGACCACCAGAAAGTACGTCCGCAGCGGGGGGACCGCCGGATCGAGGAGCGCCACGACATCGCCGCGTTCCAGGGCGGCGGCGCACAGGTACCGGGGAAGCACGGCGAGGCCCGCGCCCGTGGCGGCACAGGCGAGTACCGCGCGGAGATCGGGCACGACGACGGTGCCGGAGGTCGCCGGGCGGCGGTCGAAGACCGAGGCCCAGTAGCGGGCGACGAGCGGAAGAGACTCGTGCACCTCGACGACGGGGAAGTTCTCCAGTGCGTGGGCGCCCTTGCGGCGCAGCTTGCCCGGACCGATAAGGGCCGCCCAGCGCGGGGCGGCGACCAGGACGTGTTCCTCGTCGCAGAGCGGAGTCGCGGTGAGCAGCGCCCCGCGCGGCTGGGCTGTGGTGATGGCCAGATCATGGTGTCCGGCGGCCAGCCCCTCCAGTGTTTCCTCGGCGTTCCCGAAGGAGGCGCGCAGGGCCAGGCTCTGGCCGTCGTCGCCGGTCAGCTCGGTCAGTGCGGGCAGGGCCCGTTCAGCGGTGAACTCCGGCGGCCCGGCAAGGTGCAGAGTGCGCGACGAGGAGTCCTCGTCGAGCCCGGTCTCGGTGATCTCCACCAGAGCGTCGAGATGCGGTGCGGCCTTGTGGGCGAGTTCGTCGCCGATGGTCGTGGGGGTCACCCCGCGGGCCTGGCGCAGGAAGAGGGGCCTGCCCAACTGCCGCTCGAGTGCGCGGATCTGCGAGGTGACGGCCGGCTGAGAGAGTCCGAGCAGTGCGGCGGCTCGGGTGAAGGAACCGGCCCGGTGCACCGTCACGAACGTGCGTAGCAACGCCAGATCCACGATGCCCCCTCCCTTCCCGCCCACCTCGCCGGAGCCCCAACTATAAATATGTCGATAGGTCTCTGTCGCTACTGTGATTGGACACTGACACTGAGTCAACTAGCCTTGTGCGCGCGGTTCTTCGCGCGGAGAACCGGGACGGTCCGAGCCACGAGGGGGGAGGCTCGGACCGTCCGTTCTGCCTGGCGAGGCATCAGAAGCCGCAGCCGGACGGGTGGGGCCGCCTGCTCACCGATCGTTCAGGAAGAACCCGTCCTGGTCCGGTGAGGGCGCGGTCCGGTGAGGACGGAGTCCGGAGAGTGCGGGCCTCAGTCCTCGGACTCGTCGAGCGCCCGCAGCACGTCCGCCACCAGGTCCTCGGGATCCTCCGCGCCGGCGGAGAAACGGATGAAGCCCTCGGGTACCGCGTCCCCGCCCCACCGTCCACGCCGCTCGGCCGTGGACCGCACTCCGCCGAAGCTCGTGGCGTCGTCCACCAGCCGCAGGGCTTCGAGGAAACGGTCGGCACGCGCGCGCGTGGGCAGCGTGAAGGACACCACGCACCCGAAGCGCCGCATCTGCTGCGAGGCGATCTTGTACGAGGGATCGTCGGGGAGCCCCGGGTAGCGCAGCCCGGTCACCTCGGGCCGGTTCCGCAGCGCTTCGGCGATCGTCAGGGCGGTGGCGGTCTGCCGGTCGGCACGCAGTTGGAGGGTGGCCAGCGAGCGGTGGGCCAGCCATGCCTCCATCGGCCCGGGGATCGCGCCGACGACCTTCCGCCAGCGCCGTACGGGAGCCATCACGGACGCGTCGCGCCCGGTGACGTATCCCAGAAGGATGTCGCCGTGCCCGGTGAGCATCTTGGTACCGCTGGCCACGGAGAAGTCGGCGCCGAGCTCCAGCGGGCGCTGCCCGAGGGGGGTGGCGAGGGTGTTGTCGACGGCGACGAGGATGCCCTGCGCGTGTGCCGCCGCGACGAGCCGCCGTATGTCGCACACGTCGAGACCCGGGTTGGACGGGGTCTCGATCCACAGGAGCTTCGCGCCGTCGAGCACGTCGAGCTGGGCGTCGCCGCCGGTCGGGGCGGTGCGCACCTCGATGCCGAAGGCGGTCAGCTGCTCGCGCACCAGCGGCAGTACCTGGTAGCCGTCGTCCGGCAGTACCACGATGTCGCCGGCCCGCAGCTGGGAGAAGAGCACCGCGGAGATGGCGGCCATGCCCGAGGGGAAGGCGAGCGTCTCGACGCCGCCCTGCTCCGGGGCCTCCAGCTCGCCGATGGCGCGCTCCAGGAGCGTCCAGGTCGGGTTCTCGTCACGGCCGTAGGTGTACGGGCCGGTGGGCTCCCCCGGCAGATGGAAGTGCGCGGCGAAGACCGGGCCCGGGAGCGTCGGCTCGTACTTGACGGGTTCGGGCAGTCCGGCCCGCACCGCGCGTGTGCCGTCACCGCTACCCGTGACGAAATCTCCTGACGTCATGCCGCTCGTCCCTCCACTTGCTCTTGCACAGCGGCGAGCAGTCCGCGGCTCGCCGTCTCCACCATCTCAAGACATTCCGTGAAGCCTTCGATATGTCCGTAATACGGATCGGGGACATCGGGATCGGCGTCCGCGTCGGGGTCGTACGACCGCAGCAGCCGGATCTTCTCCGCGTCCTGAGGTGTGGGCGCGAGGCGGCGCAGGGCCTCTAGATGGCTGGAGTCGAGGGCGATGACGAGGTCGAGGCGGGCGAACCAGGAGACCTGGAACCGCCGGGCCGTGTGATCGCTCTCATAGCCGCCCGCTTCCAGGACGGCGATGGTGCGCGGGTCGGCGCCGTCGCCCTCGTGCCAGCCGCCCGTGCCCGCGCTGTCGACCTCGACCAGGCCGTCGAGCCCGGCTTCTTCGACGCGGGCGCGGAAGACGGACTCGGCCATCGGGGAGCGGCAGATGTTGCCGGTGCAGACGAAACAGACGGAGAAAGCCATCGGGACCACTCAGTCCTTGCCGTCGGGCAGGACGACGTTGAGCGCCCAGGACACGATCGAGATGATCAAGCCGCCCAGCACGGCGGTCCAGAAGCCCTCGACGTGGAAACTCAGGTCCAGTTTGTCGGCCAGCCACGAGGTGAGCATCAGCATCAGGGCGTTGACCACCAGAGTGATCAGGCCGAGCGTGAGGATGAAGAGCGGGAAGGTCAGCACCTGCACGACGGGCTTGACAAGGAAGTTCACCAGGCCGAACACCAGTGCCACAAGCAGGAGTGTGCCGATCTCCTTGCCGGTGTTGTCACCGGTCAGGGTGATCTTGTCGAGCAACCAGACGGCGATCGCCAGGGCCGCGGCGTTGGCGATCGTCTTGACTACGAAATTCTTCATGTGTCTGATCGTGGCAGAAGAGATCGACTGGCGAGCGCGGCTGTGGACAGAGCAGACGGCGTACGAGAGCGGACGAGGGCGATGAAGGCATTCCGGCTGGATGAACTGGAGGCGGAACGCGCCGCCAATGACGGTGCCTACCTGCAGTTTCTGCGTGAGCGGAACATGTCGGTCGGCCTGTACGCACTCGACGCGGGGGAGCAGGACCCGCAGCGGCCGCACCAGCAGGACGAGGTGTACTTCGTCGTGAGCGGGCGGGCCTCGATCACGGTCGGCCTGGAGACCACTCAGGTGGCGCGGGGCAGCGTCGTCTACGTGCCCGCGGGAGTCGCCCACAAGTTCCATCACATCACCGAGGACCTGCGGGTTCTGGTGGTCTTCTCTCCGCCCGAGAGCTGAGTTCGGTCTCAGGGTTCCCTAGGGGAACGGTCAGGGGGGAACAAGGGGTCCGAGGCCCCCGTCCGGTCCCGCGCGGATCTAGCATCGAACGCGGGACATCGAAGAACCCGGAATCACTGCCCCGGACTTGGGGCGACGGGCTGACAGAGGCAAGGACAAGGGCGATGCGAGAGATCTTCAACGGTATGCCGTGGTGGGTGAAGTGGGTCGCGGTGCCGGTCATCGCCCTCGTGGTGTTCGGCGGCCTGATAGCGACCGTCGTCGGCTTCGTCATCGGCCTGCTCTTCAAGGCGCTGATCTTCGTCGCGCTGGTCGGCGGACTGATCTACGTCGTAAGGAAGTTCACGACGAGTTCGTCCTCGCGCGGCGACTGGTGAGGCGACGGGCCGGCGCGAGCGGGTGAGCGATCGGTAACGGGTGGGCCGGTAAAGGGAAACCGAGGTTCCCTCGGCCGGGGGAAGTTTCCCGGTGGGGCCGTCTGCGAGCGGTGGTGGGCGGTTAAAGTCCGGGGGCCCGACGCGGGGCCGACCTCGCGGGCAGCGCACAACTCCCTCCCGTGTCCCCCCGCACGGGCGGTCCCCCTCGCGCTCAGGGAGTACCCCTTGGCCACGGTTGACACCGCACCCGCAGCATCACACGCTCCACCCGTCCAGCGGTCCGGGACCTCCGCGGGGTCTCGCGTCCCCCCGACCCAGCCACGCACGTCGCCCGCGGAGGCGCTCGCCGCGAAGAAGCCGCCCGCAGAGACGTCCGACGCACGCACGCCGACCGACGAGCGGGACACCCGGACCGCGGCGACACGCCCCCCGCCCGCCACCGCACGCACTCCCCTCTCCGGGGCTCGGGCACCCTCGCCCACGACCGCCCAAGCCGCGCTCTCCGGGGCGCGGACACCCCCGGCGGAGGCCGCGCCGCCGGAGCCGCATCCCACCACCCTCATCGGGTCCGTACAGCGGGCGATGCGCCTCCTGGAGGCCGTAGCCGCGCGCGAACACGGAGCGCCCGCCAAACAGCTCGCCAGGGAGGCGGGGCTCGCGCTCCCGACGGCGTACCACCTGCTGCGCACCCTGGCCCACGAGGGGTATCTGCGCCGCGAGAAGGGGCTGTTCGTGCTCGGTGAGGCCGCCGAGCGGTTGAGCAGCAGCGGAGCCCAGCAGAAACGTCGCAGCACGATGAACGACGCGCTCGCGCACTGGCGCGATTCGATCGGCGTCCCCGTGTACTACGCGACGTACCGCGACGGCGAGATCGAGGTGATCTGCGTCGCCGACACCCCGGCCAATCCCGCGGTCGAGGAGTGGGCCGACTTCCGGGAGACCGGGCACGCCCACGCCATCGGCCAGTGTCTGCTGTCGCAACTGGACGAGAAGGCACGCAGAGACCATCTCGACCGCTATCCGGTGCAGTCGATCACTCCCTACACGGTGCGCGACAGCGACAGCCTGCTGCGACGCCTGGAACGCGTAGGGCGGATGGAACCCCTGATCGAGCGACAGGAGTACGCCCTGGGCACCGTCTGCGCCGCGATTCCCCTCACCGTCGGCAACACCGCGTCGACCATGGCCATCTCCGTGCCGTCGCACCAGGCGGACCGACTCCTCCCCGCAGCACGCCAGTTGCAAGGGGAAATCGGCAGGCTGCTGGGGACACTCGCCATCTCTATCAGTATCTGAAAACTCACTCCTTGTAATCCGTCGTATACGTTGAGCAAGATTCCAGCAGTGTCAGGGGGATGATTCCTGGCCAGTCGACGGCAAACTCCGGGGTAGGCGATGCGCGAGTCGGTACAGGCAGAGGTCATGATGAGCTTCCTGGTGTCGGAGGAGCTCTCCTTCCGCATTCCGGTGGAACTGCGATACGAGACCTGTGATCCGTACGCGGTGCGGCTGACCTTTCATCTGCCCGGCGACGCGCCCGTGACCTGGGCGTTCGGTCGGGAGTTGCTGGTCGACGGCGTGGGCCGGCCGTGTGGCGACGGCGATGTGCACATCACTCCCGCCGACCCGGACGCGTTCGGCGAGGTCCTGATCCGGCTTCAGGTGGGCGGCGACCACGCGCTGTTCCGGTCCGGTGCGGCGCCGCTCGTGGCGTTCCTCGACCGGACGGACAAGCTGGTGCCGCTCGGGCAGGAGCGTGCCCTCGCCGACTTCGACACCCATCTCGACGAGGCGCTGGACCGCATCCTGGCGGAGGAGCAGAGCGCGGGCTGAGCGGTCACCCTCGGTCCAGAGTGGCGTAACGCTTCCTCCGAGGCGGCCCCGGAGCGGACAGCGGCCGCACGGCTCCCGGCAAGTCGCCTGGAAGCCGCGGGACTTCAGTGCTTGCGGCGGCGGCCCTTCCCACCCCGTACCGGCGTCCTGGCGGCCCCCACAGGCTCCCCAGGGCCGTCCGGAGTCCCTGGCCGGACCGCGCCCCCCGCACGGTCGGCGGAGACCACCAGGGCGGCCAGTGCGGTCGTGACCGGCACGGCGGCGACCAGGCCGATCGACCCGACCAGGGTGCGCACGATCTCCTCCGCGACCAGTTCGCTGTTGGCGACAGCTCCCACGCTGCTCTGCGCGATCGAGAAGAGCAGCAGCAGGGGCAGCGCCGCGCCCGCGTAAGCCAGGACGAGCGTGTTGACGACCGAGGCGATGTGGTCACGGCCGATCCGGATGCCCGCGCGGTACAGCCCCCGCCAGCCCATCGCCGGATTCGCCTCGTGCAGCTCCCAGACCGCGGAGGTCTGCGTCACCGTCACGTCGTCGAGTACACCGAGCGAACCGATGATCACGCCCGCGAGCAGCAGACCGCTCATGTCGATGGACGGATACAGGCCGTGGATCAGACCGGTGTTGTCGTCCGTGTTGCCGGTCAGCGCGGCCCAGTCGATGAACACCGAGCCGAGCACGCCGATGAGCAGCAGCGAGAGCAGTGTGCCGATCACCGCCACCGATGTCCGGGCCGAGAGGCCGTGGCACATGTAGAGCGCGATCAGCATGATGGCGCTGGCCCCGACGACGGCCACGACCAACGGGTTCGAACCCTGAAGGATCGCGGGCAGGATGAAGAACGTCAGGATCAAGAAGCTGACGGCCAGCGCGACCAGCGCCATGACGCCGCGCAGCCGGCCCACCGCGACGACGATCAGCGCGAAGATTCCGGCGAGCACCGCCATCGGGATCTTGCGGTTCACGTCACTGACGGAGTACTGCAGGTCCTTGGGCGCGGAGGGCTCGTACGCGACCACGACCTTCTCGCCCTCGTGCAACTGCCGTGACTGGTCCGGCTGAACGATCTCGGTGAACGTACGGCCCTTGTCGCTGCCGGTGTCGACCCGGATCGTCGCCTTCTTGCAGTCGCCCGTCGCTTGCTGCTGCGCGGAGGAACCCTCGGCGGTGGAGGTGTCGCCGGTCGGGGTCTCCCCCGAGGCGTTCGCGGAGTCGCAGTCCACCTTGTCGACCTTGGTGACCGTCGCCTGCTGGGTCTGCCGGTCGAAACCGACGCCGGTGCGCTCGTGTCCGGGTGCGCCGCCCGGCCAGAGCACCACGAGCCCCACGACGACCGCGACGGCGAAGGGGATCAGCACCGCGCCGATGACCTTGCGCAGGTGCTTGGAGACGGGAGCGGCGGGGCCATGGCTGTGACTGTGCGAATGACCGTGGCCGTCCCCCGGGCCCTGCCCGCCCCCGGATCCCCGTCCGCTGCCCGGTCCTTGGCCGTCGCCGGGACCCCCGCCACCGCCCGGACCGTGTCCGTCGCCGGGGCCATGTCCGTGCGGCGGCTCGGACGGCGGAATAGGAGGCTGCTGCGTCGTGGTCACCGACCGATCATCGCAAGAACGCACGGGGCCCACTGTTCAGCGCGCCCGATGTGACGCTAGCGTGGAGGCACCTTTGCACACGCGGGAGCTCGGAGCACCGGGCTGAGAGGGCGCTGACCTTCGTCGTAGCGATGTTTCACATGAAACATCGGCCAGACGGAAGCCGCTGCGTCGACCGCCGAACCTGTTACCGGGTAATGCCGGCGTAGGGAGTAGGTCTCATGACCAACAAGGACGTAACAGGCACGCCTGCCTCCAGTCAGACGGACGGGGCTGGTTCCCCGTCGCCGAACGGTGAGGCCGGGCGGTCCATCGGCTGGCACAAGGCGTACGCCGGAGGGTCGCGCCCCGATCTGCGGGTGCCGGTCCGTCAGGTACACCTCACCAACGGGCAGTCCGTCACGCTGTACGACACCTCCGGCCCGTACACCGATCCGGCCGTCGACACCGACGTCTGCCGGGGCCTGGCGCCGCTGCGCGAGAACTGGATCATCGCCCGCGGCGACACCGAGGAGTACGCGGGCCGCCCGGTCCGCCCCGAGGACGACGGGATCAAGCACACCTCACCGCGCGGTGGCCTGCGCAACCTCGACGCGGTCTTCCCTGGCCGGCCGCGCCAGCCGCGCCGGGGCCGCTCCGGACAGGCCGTGACACAGCTCGCTTACGCCCGTCGCGGCGAGATCACGCCCGAGATGGAGTTCGTGGCGGTCCGCGAGAACGTCGAGGCGGAGGTCGTACGCGAGGAGATCGCCGCCGGACGCGCGGTACTGCCCGTGAACGTCAACCACCCGGAGATCGAGCCGATGATCATCGGCAAACGGTTCCTGGTGAAGGTCAACGCCAACATCGGCAACTCCGCGGTCACCTCCTCCATCGAGGAGGAGGTGGACAAGATGACCTGGGCGACCCGCTGGGGCGCCGACACGGTCATGGACCTGTCCACCGGCCGCAACATCCACACCACCCGCGAATGGGTACTGCGCAACTCCCCCGTGCCGATCGGCACCGTGCCGCTCTATCAGGCGTTGGAGAAGGTGGACGGCCGCGCCGAGGAGCTGACCTGGGAGATCTACAAGGACACGGTCGTCGAGCAGGCCGAGCAGGGCGTGGACTACATGACGGTCCACGCCGGGGTGCGCCTGCCGTTCGTCCCGCTCACCGCGAACCGCAAGACCGGCATCGTCTCGCGCGGCGGCTCGATCATGGCCGCCTGGTGCCTGGCCCACCACCAGGAGAGCTTCCTCTACGAGAACTTCGAGGAACTGTGCGAGATCCTCGCGGCGTACGACGTCACGTACTCCCTCGGCGACGGGCTGCGGCCAGGGTCGATCGCGGACGCCAACGACGCCGCGCAGTTCGCGGAGTTGAGGACTCTCGGGGAACTCAACAGGATCGCGAAGCGTTTCAATGTTCAGACCATGATCGAAGGCCCGGGACATGTCCCGATGCACAAGATCAAGGAGAACATCGACCTTCAGCAGGAGATCTGTGATGAAGCTCCGTTCTATACGCTCGGCCCGCTGACGACGGACGTCGCGCCTGCGTACGACCACATCACCTCCGGCATCGGTGCCGCGATGATCGCCTGGTGGGGCACGGCCATGCTCTGCTACGTCACGCCCAAGGAGCACCTGGGCCTGCCGAACCGTGACGACGTCAAGACCGGGGTCATCACCTACAAGATCGCCGCCCACGCGGCCGACCTCGCCAAGGGTCACCCGGGCGCGCAGGACTGGGACGACGCACTGTCCGACGCCCGCTTCGAGTTCCGCTGGGAGGACCAGTTCAACCTGGCCCTCGATCCGGACACGGCACGGGAGTTCCACGACGAGACGCTGCCGGCCGAGCCCGCCAAGACGGCTCACTTCTGCTCCATGTGCGGGCCGAAGTTCTGCTCGATGAAGATCAGCCACAGCATCACGGAGCAGTTCGGTGGCACGGCCGCCGCGGGAGCGTCCGCCGAGGAGGTCGCCGAGGGGATGCTGCTGAAGTCGAAGGAGTTCGCGGCGAGCGGGAACCGGGTGTACCTGCCGATGGCGGACTGACCCGGAAGCGGCACCCGTTCCTTCTCCGCGCCCCCGGACCCGGTCACCACGGCCGGGGGCGCGGAGAAGGCCGACGTGCTGACACGGATACGGCACGAAGGCCGCACGGAAACCACCGACGACGTTCCGACAGCCGGTCGAGACGTTGTACCGACAGCTGTACCAGGCGTTGTACCGACAACCGGTCCAGGCGTTGCCATACGGACGGGTTCTCTCGGCAGACTTGGCGCATGACATCCACATCGATGAGCAAGGGCGCCAATCTTCCGGTCGACGCCGGGGCCGTACACGCCGTGCTCGGCTGGTCCGGGGCGCCCGGCGCGCCGGACGCCGACGCCTCGGCGCTGCTGCTCGGTGCGGGTGGACGGGTGCGGGACGACGCGGACTTCGTCTTCTACAACCAGCCGCAGCACGCCTCCCGTGCCGTACGACACCTCGGGAAGCAGCAGGCCTCCGGTGTCACGACAGACACGGTCGAGGTGGACCTGCGTGCCCTGGAGCCGGACATCGAGCGGGTCGTCCTGTGTGCCTCGGCAGACGGGGGCACCTTCGGTGAGCTGTCCGGGCTGACACTGCGGCTGCTCGACGCCGGGACGCGGAGCGAGCTCGCGTACTTCGAGATGGAGGCCACGAGCGAGACGGCGTTCATCGGCGGTGAGCTGTACCTGCGAGGCGGTCGGTGGAAGTTCCGCGCGGTCGGACAGGGGTATGCGTCCGGACTCGCGGGCCTGGCCACCGACTTCGGTATCAGCGTGGACGAGGAGACGGACACCGCGGCGGCCTCGTCGGCCGGCAACTCGGCGTCCGGTTCGACGCGTACACCGGCGTCCGTTCCGGCACGCACCCCGGAGTCCACTCCGCGACCCGCCCGGGCGCCCGCTCCGACGCACACCGCGACGGCCCCGCCCGCTCCGACTCCGTCTCCCCGTCCGGCCCCGGCTCCGCGTCCGGCCCCCGCCCCGGCCCCCGCTCCGTCAGGCCCGCGCCTCACCAAGGGCGAGGAACGGCTGCCCGTGGACATGCGCAAGCGGCTCGACCTGCGCAAGGAGCAGGTGGCGGTCAGCCTGCGGAAGCACGGTGCGGTGGGGGTCGGAGCGCGGGTCGTGCTGGTCCTTGACGCCTCCGGATCCATGTCCGGGCTGTATTCCAAGGGCGTCGTGGCCGACGTGGTGGAGCGGATGGCCGCGGTCGCCGCGGAGTTGGACGACGACGGGGTGATGCAGGCGTGGACGTTCGCGTCGCAGGCCGCCCGGCTGCCGGATCTGACGCTGGGGGAACTGCCGGAGTGGCTGGAGCTGCATGTCCGGGTCGGTGAGCTGACCCTGTTCCGGCGGAGCAGGAAGCCCCGCAAGGGGCTGCGGCCCGGGCAGGTGGACATGCGGGCGGTCGGCATCCAGAACGAGGAACAGAAGGTGATCGCCGAGGTGCGTACGTATGTTCGTGAGAACCCGGCCGCCGATCCCACGCTGGTGCTGTTCTTCTCCGACGGTGGCGTCTACCGCAACAAGGAGATCGAGCGGGAGCTGCGGGAGGCGGTGGAAGAGCCCGTCTTCTGGCAGTTCGTGGGCCTGGGCCGGTCCGACTACGGCGTCCTGGAACGGTTCGACCAGCTGCCGGGCAGGCGGGTCGACAACGTGGGGTTCTTCGCCGTCGACGACATCGAGGGCCTGCCGGACCCGGAGTTGTACGACCGGCTGCTGTCGCAGTTCCCGTCCTGGGTGACCGCGGCCCGGCAACTGGGCATCGTCTGAGGCCGACGTGCGTACATCTGAGGCCGACGTGCGCGCGTACGCCTGAGGCCGCCGTGTGATGCGTACGCCTCAGGCTGCCCGTGCGTGCGCACGCGGTCGACGAGGTACGGGCCCGCGCCGAAGCGGCGCGGGCCCGGTTCCCCGTCACGTGACCGTCCCCGACCGTCGGCCGGCGGGGCGTCACTCCGGCTGGTGTTCGGGCCCCCCGAAGTCCGGGCTGGAGAAGTCCGGGCTCGAGAAACTCGGGCGCGCCGCCGCCGGACCGCCGTCGGGGCTGCTGAACCCCGGCCGGTTGTAGCCCAGTCGCGGCATACGGCCGCTCGGCGTGGGCGACGGACGACCGAGTGCCGTCGAGCCCGGGTCGGCGAGAGCCTCTCGGAGGAACGGCATGATGCCGCGCTCCAAAAGGGCCTCGCGCCAGGCTTCCCTGGCCCGGGCGACCTCTTCGTCGAGCTCGCCGTGGGCTCCGGCCTGGAGCGAGGACGAGCTGTTGCGCAGTGCGGCGAGCAGCAGTCCGACCGCGGCGACCAGAATCGCGGCCGCCGTGATCGCACCGAAGACCCACCCGGTGGTCAGGAGGGTCTTGGCGAACGCCGGCTCGGGGTCGAGCATTTTCAGGATGTACCCCACGAGCAGGAATATCGCCGCGGCCGTCCCGGCGAGGACGGGGGCGAGCACCGCGACGACGGCGATGGCGCCCGCTCCGGCTGTCTCGGTGACCTCCCCCACGGTGGCCGCGAGTCCCATCGCGCTCGAACCCGGCTCGGCGGAGCCGGCTTCCTTGCGAACGGACGGGGTGGTCGGCGCCGGCTGGCGCAGTTCCTCACGGGCCTTCACGTAGTGCTGGTACTCGGCTGCCGCGGCCACGGTGATGAGTGCTGTGGCGTTGAGCGCCATGGTGCGCAGTTGTTCCGGGTTGAGCCGCTGGCCGACAGCGGCGAGTTCCGGGTGGTGTGGTGCGGAGCGCAGCGCCTCATCGAGGATCCGCTCGTAGTCCTGGCGGTCCTCGCTCAGCAGGTGCTGCGGAACGCTGTTCATCTGCATCCCCCGATGCTCCGTAGGGCTGATGGCTCGCACGCTGACGAGCCGTTGGGCAGAAACGGAGGGGAGCCTGCTACGGATAGTCCGATGGTAGAGCGGTGACGGCACGCCGTGACAGGGGGTTTCCAGAAATTGCCCTCTGGCCAGCGAAGTCCTTCTCCGTGGGATGCCTGCCCCGAGAACCCTCAGGTATCCAGTGGAAGTTGCTGGACCAGCAGTTTTCCGGCCATCGTCACACCGCCGTCCATCGCGATGGCGAGTCCATCCGCGTAGAGATGCGGTCCTTCGACTCCGGGGCCCGTGCTGTCCTCGCCGTCCTCGGAGCCCACGTCGCCCAGGAGGTAGGGGATGGGGCTGTGGCCATGGACGATGCGTGAGCCGCCGTACATGTCCAGCAGGGAGAGTACGGCCGCGGCGCCGCCGTCGTCGCGGAAGGCGAAGCGCTTGGTGAGCTTGCGGAACAGGTCCCAGCACTCGTCCGCGTCGTTGCGGGTGAGGGTCTCGCGGACGGTGTCGTTGACCGCCTCGATGGAGTCGCCGTAGTCGAGGTAGGCGGTGGTGTCGGAGTGCACCAGCAGGTGTCCGTCGACCTGCTCCATGGCGTCGAGGCGGGCCATCCACTGCAGATGGTGGTCCTGGAGACGGTCCATGTCGGTCTTCTGGCCGCCGTTGAGCAGCCAGGCGGCCTGGAAGGTGGCGGTGCCCGCGCCGGAGTTGACGGGCGTGTCGCCGAAGCGCCTGGCGCCGAGCAGCAGCAGCTCGTGGTTGCCCATGAGCGCCTTGCAGTAGCCGCCGGCGGCGGCGGCCTCGGCGGACAGCCGCATCACGAGGTCGATCACGCCGATGCCGTCCGGGCCGCGGTCGGTGAAGTCGCCGAGGAACCAGAGGCGCGCGGTACCCGCCGACCAGTTGCCCCCGGCGTCGACGAGGCCCTGCTCCTGGAGCGCGCCGACGAGCTGGTCGAGGTAGCCGTGCACATCCCCCACGACGTACAGCGGGCCCGGTCCGTCGGCTCCGCCCGGCACGGGCTCGGCGGGGTCGACGACGACCTGGACCGTGTCACCCCGGTTGATCACGGGCAGGTCGCGCCGTGTCGGCGTGTAGCCCTCGGGCTCCGCGGCGGGTCCCGGCCCCGGTCCCTCGTCGGGTGGCGTGCTCTGTGCGTACGGACCGGCCTCGTGCACGTACGCGGGCACCCGGAAGTCACGCAACGTCGCCGTCCGCGCCTCGGGTCCCTGACCGGCCCCCTGAGTCATCGACCCCTCCACCACCATCGCGCCGCATCTGCACCGGATCGGACTGCCTGGTCGCAGCGGCCCGCGGTGTCGTGGGCCCATCATAGGAATGCGGATCGCGCCATGTGATGACCCAGGGGTGGTGAATCGGAGCAGGAGCCCCGTTCGCCGGGGTTTTTGCCCGGATTGGGCGGAGCTTGGCCCGCCCCTCCGCACCGGGCGTCAGCCTTTCTCGGGTGATCGGGGCGGACTCACCGTCGTCCGCGGCGGGCGTCGTTCGGAGGAGGTCCGCACGATCAGCTCGGTCGGTATCACCTGCTCGACCGGTTGGTCCGATTCGACCCCCTCGATGGCGTCGATGAGGAGTTGCACCACCGCGGTGCCGATCCGGCGCGGTTTGAGCGAGAGCGTGGTGACGGGCGGCTCGGTGTTGGCGTACACGGTGGACTCGCTGCAACAGACGAGGAGCAGGTCGTCCGGTACGCGCAGGCCGTAGCGCCGGGCCGCGGCGAGCAGGTCGGTGCCGTTCGGGTCGAAGAGCCCGTAGACGGCGTCCGGACGGTCGGGGCGCGCGAGCAGCCGGTCGGCCGCTACGGCTCCCGCGCACGGATCGTGCGCCGGGTAGGCCTCGTACACCGGATCCTGGCCCACGCGCTCGCACCAGCGCAGGTAGGCGGTGGTGGAGAGGTGGGTGTAGGTGTCGGTGGTGGTGCCTGTGAGGAGGCCGATCCGGCGGGCGCCGGCGTCGGCCAGGTGTTCGAGGATGCCGAGTACGGCGGCCTCGTGGTCGTTGTCGACCCATGCGGTGACCGGCAGCGAGCCGGCCGGGCGGCCGTCGGAGACGACCGGTAAGCCCTGGCGGACCAGTTCGCTGACGACCGGGTCGTGGTCGGACGGGTCGATGACGACGGTTCCGTCCAGGGCGACGTTGGACCACACGTCGTGGCGCGAGGTCGCGGGGAGGATGACCAGGGCGTAGCCCCTGGCCAGCGCGGCCGAGGTGGCGGCTCTCGCCATCTCCGCGAAGTACGCGAACTCGGTGAAGGTGAAAGGTTCATCCCCGTATGTCGTCACGGTCAGGCCGATGAGGCCCGACTTGCCGGTACGGAGGGTTCGGGCCGCGGCCGACGGGCGGTAGCCCAGCCGGTCGGCGACCTCGCGGACATGGCGTCGGGTGGCGTCCGGGAGCCGGCCCTTGCCGTTGAGGGCGTCGGAGACGGTCGTGATGGACACTCCGGCGGCTGCGGCCACGTCTCTGATGCCCGCCCGGCCCGGCCGACCGCCTCGGCGGGTAGTTTCCGCCCGGCTCACCTGGTGCTTCCCTGCTGCTGTCATGGCGAGCCGATAGTAGGGCTCATGCGGTGGGGTAGTGCGGACGCATATGCACTCGTTGACAGGCACGTTTCTGCATGGTCGAAATGGGTCAACTACCTTAGAAAAAAAGTCAGTTGAACGATCCAATGGCAAGACGTGACTTGTCGGCGCGCATAGGCCTGCCAACAGGGCCATGTCTCGAAGAGGTCTCAACTCACCTTGACGAGGGATGCGCGCCACGGAGTGAGCCACCGGCGCGCGGCGCGAAGGGTGGCGCGCCCCCCATTCGTACGCCTTCGTACGGGGATGATCACTCGGGCTCCGCCGGCGGCGAGGTGGTTGTCCACAGGCCGTTCGCAGCGGCGCCGAATCCTCATAAGGTGAGGAGTATTGGTAGCCGGTGGTGGTCATGAGCCGTCGGTGGTCGCGAGGAGGACTGCGGTGAGCGAGACGAGCCCCAAGCTGCGTGCCGAGCTGGAGGGTATCCCCACCTACAAGCCCGGCAAGCCCGCCGCGGCCGGTGGCGGGGTGGCGTACAAGCTGTCCTCGAACGAGAACCCTTATCCGCCCCTGCCCGGCGTGATGGAGAGCGTGGCCGCCGCTTCGGCGTCCTTCAACCGCTACCCGGACCTGGCGTGCACCGGTCTGATGAACGAGTTGTCGGAGCGCTTCGCCGTCCCCCTCTCGGACCTGGCCACCGGCACCGGTTCCGTCGGCGTCGCGCAGCAGCTGGTGCAGGCCACGAGCGGCCCGGGTGACGAGATCATCTACGCCTGGCGGTCCTTCGAGGCGTACCCGATCATCGCGCAGATCAGCGGGGCGACCTCGGTGCGGGTGCCGCTGACCCCTGGCGAGGTGCACGACCTGGACGCGATGGCGGACGCGATCACCGACCGGACCCGGCTGATCTTCGTCTGCAACCCCAACAACCCGACGGGCACCGTGGTGCGCCGGGCCGAGCTGGAGCGGTTCCTCGACCGGGTGCCCGGCGATGTGCTGGTGGTCCTGGACGAGGCGTACCGCGAGTTCATCCGCGATGCCGAGGTGCCGGACGGTGTGGCGCTCTACCGCGACCGGCCCAACGTGTGTGTGCTGCGCACCTTCTCCAAGGCGTACGGGCTGGCGGGCCTGCGGGTCGGTTTCGCGATCGCGCACGAGCCGGTGGCGGCGGCGCTGCGCAAGACGGCGGTGCCCTTCGGGGTGAGCCAGCTCGCGCAGGACGCGGCGGTCGCCTCGCTGCGCGCCGAGGACGAGCTGCTGGGCCGGGTCGGCTCCCTGGTGTCGGAGCGCGTCCGGGTGGTCGAGGCGCTGCGCGGCCAGGGCTGGACGGTGCCCGAGACGCAGGCCAACTTCGTCTGGCTCCGGCTGGGGGAGCGCACGCTCGACTTCGCGGCCGCCTGCGAGCAGGCCGGGGTCGTCGTGCGGCCGTTCACCGGCGAGGGGGTCCGGGTGACGATCGGCGAGACCGAGGCGAACGACATCTTCCTCAAGGCGACGGAAGGGTTCCGCAAGGAGCTCTAGTCCCCCGGGGAGCCGGGGAGCCGGGGAGCCGGGGTGCCAGGACGTCGGGTCGTCGCGTCGTCGGTTCCACCGAGTTCCAGCCCTCGGGGCCGGGGCAGCGATTCCGCCAGGAGTTTTGGGTCCCGGGCCGAGTCAGCGGCTCCGGCGGGAGTTCTACGAGTTCGGGGGCGCCGTCGCGCGGTGGAGGTGAGCGGCGGCGCCCCGGCATGTGCACGGACGGGTGGGATGCCGACGCGGGCAGGGGGCGGTCGCGGGCCGGGTGTGGCCGCGGCCGTGCGGTCCGGCGGGGGTCCGAGCCGGCCTCCGTGTGTCGACAAATCTGCCCGTGACCAGCCGGTCCACGCGTAAGCACCCCCCATGTGTCAACCCTCGAACGGCCATGCGGCATACTTGCTTGTGAATGTGAACGCGTTCACAAGGGTGTCCCGGTTGCTCCCGTGATGTACGTGACAAAAGGGGCAAGCTGTCGCTGCATCACGGCGATGTAAGGAGACTGACGACGTGGAATTGGCTTTGGCGCCGGAGACCCTGGCGCGCTGGCAGTTCGGCATCACCACCGTCTACCACTTCCTCTTCGTCCCCCTGACGATCTCGCTCGCCGCACTCACGGCGATCCTGGAGACCGCCTGGGTGCGGACGGGCAAGGAGCACTACCTCAGGGCGACCAAGTTCTGGGGAAAACTGTTCCTGATCAATATCGCCATGGGTGTCGTGACCGGCATCGTGCAGGAGTTCCAGTTCGGCATGAACTGGTCCGACTACTCGCGCTTCGTCGGTGACGTCTTCGGCGCCCCGCTCGCCTTCGAGGCCCTGATCGCCTTCTTCTTCGAGTCCACCTTCATCGGGCTGTGGATCTTCGGCTGGGACAAACTGCCGAAGAAGATCCACCTCGCCTGCATCTGGATGGTCTCGATCGGCACGGTCCTGTCCGCGTACTTCATCATGGCGGCCAACTCCTTCATGCAGCATCCGGTCGGCTACCGGATCGTGAAGAAGGCGAACGGCAGTACGCGGGCCGAGCTCACCGACTTCCCCAAGGTGCTCTTCCAGGAGACGGCGCTCGTCAACTTCTGGCACGTCATGAGCGCCTCCATCCTGGTCGGCGGCGCCTTCGTGACCGGCATCGCCATCTTCCATCTCCGCAAGAAGCAGCACATCCGGACGATGCGGATGTCGCTGCGGCTCGGGCTGATCACCGCGCTCGTCGGCACGATCCTCACCGTCGTCAGCGCCGACACCCTCGGCAAGGTGATGTACGAGCAGCAGCCCATGAAGATGTCGGCCGCCGAAGCCCTGTGGGAATCGGAGCAGCCCGCACCCTTCTCGCTCTTCGCGTACGGCGATGTCGCCGAGGGGCACAACACGGTCGCCATCGAGATCCCGGGGATACTGTCCTTCCTCGCCAAGAACGACTTCAACGCCAAGATCCCCGGCATCAACGACATCAACAAGGCCGAGCAGGAGAAGTACGGGCCGGGTGACTACCGCCCCAACATTCCCACCGCCTACTGGGCCTATCGCTGGATGATCGGCTTCGGCGGGGTCTCGATGATCCTCTGCGTCGCCGGCCTCTGGCTGACCAGACGGAAGTTCTGGCTGGCGGCGGAACACCGCACCGGTGACGAGGACGTACCGAAGCTCATGCTCACCAAGCAGCGGGAGCTGGCGCCGAAGCTCGGCAACTGGTGGTGGCGACTGTCCCAGTGGACGCTGATCTTCCCGATCATCGGCATCTCCTGGGGCTGGATCTTCACCGAGACGGGACGCCAGCCATGGGTGGTCTACGGCCTGCTGAAGACCAAGGACGCGGTCTCGCCCGGAGTCTCGCAGGGCGTGGTGCTGACCTCGCTGATCGTGTTCACCCTCATCTACGCGGTCCTCGCCGTCATCGAGGTGAAGCTGATGGTCAAGTACGTCAAGCAGGGGCCGCCCGAGCTCACCGAGGCCGACCTCAACCCGCCCACGAAGATCGGCGGCGACTCCAGTGACGCCGACAAGCCGATGGCCTTCTCCTACTAGGCCCAGGGAGCTGCTGAGTCATGGAACTCCACGACGTCTGGTTCGTCCTCATCGCGGTCCTGTGGACCGGCTACTTCTTCCTGGAGGGCTTCGACTTCGGGGTCGGCGTCCTCACCAAACTGCTGGCCCGGAACCGCACCGAGAAGCGGGTCCTGATCAACACGATCGGCCCGGTCTGGGACGGCAACGAGGTGTGGCTGCTCAGCGCGGGCGGTGCGACCTTCGCCGCCTTCCCCGAGTGGTACGCCACGCTCTTCTCCGGCTTCTACCTGCCGCTGCTGATCATCCTGGTCTGCCTGATCGTGCGCGGGGTCGCCTTCGAGTACCGGGTGAAGCGGCCCGAGGAGCACTGGCAGCGCAACTGGGAGAACGCGATCTTCTGGACCTCCCTGATCCCCGCGTTCATGTGGGGCGTGGCCTTCGGCAACATCGTGCGCGGCGTGAAGATCGACAGGAGCTTCGAGTACGTCGGGGGCTTCTGGGACCTTCTCAACCCGTACGCGATCCTCGGCGGCCTGGTCACACTGACCCTGTTCACCTTCCACGGGACGGTGTTCGTCGGGCTCAAGACCGTCGGGGACATCCGGGGGCGGGCACGGAAACTGGCGCTCAAGCTCGGGCTGGTGACCGCCGTACTGGCTCTCGTCTTCCTGATCTGGACCCAGGCCGACAACGGTGACGGCAAGTCCCTGGCCGCGCTGATCGTGGCGGTGGTCTCGCTCGTCGCGGCACTCGGGGCGGTCCAGGCCGGGCGTGAGGGCTGGGCGTTCATGTTCTCGGGGCTCACTATCGTGGCGGCCGTCGCGATGCTGTTCCTGTCCCTCTTCCCGAACGTCATGCCGTCCTCGCTCAATGACGAGTGGAGCCTGACGGTCACCAACGCGTCGTCGAGTCCGTACACGCTGAAGATCATGACCTGGTGTGCGGTGATCGCGACGCCGATCGTTCTGCTCTACCAGTCGTGGACGTACTGGGTGTTCCGTAAGCGGATCGGCACGCAGCACATCGCCGATGCCGCGCACTGAGCCCTCCGACGCGCACTGCGTCCGGCTGAGCGTGCCGAGTCCGACTACGGCATGTTTCACGTGAAACATGCCTGATGAGCCAAGGGTGTGTTTCACGTGAAACCAATCGACCCGCGTCTGCTTCGGTACGCCCGCGCCACTCGCTTCTTCCTCGCGGCGGTCGTCGGTCTGGGAGTCGCCGGGGCGGCGCTGGTCATTGCCCAGGCAATGCTCATCGCCGAAGTGGTGGTCGGTGCCTTCCAGCACGGCTTCTCGGTCACCGAACTCCGCACGCCGCTCGCTCTGTTGGTTCTGGTCTCGCTGGGGCGGGCCTTCGTCTCCTGGCTCACCGAACTCGCCGCGCACCGGGCGAGCGCGGCGGTCAAGTCGGAGTTGCGGGGACGGCTGCTGGAGCGGGCTTCGCAGCTCGGCCCCGGCTGGCTGAGCGGGCAGCGGACGGGCTCGCTGGTCGCCCTCGCCACACGGGGAGTTGACGCGCTCGACGACTACTTCTCGCGTTACCTGCCGCAGTTGGGGCTCGCGGTGGTGGTCCCCGTGGCGGTGCTCGCGCGGATCGTCACCGAGGACTGGGTGTCGGCTGCCATCATCGCCGGCACGCTGCCGCTGATCCCCGTCTTCATGATTCTCATCGGTTGGGCCACCCAGAGCCAGATGGACCGTCAGTGGCGACTGCTGTCGCGGCTCTCGGGGCACTTCCTGGACGTGGTCGCCGGGCTGCCCACGCTCAAGGTGTTCGGCCGGGCCAAGGCACAGGCCGAGTCGATCCGGAAGATCACCGGTGAGTACCGGCAGGCGACCATGCGAACGCTGCGGATCGCCTTCCTGTCGTCCTTCGCCCTGGAGCTGCTCGCGACGATCTCGGTCGCGCTGGTCGCCGTGACCATCGGTATGCGGCTCGTCCATGGCGAGATGGACCTCTACGTGGGGCTCGTCATCCTCGTCCTCGCACCCGAGGCGTATCTGCCGCTGCGGCAGGTCGGAGCGCAGTACCACGCCGCCGCCGAGGGGCTCTCCGCGGCGGAGGAGATCTTCGCGGTGCTGGAGACTCCCGTGGCCGCGTCCGGCTCGCGTCCCGTGCCGGACGGTGAGATCGGCTTCGAGAGCGTGACCGTGCGGTACCCGGGGCGCTCGGGAGACGCCGTCTCGGACGTCTCCTTCACGGTCGGGTCTGGTGAGACGGTGGCCCTTGTCGGGCCCAGCGGGGTGGGCAAGTCGACGCTGCTGAACGTCCTGCTGGGCTTTGTGGAGCCCGCTGAGGGCCGGGTGCGGATCGGGGGAGTCGATCTCCGCGAACTCGACCTGGCGGACTGGCGGTCGCGCATCGCCTGGGTGCCGCAACGGCCCCACCTGTACGCCCAGTCCATCGCCGAGAACGTACGGCTCGCCCGGCCCGACGCGGACGACGCTGCGGTACGGCGGGCGCTGTCCGACGCGGGCGCCGCCGGCTTCGTCGACGCGCTGCCCGACGGAGCCGACACCGTGCTCGGTGAGGACGGCACCGGGTTGTCGGCCGGCCAGCGCCAGCGTCTCGCACTGGCCCGGGCGTTCCTCGCGGACCGTCCGGTGCTGCTCCTCGACGAGCCGACAGCCGCCCTGGACGGGGCGACGGAGGCGGAGGTCGTGAAGGCGGTGCGGCGGCTCGCCTTGGGACGGACGGTGCTGCTGGTGGTGCACCGGCCGGCGCTGTTGGAGGTGGCCGACCGGGTCGTACGGATGGAAGGCGGAGCGGCTGTCCCGGTGTCCGGTGCCGCGGCGGCTGTCCCGGCGCTCGATTCCGGGGTGGCTGTTGCGGCCTCCGGCTCCGTGTACGCCCCCGGTACGCGGGAGACGCGGCCGGTCGAGCGGGAGGGCACGTCGGCGGCCCCGGAGACTACGTCGGCGGCAGCCCCGGAGGGCACTTCGGCGGCAGCCGGAGGAAAGCCGGACCTGCCCACCCGAAGGCATGGCGGCGTGCTCGCCCGCGTCCGGGCCATGGCTGTTCCCAGGCGGGGCGCGCTCGCCCTCGCTCTCCTGCTCGGCAGCCTCGCGCTCGGAAGCGCCGTCGGGTTGATGGCCACGTCCGGGTGGCTGATCTCGCGCGCGTCCGAGCAGCCGCCGGTGATGTATCTGATGGTGGCGGTGACGGCGACCCGGGCGTTCGGCATCGGGCGGGCCGTGTTCCGGTACACGGAGCGGCTCGTGTCGCACGACGCGGTGCTGCGGATGCTGGCCGACACCCGGGTCGCCGTGTACCGGCGCCTCGAGCGCCTGGCACCCGCCGGGCTGCGGACGACCCGGCGTGGAGATCTGCTGTCGCGGCTCGTCGCCGATGTCGACGCGCTCCAGGACTACTGGCTGCGATGGCTGCTCCCGGTCGGGGCCGCGGGCGTCGTGTCCGCCGCTTCCGTCGGCTTCACCGCGTGGCTGCTGCCCGAGGCCGGTGCCGTACTCGCCGTCGGGCTGCTGGCGGCCGCGGTCGGAGTGCCGTCGCTGACCGGCGCCGTGGCGCGCCGCGCGGAGCGACGGCTGGCACCCGCTCGCGGAGCCCTGGCCACCCGGGTGGCCGATCTGCTCACCGGTACGGCCGAGTTGACCGTCGCGGGCGCGCTGCCCGCCCGTACCGCCGAGACCCGGCGGGCCGACTCGGTGCTCACCCGTATCGCCTCCCGGGCCGCCACCGCGACGGCGCTCGGCGACGGGCTCACCGCTCTGGTGTCCGGGCTGACGGTCGCGGCCGCGGCCCTCGTGGGTGCCCAGGCGGTCGCCGCGGGGCGGCTGAGCGGCGTGGCGATGGCCGTGGTCGTCCTCACCCCGTTGGCCGCGTTCGAGGCCGTCCTCGGGCTGCCGCTCGCCGTCCAGTACCGACAGCGGGTGCACAAGAGCGCGGAGCGGGTGTACGAGGTGCTGGACGCCCTCGATCCCGTACGCGAACCGGAGGACCCGGCGCAGGCGCCCGCGTCCCCCTTCCCCCTGGTCCTCGAGTCGCTGGACGCCCGGCACGCGGGACAGGACCGGGACGCGCTCACCGGTCTCGGCCTGACCCTGGAGCAGGGGCGCAGGATCGCGGTCGTGGGCCCCTCCGGATCCGGCAAGACCACGCTCGCGCAGGTCCTGCTGCGCTTCGTGGACGCCGGCGCGGGCACGTACACGCTGGGCGGAGTGGACGCGTACGAGATGACAGGGGACGCCGTACGCCGGCTGGTCGGGCTGTGTGCCCAGGACGCGCACCTCTTCGACAGTTCGGTGCGCGAGAACCTGCTGCTGGCCAGGAAGGACGCGACCGAGGCCGAACTGCGTGACGCGCTCGCGCGGGCCCGGCTCCTCGACTGGGCCGACGGGCTGCCCGACGGGCTCGACACGCTCATCGGCGAGCACGGCGCCCGGCTGTCCGGGGGCCAGCGCCAGCGGCTCGCGCTCGCCCGCGCACTGCTGGCCGACTTCCCCGTCCTCGTCCTGGACGAGCCCGCGGAACACCTCGACCTGCCGACGGCCGACGCTCTCATGGTGGATCTGCTGGCCGCGACCGAAGGCCGTACGACACTGCTGATCACCCACCGATTGGCGGGACTGGACGCCGTGGACGAGGTGATCGTGCTGGCGGAGGGCCGTACGGTCCAACGGGGGCCGTACGCGGAGCTGGCGGCCGTCGAGGGTCCGCTTCGGGAGATGGTGGAGCGGGAGGCCGCGGGGGATCTGCTGGTGGGTGCCGCGGTGCGCTGAGGCCTGTGGCTCGGCGTCTTCGTGGTGAGCTGAGCGCTGTGGCTCAGCCCCTCGGCGTGGCGGCGTGCGGCGCCGGTGGTCGCGCTGTGCGGTCGAGGCGCTCGGCGTCGAGGTCCGGGACGGGTGTCCGCCTCCTCGAGCCCGGCGTCCTCGGGCCCACCGTCCGCCCTCGCCTCGACTTTCCGTGGCAATTGGGACTAACTACGCTCAAGCTATGTCGGCAGACCCCGCCTCGCCCGAGCCCGAGTCCGAGTCCGATGGCGGTTCGGGCCTGCCCGCCGGTCCGGAGGCCCGCGGTGGACAGGGGCTGTCCGCCGACCTGGCCGCGCGGGTGCCTCAGCTGTTGGAGGCGGTGCGGTCGGTGGGAGCGGGACTGGAGCTGCACTCCACGCTGGACCACATCTGTGAGACCGCGGCCGAGCTGGCGGACGCCCGGTACGCGGCGATCGGAGTCCTGCCGCAGGATGGGGACGGCCTCGTGGACTTCGTGTTCCACGGCGACGGCGTCGACGGTGATACCGCCCGGCTGATCGGGCGGTTGCCGGACGGGCACAGGGGGCTGCTGGGGGCGCTCATCCACGACCCGGAGCCGGTACGGCTCGCGAACCTGGCGGACGATCCGCGCTCCTGTGGCTTCCCCGAGCACCATCCGCCGATGCGGACCTTCCTCGGGGTGCCCATCCGGGTACAGGGCGAGATCTTCGGGAACCTGTACCTGACGGAGAAGCGGGGCGGCCCCTTCAACGACTACGACCTCACCATGGTCCGCGTGCTGGCCACGGAGGCGGGCATCGCCATCGGCAACGCCCGGCTGTACGAGGCGGCCCAGCAGCGCGAGCGCTGGATCGACGGCTCGGTGGCCGTCACCACCGCCCTTCTGTCCGACGGCGGCGCCGAGGACGCCCTCCAGGTCGTCGCCGAACAGGCCCGCCGGCTCTCCGGCTCGGCGGCCGGGGTCGTGCTGCTGCCTTCCGCCGAGGGTGGCCTCGAGGTCGTCGCCGTCGCCTCCGAGCACCCCTCGAAGGCGGTGGGAACGGTCTTCCCGCCGGAGAACGAGTTCGTCGCCGAACTCCTCTGCTCAGAGCCCGTCTTCGTCGATGACGCGGCCACCGACCCCCGCATGGTCACCGAGTTCGCCCGCAGTTACGGGCCGATGATGATGCTCCCGCTGCAGAGCGACGGCCGCGTCCTCGGATGCCTCGTCACCCCGCGCACGGTGGGCGCCCGCCCGTTCACGGAGACGGAACGGACCCTGGCCGCGCAGTTCGCCGCGCAGGCCGCGCTCGCGCTGATGATGGCCGAGGCACAGCGCGACCGGGAGCGGCTCGCGGTGTACGAGGACCGCGACCGGATCGCCCGTGACCTGCACGATCTCGTGATCCAACGGCTCTTCGCCACCGGGATGATGCTGGAGAGCGCCCAGCGGCGGTCCGTCGCCCCCGAGGTCCGGGAAGGGGTCGGCAAGGCGGTGGACGCACTCGATGTCACCATCCAGGAGATCCGCACCGCGATCTTCGCGCTCCAGCAGGACCCCGCGGAAGCCCCGTCCGGACTGCGCACCCGCGTCCTGCGCGAGATCAGCATGGCCGCCGTCCCTCTCGGCTTCAAACCCGCCCACCACTTCGTCGGTCCCGTCGACACCGTGGTCGGGGAGCTCACCGGCAAGAACCTCATCGCCGCCCTGCGGGAGGCCCTCTCCAACGCCTTCCGGCACGCCGGAGCCTCCCGCATCGACGTCGTCGTCGACGCGACCGTGACCCTGCGGGACGCACGGCCGGGTGTACGGCTGACCGTCGCCGACAACGGGGTCGGCATCCCCGACGGCGGCCGGCGCAGCGGCCTGCGCAACCTCGAGCGGCGCGCCGAGTCCCTGGGCGGCGAGAGCTGGTTCGAGCCGGGGGCCGGTGAACACGGCAGCGGTACGACGGTGATCTGGCAGGCGCCGTACTGAGCGCACTCGGCGGCCACTCCACCGGGCGGCCCCGCGGCGGCACCGGTACGGGTTCGCACGGCGGCACCGGTACGTGTTTCGCACGGCGCCACGTCCGCCGGTTCCGCAGCTCCGCGCCCCGCTGGGCGCGTCTCGCGCGTCCCCAAGCACACTCCACCGCCTCCTTGGGGCAACACGCCCGGACCAGGCCCCTGTTCGGCCCACCCGGCAGACCCATCCGTGGCGCCCGTTCCCCCGTGCGTACCCCTTGAACAGGACCGCGGGCGTGGGTACGCGACACGATCGCTGTCATGCGCTCATCTCGCCGACATCCCCTGCTCCTGCCGGCCCTGTTGTGCGCGGTCGCGGTGCTCGCGGCCCGGCCCACCTCCGCCGAGGGCGAGTCCGGGGCCGAGCCCGGCATCAGCGCCCAGGTGGCGCGGCTCTACGAGGACGCCTCCGTCGCGGCGCGGCAGTACGAGGCCGGACATCAGGAGGCCGAGGCGCAGCGGAGCAGGGCGCAGCGGGCGGAGGAACTCCTCGAGCGCGAACGGCAGGACATCGCGGTGCTGCACGGAGACCTCGGCCGGATCGCGCGCGCCCAGTACCGCGAGGGCGGCGGCCTGCCGATCACCGCGCAACTGCTGCTCGCGGACAGCCCAGAGGAGCTGATGCGCGGTCAGCGTGCCGTGTGGCAGGCCGATCTCGCCGTGAACAACGCCATCAGCAAGAGCCGCCGGGCCGAGGAGAGGCTCGCCGCCGACGAGGCGAAGGCCCAGGAGCAGTGGCAGGCGCTGGACAGGCGCAACGCCGAACTCGCCGACATCAAGCGGACGATCCAGGTGAAACTGGATGAGGCGCGGTCGGTACTCCAGGGCCAGGCGGACGCCGCGGTGGTGGCGGGCTCCTGCCGCGGTGCCGTCCGGCTCGATCAGCCGCAAACGGACCTCACGCGCGCGTGGGTCCCGCCGGTGGAGACGTACGAACTCTCCGCGAGCTTCGGCAGCGGCGGTGAACGCTGGACGAACCGGCACACCGGGCAGGACTTCGCGGTGCCGATCGGCACGCCGGTACGGGCGGCCGGGGCGGGCCGGGTCGTGAAGGTGTCGTGCGGCGGGGCCTTCGGTATCGCGATCGTGGTCCGGCACCCGGGCGGCTACTACACGCAGTACGCGCACCTCGCCGCCGTCACCGTCGACCAGGGCGAGCAGGTCGCGGCCGGGCAGTGGATCGGACAGTCGGGCACGAGCGGCAACTCGACCGGGCCGCATCTGCACTTCGAGGTGCGGGTCACGCCCGAGCTGGGTTCGGGGATCGACCCGGTTCCATGGCTGGCCGAGCGCGGGGTTCGGCTGTAGCTCCGCGCCAACGAGTGGGACCGGGCCGTGCCGACAACGAGAGCTAGGCCCGCCGCTCGGCGACGATCCGTTCGATCACCACCGCCACCCCGTCCTCGTTGTTGGCGACCGTGCGTCCGGAGGCCGCGGCGATCACGGCGGGGTGGGCGTTGCCCATCGCGTACGAGCGGCCCGCCCAGGTGAGCATCTCGACGTCGTTCGGCATGTCACCGAAGGCGATGACCTCCTCGTGGGAGATGCCGCGCTCGGCGCAGCACAGCGCGAGCGTGCTCGCCTTGGAGACACCGGGGCCGCTGATCTCCAGGAGGGCGCTGGGGCTGGAGCGGGTGACGCCGGCCCGGTCACCGATGGCCAGGCGGGCGACGGTGAGGAAGTCGTCCGGGTCCATGCCGGGGTGGTAGGCGAGCACCTTGAGGATCGGCTGGTCGGCGTCGAGGGCGCCCTCGGCGAGGAGCTTCTCGGCGGGCGCGACGGACTCCGGGGGCTCCATGTGCAGCGCCGGGTACGCCGGTTCGAGGTGGAGTCCGTAGGTGCGCTCGACGGCGACCGCGGTGCCGGGGGCGGCGGCGCGGAGCAACTGGATGACGTCGAGAGCGACATCCGGCGCCAGCTCGCGGATCTTGACGAAGCGGTGGGCGCCGGTGCCGCCATGGAGGTCGACCACGGCGGCGCCGTTGCCGCAGATCGCCAGGCCGTGCCCGTGGACGTGATCGCTGACGACGTCCATCCAGCGGGCCGGGCGGCCGGTGACGAAGAACACCTCGATGCCCGCCCGCTCGGCGGCGGCGAGAGCGGCGACCGTGCGCTCGGACACCGACTTGTCGTCGCGCAGCAGAGTGCCGTCGAGATCGGTGGCGATCAGCCGGGTCGGAACCATGGAGGCCGGGGTCTCGGGCCGTCGAGTCGCTGAGGTCACCGGGCCATTGTCCCGCATATGCGCGCACGGGCGGGCGGCGGTCCGCACATGTGAGTGATTACCGTCCTCACCAGCGCTGTCACACCCCGTCAGGTGCGATCCGCCGGTTCAGGCCAGTTGTGCGGCCGCCTCCAGGGCGATCCGCTCGAAGGCCTTCTCGTCCGCCGCGAAGTCGGAGTCGGGGATCGGCCAGTGGATCACCAGGTCGGTGAAGCCCAGTTCGGCGTGGCGGCCTGCGAAATCGACGAACGCGTCCACCGACTCCAGTGGACGGCCACGGTCCGGGGTGAAGCCGGTGAGCAGGATCTTGTCCAGTTCGTCCACGTCACGACCGAGCTCGGCGCAGGCCGTGCCCAGCTTCTCGACCTGGCCGCGAATGGCCTGAACCGACTGTTCAGGGGTCCCCGTCTCGTACAGTTTCGGGTCGCCCGTCGTCACCCACGCCTGCCCGTGCCGTGCCGCGAGCCTCAGTCCGCGCGGCCCGGTTGCGGCCACCGCGAAGGGCAGCCGGGGGCGCTGGACGCAGCCGGGGATGTTGCGGGCCTCGTGCGCCGAGTAGTAGTCGCCGCCGTACGAGACCGAGTCCTCCGTGAGGAGGCGGTCGAGCAGGGGCACGAACTCGGCGAGGCGGTTGGCGCGCTCGCGCGGGGTCCAGGGCTCCTGCCCGAGCGCCGTCGCGTCGAACCCCGTGCCGCCGGCGCCGATTCCCAGGGTGATCCGGCCGTTCGAGATGTCGTCGAGGGAGATCAGTTCCTTGGCGAGGGTCACCGGATGCCGGAAGTTCGGCGAGGTCACCAGCGTGCCGAGGCGCAGGCGGTCGGTGACGGCGGCCGCGGCGGTCAGCGTCGGGACGGCTCCGAACCAGGGGCCGTCCCGGAAGGTCCGCCACGACAGGTGGTCGTACGTGAACGCGGTGTGGAACCCGAGCTCTTCCGCGCGCTGCCACACGGCACGACCGCCCTCGTGCCAGCGGAGGTACGGCAGGATCACGGTGCTCAGACGCAGACTCATGCCGTCGAGCCTATGCGCACGAGCGAGGCGGCCGCCGCATGAGGCGGGTGGTCGGCGCGCGGGTGAAGCGGTCGACGAGCGAGTGGACCGGGGTGACGGTTCCCCGGGGATGCGGTGGCGGTTCACCCGGAAACGGGGCGCCGATCGAGCGAAGAGTGCAGTGATCGAGCGGAGACGTGCAGTGATCACGCGGAGACGTGCGGTGATCGCGTGGTGGGGGGCGGCGGGCGAGCGGAGAGGTCGGCCAGTGAGTCGAAGGTCAGCGCACGCGTCCGCTCAGCCACGGGCTGAGGCGGACCATCAGCAGGTGCTCCTTGTACGTCCGGTCGCCGGGCAACGGCACGATGAGCCGATAGCCGGGCGGGAACCGGCGCGCGCTCACATACGCGAGGCCGCCGAGTACCGAGCGCAGAAAGGCGGGCACGTCGTCGCGCGGGATGTCGGGGAACTCGACGCCCTCGACGCTGACTAGCGCGTCGTCCTCCGGATAGAGCCGCACGCTCAGCCGGGGCAGCCCGCCGAACTCCACGAAGGCCTCGTGCGGCAGCGAGCCGTCGGGGTCGGCGGTCACGCCGACGCCCGCCGCGCTGCGGCGGGACGTCTGGTCGGCGCCGATGTCGTGGGTGACCTCGAACTCACGCGCGTACTCGGAGGCGATCACCCGCAGTGCGGTGACGGCGGCTTCGGTGCTGGGCAACTGCTCCATGCTTCCGATCATCCCTGAGGTCAGTGCGGGGTGGGGAACCGGATGTACCGGGGCGGTACGGCCTCGGTGAGCCACACGCCGTTCGCGCTGACGTGGAAGACATGGCCGTCGCGGCCCATGGCGGCGGCGTCCACGGAGAGCACGACAGGCCGGCCGCGGCGGGCGCCGACGCGGGTGGCGGTCTCGCGGTCGGGCGAGAGGTGCACGTCGTGCCGGTTCATCGGCTTGAGGCCCTCGGCGCGGATCGCGTCCAGGCTGCGGGCCACGGTCCCGTGGTAGAGGTACGCGGGGGGAGTCGCCGCGGGCAGCCCCAGGTCGACATCGACGGAGTGGCCCTGGCTGGCGCGGATCCGGGCCCCCTCGACGGCGAAACGCCGCTTGTCGTTCGCGGCCACCACGTGGTCCAGCTCCTCACGCGTGAACCGGAAACCGTGCGCCGACGCCGCGGCGATCAGCGTCTCGATCTCGACCCAGCCGCCCTCGCCGAGGGTGAGCCCGATCCGCTCGGGCTGGTGCCGCAGATGTTTCGAGAGGTACTTCGACACCTTCACGGTGCGTCTTTCATCCATCCCGCAAGGGTGCCTGCCGGGATGGAGATCACGCATTTGATTTTGGTCCAGAGGTTTGATCCACAGCCAAGTCCAGTTATCCACAGGGGAATTGGCGATTCTGTGGACAACTCACCAGATCTATCAGGGTATTTAGCCAACTATGTTCTTCTTGTTGTGGTTTGCTGTGAGCTGATCCAAGGTACGGGCCTGGACTTCCCGTTCGGCGGCCGCGGCGATGAAGGCGTCGACCTGCCCGGCGCCAACCAGCCTCGCGATCGCGTCTGTTGTCGTGGCCGGGATCGCCACGAAATGCGCCTCGTCCATGGGCTGCGGCACCTTGTCCGCGCCGAGCTGCTGACGCAGATACCGGTTGGCGAACAACCGCATGGCACGGGCCAGTTCGGCGTCCACGGTCTGCTGGGCGAGCGGCCGGAGCCGTCGTACGAGGGAGGCCGCCTCGGCCGCTTCCGCGTCCGACGGGGCGTGTCCCCCCAGATAGCGGGCGAACACGTGCTCGGTCGTGAACTCCAGGAAGCGGGAGGCTATGTGCTCGACCTGGCCCCTCAACTCCCTCAGATGACTGGAGATCGCGGGCAGCGGAACCCCCGCCGCGTACAACTCGACCGCCACATCCAGCTCTTGAGGGCTCGGAACGAGGAAGAGCTCCTCGTCCCCCGGCACGGGTTCCAGTACACCGAGCGCGATCGCGTCGGCGAGGGCCGCGGCGTCCGGGCTGCCGCCGAACCGCTCGTCCAGGTCGGCCCGGGAGATCCGTACCGGCTCCTCGTCCGTCCACGGCCCGTCGACCTCCGCGACCAGACCGAGGACCCCGCCCAGACCCCGGCCCGCGTCCCAGGCCTCCAGGAGCTCCTTGATCGAGGCCAGCGTGTACCCCCGGTCAAGGAGGTCGGCGATCTGGCGCAGCCGGGCCAGATGCGCGTCCGCGTACACGTTGGCACGGCCGCGCCGCTCGGGGCGGGGGAGCAGACCACGATCCTGATAGGCACGGATGGTGCGGACCGTGGCACCACTGTGATGTGCCAGATCCTCTATGCGGTACGTGGGTTGGACCGGCGGAGTGGTCTGTGCCGCGGGATCGGGCTGTGCGGGCGGGGTGGCTTGCGACGCGAGAGCGGGCTGTGCGGGCGAGGTGGCTTGCGACGCGAGAGTGGGCTGTGTTGGCGGGGTGGCTTGCGCTGTGCCATTGGGCTCTGCCAGCGGAATGGTCTGCGCCGCGGGGCCGGGCTGCGTCGGCTGGGTGGGGTGCGCCGGGGGGCCGGGCTGTGCCGGCGGTCCGGCATGCGCCGCTTGATCGGCCTGCGCCGCTGATCCGGCCTGGTCGGGTGGACCGGCGAGGTCGGGTGGACCCGCCTGCGCCGCCGGATCGACACGCGCCGCCGGACCGAGCCCGGCTCCCGCCCCCGCGACGCTCACCGCACCGGCGGAACCGGCCGTACCGGACGTACTCACCGCACCAGCCGTGCCCACCGCATCCACCGACTCCTCGTTCACGCTCCCCGCCCTCCCGAGTCGCCGGGCGGAGTCGCCCGGCGAAGTCGCTACGCGATGGCCGCCCGGCCGATCGCTCCCGCCGCGGAGCGGGCCGCCGGCGACTGCGCGAGGTACTCCACCGCCCGGCCCAGCGAGCCCTCCTGCGAGGGATGGTACGACCGCCGCAGATAGCGGGGTACGGCCGCTCCCAGCTCCTTCCAGGTGGGCAACAGCCCCTTGCGTACGGCCCTGTTGTGGGCGGCGAGCGAATAGCGCAGGCGTCCGGCGAGTTGCGGGTCGTGGCGGATGAGGTAGGCAGCTCCCCACCCCCACAGGTAGAGCAGCACGGGCGCGGTGACCGCCATGCCCGCGACCCGGCGCGCGTACCGGGGCAGGCTCTCGCCGCCGCAGTGCTGGTACATGTCGAAGGCGACCGCGCGGTGTTCGACCTCCTCCGCGCCGTGCCAGCGCAGCAGGTCGAGCATGACCTCGTCGGCGTCGGCGAGATCCAGGCCCTCCGCGGCCAGCACCCAGTCGCCCAGTACCGCGGTGAACTGTTCGATCGCCGCGATCACCGACAGCCGGACGCGCAGCCACTCCCGCGGCGCGATGGGCGCTCCCAGCGGCGGCCGTTCGCCGAGCAGCACCTCGAAGAGGAAGTCGACGTACCGGGTGAAGTCCGCGGTGTCGAGCCGCTGTGCCGCCAGGTGCTCCAGGACGTACGCGTGCTGCACGCTGTGCGTCGCCTCCTGGCCCATGAACCCCTTGACGTCCTTGAGGAGTTCGGGGTCGTCGACGAGCGCGAGCGCCTCCTTGAAGACCTTCACGAACCACCGCTCCCCCGCGGGCAGCAGCAGATGCAGCACGTTGATGACGTGCGTGGCGGTGGGCTCGTCCGGGATCCAGTGCAGCGGGGTGCTCTCCCAGTCGAAGGACACCCGACGCGGAGTGATCGTGCGGTGGCCCTCGCCCACGGACTCCTCGCCCACGGACTCTTCACCCACGGAGCCATCAGCCGATTCGCTGCCCACGGAGTCCTCACTCATGAAGCCATCGGCCGATTCGCTGGTCGATCCGCTCACAGCGGCGGCTCCAGCCGGGCGACCGCGCGCAACGCTCTCGGTGTGAAGCGGGACATGAGGTGGGCGCCGCGGGCCTCCGGGGTGACGGGCACGACCGCCTGGTTGCGGACGACGGCGCGCAGGATCGCGTCGGCCACCTTCTCGGGCGGGTAGTTGCGCAGCCCGTACAGCCGAGCCGACTTCTTCTGGCGCCGCCGCTCCTCGTTCTCGTCGACACCGGCGAAGTGCGCGGTCGAGGTGATGTTGGTGTTGACGAAGCCGGGGCAGATCGCCGAGACGCCGATCCCCTGCCCCGCCAGCTCCGCGCGCAGGCACTCGCTGAGCATCAGCACGGCCGCCTTGGAGGTGCTGTAGGCGGGCAGGGCCTTCGACGGCTGGTACGCCGCCGCCGACGCGGTGTTGACGATGTGGCCGCCCTGTCCGCGCTCGGCCATCTGCTTCCCGAAGAGCCGGCAGCCGTGGATCACGCCCCACAGATTGACGTCGAGGACCTTCTTCCAGTCCTCGGGAGTGGTGTCGAAGAAGGACCCCGAGAGCCCGATCCCGGCGTTGTTCACCAGCACGTCCACCACGCCGTACTCGGTGGCGACCTTCACGGCGAGCTTCTCCATCGCCTGCTCGTCGGAGACGTCGACGGTCTCGGCCCAGGCCTCGGGGGAGCCGATCAGCCGGGACATCTCCGCCGTGCGGGCCGCGCCCTCCGCGTCACGGTCGACGGCCACCACGCGCGCGCCGGCCTCGGCGAACGCGAAGGCCGTGGCCCGCCCGATGCCGCTTCCCGCGCCGGTGACCAGCACGAGCTGACCGCCGAACCGGTCCGCGTGCCTGCCGGTGGCCACGGTGTCTCCCAGGGGCACCCCGTCCTCGTTGGCGCGCACGAACTCGGTGATCCAGGAAGCCAGTTGATCGGGCCGGGTGCGCGGAACCCAGTGCTTGGCCGGGAGCGTACGGCGCACCAGGCCCGGGGCCCACTGCTCCAGCCCGTCGTAGAGCCGCTCGGAGAGGAAGGCGTCCCCCAGGGGCGTGATGAGCTGCACGGGCGCGTGCGCGTACGCGTCCTCGCGCGGCCTGCTCAACCGCGCCCGTACGTTGTCCCGGTACAGCCAGGCGCCGTGCGCCGCGTCCGAGGGCAGCGACGGCGTGGGGTAGCCGTCCGCGGGGACCTTCTCGACGCGCCGCAGGATCTTCGGCCACTGTCTGCCCAGGGGGCCGCGCCAGGCCAGCTCGGGCAGCACGGGCGTGTGCAGCAGGTACACGTACCAGGACTTGGCGCCCTGGCCCAGGAGCTGACCGACCCTGCGCGGAGTGGGCCGCTTCACGCGCTGCTTGATCCAGTGCCCGAAGTGGTCGAGGGAGGGCCCGGACATCGACGTGAAGGACGCGATCCTGCCCTCGGTGCGGGCGACCGTGACGAACTCCCATGCCTGCACCGAACCCCAGTCGTGCCCCACCAGGTGCACGGGTTCGTCAGGGCTGACCGCGTCCAGGACGGCCAGGAAGTCCTCCGTCAGTTTCTCCAGCGTGAACCCGCCCCGCAGCGGCTGCGGCGCCGACGACCTGCCGTGCCCGCGGACGTCGTACAGCACGACGTGAAAGTGCTCGGAGAGCCGCCCGGCGACCTCGGTCCACACCTCCTTGGAGTCCGGATAGCCGTGCACGAGCACGACCGTCGGCTGCCGCGGATCGCCCAGCTCCGCCACGCACAGCTCGACTCCGCCCGTCCGCACCCAGCGCTCGCGCGCCCTGTTGAGACTCACTTGTCCTCCGCCCAGCGCCGCACGTGCGGCAGATCGTCGTCCAGCCAGAACGCGCTCGCTTCGGGATCCCTCGAGTCCGTGACGACCAGGATCTCCTCGAACTTCGCGCCCGTACCCCGGAATCCGAGGTGTGGTTCGACCGCCCACAGCCCCGGACGGGGCGGATGGTCGGAGAACCTGTACGGCGACCACAGCGGCGACCAGCCGTCGCGGTGACCGTGCAGCGCGTCGCTCACCAGTCCCTTCAGGGACTGGGTGCCGAACCCGAACAGACGCGGCGACCAGGGGCGTTCCCTCACCCGGTCGACCTTGTGGGCGATCACACCGAACGGATAGGCACGGTGCCGGTTCGCATAGCCCTGGCGGACCATGAGCCGGTCCACGTCCTGGTAGATCTCGCGCAGCGGGCGACGCTCACGCACCTCGCGCAGGATCAGCTCGCGGTGCGCCCTGAGGCCGGCCATCAGCTTGTCCTGAACGGGATTCAGCCCCAGGGAGCCCGAGTAGCCGATGTCCGCCGTGAAGCCCTTGTGGACCGGGGCCAGGTCGAGGATGAACGGCATCCCCGCCTTCAGCCGACGGTTGGTGGGGAAGAACTGGAGCGGGATACGGAAGTTGACGAACGCCGTGCGGTCCCCGAACCAGGCGAAGGGCAGATGGAACCAGTCCCGCACCCCGCGCCCGCGCAACCACTCACGCTGCATACGCGCCGCCTCGCGCTCGGTCACCCCCGGCTTCAGCCGTGCCGCGACCGCCTCCGCGCACTCGTAGGCGAGCCGCTGCACCTCCCTGAACCCCCGCAGCTCCGCGGAGAGTTCACCTGTCGCCGCACCGCTCATGCCACCGTCCGTCCACCACGATCGCCGTACGTGCCCGTAACTTGACACTGATGAATGTGACAATGGTTGGGGGCTGCGTCAATAGGCCTGCGCGACCGCTGTGGACAGCCGGGCCGATGTGGATAACCCTTCGCCGGTTGTTCGACCTCAGGGGGGACCCTTACGGAGCCCCTACACCTGAAGAGGGACGCCGATACAGCTCCCTGGTCTGACGACCCGCTGTGGCGTGCGCCACTACCTTCGAACCGTGACTGTGATCGCGACCGAAAGCCTGAGCAAGCGGTTCCCCAGGGTGACCGCTCTTGACCGGCTCTCCGTGGACGTCGGACCCGGTGTGACCGGACTCGTCGGAGCCAACGGAGCCGGCAAGTCCACATTGATCAAGATCCTGCTGGGTCTGTCCCCCGCCACGGAGGGCCGCGCACAAGTGCTCGGCCTCGACGTCGCCACCGAAGGCGGCGCCATCCGTGAGCGAGTCGGGTACATGCCCGAGCACGACTGCCTGCCGCCCGACGTCTCGGCCACCGAGTTCGTCGTCCACATGGCGCGCATGTCCGGACTCCCGCCGGCCGCGGCCCGCGAGCGCACCGCGGACACGCTGCGCCACGTCGGCCTCTACGAGGAGCGGTACCGCCCCATCGGCGGCTACTCGACGGGCATGAAGCAGCGCGTCAAGCTCGCGCAGGCCCTCGTCCACGACCCCCAACTGGTCTTCCTCGACGAGCCGACCAACGGCCTCGACCCGGTCGGCCGCGACGAGATGCTCGGCCTCATCCGCCGTATCCACACCGACTTCGGCATCTCGGTCCTCGTCACCTCGCACCTCCTGGGCGAACTGGAGCGCACCTGCGACCACGTCGTCGTGGTGGACGGCGGCAAACTGCTGCGGTCCAGCTCCACCACCGACTTCACCCAGAAGACGACGACCCTCGCCATCGAGGTCACCGACACCGACGAGCACCCGGACGGCACCCGCGCCGTACGCGACGTGCTCCTCGCGCGCGGGGTGGAGACCCACGACGGCAGCGGCCTGCCGGGCGCCGGACACATCCTGCTGCTCACCGCCGACGGCGAGGAGACCTACGACCTCGTCCGCGACATCGTCGCCGACCTCGGCCTCGGCCTGGTCCGTATGGAACAGCGCAGGCACCACATCGCCGAGGTCTTCAACACCGAGAGCGACCGACACGACCAGAGCGGCGAACGCGACGAGCGCGAGCAGCGGAAGGAGGCGGTCGGCCATGGCGGTTGAGCAGCCCCAGGTCCTGCCCACAACGGGCGCGGGCGAACAGACCCGCATCCACAACATCGGCTACCGCAACTACGACGGGCCGCGCCTGGGCCGCGCCTACGCCCGCCGCTCGCTGTACTCGCAGTCCCTGCGCGGCTCCTACGGACTCGGCCGCTCGGTCAAGTCCAAGGTCCTGCCCATGCTGCTCTTCGTGGTGATGTGCGTCCCCGCGCTGATCATGGTGGCGGTCGCGGTCGCCACCAACCTCAAGGACCTGCCCGTCGACTACACCCGCTACGCGATCATCATGCAGGCGGTCATCGGCCTCTACGTGGCCTCCCAGGGACCCCAGTCCGTCTCCCGGGACCTGCGCTTCAAGACCGTGCCGCTGTACTTCTCCCGCCCCATCGAGACCGCCGACTACGTAGGCGCCAAGTACGCGGCCCTCGCCTCGGCACTCTTCGCCCTCACCGCGGCGCCGCTGATCGTGCTCTACGTAGGGGCCCTCCTGGCCAAGCTCGACTTCGCCGACCAGACCAAGGGCTTCGGCCAGGGACTGGTCTCCGTGGCGCTCCTGTCGCTCCTCTTCGCCGGCATCGGCCTGGTCATCTCCGCGATCACCCCGCGCCGCGGCTTCGGCATCGCGGCCGTCATCGCCGCTCTGACCATCACCTACGGAGCCGTGTCCACCGTCCAGGCCATCGCCTTCGAGCAGTCCAGCACCGGGGCCGTCCCCTGGCTCGGCCTGTTCTCCCCGATCACCCTCATCGACGGAGTCCAGACGGCCTTCCTGGGCGCCACCTCGGCGTTCCCCGGAGGGGAGGGCCCCTCGTCCGCGCAGGGCGTCGTCTACCTCATCGTCGTCCTGGGCCTCATCGCCGGCTGCTACGGCCTCCTGATGCGCCGCTACCGAAAGGTCGGGCTGTGACCACGCTCAACATCGACCACGTCTCACGCTGGTTCGGCAACGTGGTGGCGGTCAACGACATCACCATGACCATCGGCCCCGGGGTCACCGGCCTGCTCGGCCCCAACGGTGCTGGAAAGTCCACCCTCATCCACATGATGGGCGGCTTCCTGGCCCCCTCCACCGGCACCGTCACCCTTGACGGCCGGCCCACCTGGCGCAACGAACAGATCTACAAGCAGATCGGCATCGTCCCCGAGCGCGAGGGAATGTACGACTTCCTCACCGGGCGCGAGTTCGTCGTCGCCAACGCCGAGTTGCACGGCCTCGGTGGCAAGGCCGCCCAGCGGGCCCTCGCCACCGTCGAGATGGAGTACGCGCAGGACCGCAAGATCTCGACGTACTCCAAAGGCATGCGCCAGCGCGTGAAGATGGCGTCCGCGCTCGTCCACGAACCGTCCCTGCTGCTCCTCGACGAGCCCTTCAACGGCATGGACCCGCGCCAGCGCATGCAGCTCATGGACCTGCTGCGCCGCATGGGCGACGAGGGCCGCACCGTGCTGTTCTCGTCCCACATCCTCGAAGAGGTCGAGCAACTCGCCGCCCACATCGAGGTGGTCGTAGCCGGACGGCACGCGGCAGGCGGCGACTTCCGCCGCATCCGCCGGCTGATGACCGACCGGCCGCACCGCTACCTCGTCCGCTCCAGCGACGACCGGGCACTCGCCGCCGCACTCATCGCCGACCCGTCCACGTCCGGCATCGAAGTGGACCTCGCCGAGGGCGCGTTGCGCATCCAGGCCGTCGACTTCGGCCGGTTCACCGCGCTGCTGCCCCGGGTCGCACGCGACAGCGGCATCCGGCTGCTCACGGTCTCGCCGTCCGACGAGTCCCTCGAGTCCGTCTTCTCGTATCTCGTAGCGGCGTAGGAGGCCGAAGATGTACGACCCCACAGTCGCCAGGCTCACGTATCGAGCCCTGCTCGGCCGCCGCCGAGCCCTCATTCTCGGCGCCCTTCCCGTGCTCCTCATCATCATCGCCGTGGCCGTACGCGGCTTCACCGGAGCCGACGACCAGGTCGCCGCCGACGTACTGGGCGGGTTCGCGCTCGCCACGATGGTGCCGATCATCGGCGTCATCGCCGGCACCGGCGCCATCGGCCCCGAGATCGACGACGGCTCGGTGGTGTACCTGCTCGCCAAACCGCTGAAGCGGCCCACGATCATCTTCACCAAACTGATCGTCGCCGTCGCCGTCACCATGGCGTTCTCGGCCGTGCCGACGTTCATCGCCGGCATGATCCTCAACGGCAACGGCCAGCAGATCGCCGTCGCCTACACCGTCGCCGCCCTGGTCGCCTCGATCGCGTACGCCGCGCTGTTCCTCCTCCTGGGGACCATCACCCGGCACGCCGTTGTCTTCGGCCTCGTCTACGCCCTCGTCTGGGAAGCCCTCTTCGGGTCACTGGTGTCCGGCGCGCGCACCCTCAGCGTCCAGCAGTGGGCGCTCGCGGTGGGCCACAAGGTCACCGACGGCAACCTCGTCACCTCGGACGTCAGCCTGCCGACCGCGACGGTGCTGCTGGTCGTGGTCACCGTCGCCGCCACCTGGTACGCCGGGCAGAAGCTGCGCACGCTGACGCTGGCCGGCGAGGAGTGAGCGGGGCTCCACGCGCGCGTGCCTGCTGTCGCCGTGCACGCGCGCGTGGAGCCCTCCTTTCTTGACAGCGGCTTCACGTCTGTCTGTGCACACTGGACAAACGGGGACGCACGGCCAGGAGGAACGGGGATGGCAACCGAGGAACAACGGGGTGACGGTCGCGAGCGGTCGGTGGACCAGCGGTCCGACGAAGCCTGGGACGACCTTGTCCTGGACCAGGACTTCATACGGTCCGCCGAGACGGCCGAGCCATCGGCCCGCGCGCGTATGCTCGCCGCCCGCTGGCGCGAAGGGGGACCCGATCCGCAGCCTTGGCGCTCCGACGAACCGCCCGCGGGATGGTTCTTCAGCAAGGCCCGCCGTCGCAGGTGGCGCCGCGGCTAGCCCCGGCTTCCCGTCCCGGTCAGGCTCGACTCCCACTCCGGCCAACCACGTCTTCTCGCCCCGGCTTTATTCGGTGGCGCCCAACTCGGCGTACGGGCACAGTAGTTGTGTCAACGCCGCCGGTTCGAATCGGCGCCATGTTCTGGGAGAGGGGCGCGACGATGTTCATCAGGAACAGTTCGTCGAGCTCCCGACAGGGCGGCCCGCGGCGGGTTCCGGAGTAGCTACCCTCCGTCGAACCCGCCTCGCACGGGGGGCTGCTCGGGGCGGCCGCTTCGAGCGCGCATCGCGCGACGGCCGCCCACCCGGAGGATTGGCCGAGAGGCAAGGCACCGGCTTGCGCTGTGCTCCATCAGAAGCAGGTCGCGGTCGGGGCTGAACCCCCGCGCGCGTTCGATTCGTGCATCCTCCGCAAGACACCTTCACGAGCGCCGGGCCATGGCGTCCGGCACCCTGCCACGGGATCCGGCACGCTGCGATCCACCGTAAGACGCCGCACCGCGGCTACGGCGCCCGCACCGCGGCTACGGCGCCAGCAACCGTTCCAGCACCACCGCGATGCCGTCCTCCTCGTTGGAGGCCGTCACCTCGTCCGCGACCGCCTTGAGCTCCTCGTGGGCGTTGGCCATCGCCACCCCGTGCGCCGCCCAGGCGAACATCGCGATGTCGTTGGGCATGTCCCCGAACGCGATCGTGTCCGCGGCCTTCACACCGAGACGGCGGGCCGCCAGGGACAGCCCCGTCGCCTTGGAGAGACCGAGGGGCAGCAGCTCCACGATCCCGGCACCCGCCATGGTCACGCCGACCAGACCGCCCGCGATCCTCAGGGTCACCGCGGCCAGCTCGTCGTCGGAGAGCGTCGGGTGCTGTACGTACACCTTGTTCAGTGGCGCCGCCCAGAGGTCCGCCGCGTCCCTCAGCGGTACGACCGGAAGCGAACCCTCCAGCCTCCGGTAACCGGGCGCGACCAGCACCTCGCCGTCCAGCCCGTCACGGCTCGCCGCCAGCAGGAGCGGGCCGACCTCCGCCTCGATCTTGGCGAGCGCCAGCCCGGCCAGCTGCCGGTCCAGCGTCACCGAGGTCAGCAGCCGGTGCTCCCCCGCGTCGTACACCTGCGCGCCCTGACCGCACACCGCGAGCCCCTGATAACCGAGGTCGTCGAGGATGTGCCGGGTCCAGGGCACCGCGCGCCCGGTGACGACGATGTGCGCGGCGCCCGCGGCGGTGACCGCGGCGAGCGCCTCACGCGTACGGGGCGAGACCGACTCGTCGGAACGCAGCAGTGTCCCGTCGAGGTCGGTCGCGACGAGCTTGTAAGGGAACGACCCGGTCGATCCGGTAGTGCCGGTCACTTGGAGATCGGCTCCAGGACCTCACGGCCGCCCAGGTACGGACGCAGGACTTCCGGCACCCGTACGGAACCGTCGGCCAGCTGGTGGTTCTCCAGGATCGCCACAATCGTGCGCGGTACGGCGCACAGCGTGCCGTTCAGCGTCGAGAGCGGCTGCACCTTCTTGCCGTCCCGCATGCGGACCGACAGCCGACGGGCCTGGAAGCTTTCGCAGTTGGACGCCGAGGTCAGCTCGCGGTACTTGCCCTGGGTCGGGATCCACGCCTCGCAGTCGAACTTGCGGATCGCCGAGGAACCGAGATCGCCCGAGGCCACATCGATCACCTGGAACGGCAGCTCGAGGGCGGTCAGCCACTGCTTCTCCCAGTCCAGGAGCCGCTGGTGCTCGTTCTCGGCGTCCTCGGGAGCGACGTACGAGAACATCTCGACCTTGTCGAACTGGTGCACGCGGAAGATGCCGCGGGTGTCCTTGCCGTACGTGCCGGCCTCCCGGCGGAAGCACGGCGAGAAGCCGGCGTACCGCAGGGGCAGCTTGTCGGCGTCCAGGATCTCGTCCATGTGGTACGCGGCGAGGGGGACCTCGGAGGTGCCGACCAGGTAGAAGTCGTCCTTCTCCAGGTGGTAGACGTTCTCCGCGGCCTGGCCGAGGAAGCCGGTGCCCTCCATGGCGCGCGGGCGGACCAGCGCCGGGGTCAGCATCGGGATGAAGCCGGCCTCGGTGGCCTGCGCGATCGCCGCGTTGACGAGGGCGAGCTCCAGGAGCGCGCCGACACCGGTGAGGTAGTAGAAGCGCGAGCCCGACACCTTGGCGCCGCGCTCGACGTCGATCGCGCCCAGCGCCTCGCCGAGCTCCAGGTGGTCCTTCGGCTCGAAGCCCTCGGCGCCGAAGTCACGGATCGTGCCGTGCGTCTCCAGGACGACGAAGTCCTCCTCGCCGCCGACCGGGACGTCGGGGTGCACCACGTTGCCGAGCTGGAGGAGGAGCCGCTTGGCCGCCTCGTCCGCCTCGTGCTGCTCGGCGTCGGCGGCCTTGACGTCGGCGGCCAGCTGACCGGCCTTCTTCAGCAGCTCGGCCTTCTCGTCGCCCGAGGCCCTGGGGATCAGCTTGCCGAGCGCCTTCTGCTCGGAGCGCAGCTCGTCGAAGCGGAGGCCGGACGACCTGCGCCGCTCGTCGGCGGAGAGGAGGGAGTCGACGAGCGCGACATCCTCTCCACGGGCGCGCTGGGAGGCGCGAACACGGTCGGGGTCCTCACGGAGCAGGCGAAGGTCAATCACCCCTCAAGGTTACCGGTGCGTGCTTCCCGCCAACGACTCGATATTCCGGCCCATGACTTCTGTCCCGTAATGGGGCAAATGCCGGACTGGATTTCTTGATCAGTTATGCGCGTCAATAAAAGGGCCCGGCTCCCTGAATCGGAGCAGGTGGCGGGCGGTCTGTTGACCGTATCCCCTTGCGGGAAGCGGGACTTGAGAACCGAGTTGTCCACAGGGCTCCGGGCCTCCGTGAAGTTATCCACAGGTTGTGTGGATGATCTGTGGACTACGGAAGTGATCATTCCGAAATTCGCGACCGGGGCGAGGGATTCCCTGGCCAAACCATGCCTACACCCACGTTCGAGTGGATTCGAGCAGAAATGCTTCGCTCCATAGGATTGACCGAAGGAAAAAAGTGGACGAGGGGTGACGTGCCGGCCTGTGGACGAACCAAGGCCCCACAGGCCGATTTGTCGACGATGCAGCCCTCCGTTGTCGACTTGTCCCCAGGTCGAGAACCATGCCTGTGGATAACTCTTGTGGATGACGAAAATCAGCAGGTACGACTGGTGGCTGATGACTGGTGCCAGCCCGGCTCAGGGCATGGCTGAGCGGCAGACGGGAGTCGTCGGAACCGGACCGCAACCGGAGCAAGCCGGGACCCAAGCCGAGACCCAAGCCGGGATCGAAGCCGGGATCGAAGCCGGGTCAGAACCGACCGTCGTGGCAACGCGCCACCCAGTCGGCCGCCGCCACGAACTCGCCGTCCGACGTCCCCCGGAGCGGAGCGGGTACACCCTCGACTCCGACGTCCGCACGCGGGTACGACCCGAGGAACCGCACCTGGTGGCAGATCCGCTTGAGCCCCATCAGGGCGTCGGCCACCCGGCGGTCGGAGATATGGCCCTCGGCGTCGACGCAGAAGCAGTAGTTGCCGATGCCCTCGCCGGTGGGCCGGGACTGGAGCAGCATCAGGTTGATGCCCCGGGTGGCGAACTCGCCCAGCAGGTCGCGCAGCCCTCCGGGGTGGTCGTCGCGCGGCCACAGGACCACTGACGTCTTGTCCGCGCCGGTGGGCGCCGCGGGCCGGGCGGGGCGCCCCACCAGCACGAAGCGTGTCTGCGCGTTCTCCGCGTCGTGGATCCCGGTCTCCAGTGCCTCAAGACCGTAGGGGCCCGCCGCGAACTCACCGGCGAAGGCGGCGTCGTACCGGCCCTCCTGGACCAGTCGCGCACCGTCCGCGTTCGAGGCGGCCGATTCCCAGAGGACGACCGGGAGGTTGGCCTTCATCCAGTTGCGGACCTGCGGCTGGGCGGCGGGGTGCGCGGTCACCGTCTTGATCTCCGACAGCTTCGTGCCGGGCCTGACCAGCAGCGCGAAGGTGATCGACAGCAGTACTTCTCGGTAGATCATCAGCGGCTTGCCCGCGACCAGTTCGTCGAGGGTCGTGGTGATGCCGCCCTCCACGGAGTTCTCGATCGGCACGAACGCGGCCTCGGCCTCGCCGTTGCGGACGGCGTCGAGCGCGGCGGGGACCGACACCATCGGGACGAGCTCCCGGGTGGCAACCTCCGGGAGCGTCCGCAGGGCGACTTCGGTGAAGGTGCCCTGCGGACCGAGATACGCGTAGCTGGCTGGCATGACCTCACCCTAATGGGCCAGGCGCGACCCGGTTCACGCCTGTGGAAACAACCGCCCTGGAGTGCGAAGGCCGGCCCTGCGGAATCGAACGCGGCGGTGAGCGGCCCGCGCCCGGAGCGGACCGCTCACCCCTCGAGCAACCGCTGTCCCACGTACTCCCCCTCCGCCGCCCCGCCCGGCACCGCGAACAGTCCGCTCGACTCGTGGCGGATGAACTCGGAGAGCGCGTCGCCGCGGTCGAGCTTGCGCTGGACGGGGACGAAGCCGCGTACCGGGTCGGCCTGCCAGCAGACGAAGAGGAGGCCCGCGTCGGGCACCCCGTCGGTGTCGAAGCCGTCGTGGAAGGAGAACGGCCGGCGCAGTATCGCGGCGCCGCCGTTCTGGTCGGGGCGGGTGATGCGGGCGTGCGCGTTGATGGGGACGACCAGGTTCCCGTCGGTGTCGGTCTTGTCGAGGTTCATGCCGGTGGTCTCGGAGCCGCCGCTGAGCGCCGCTCCGGTGGACTTCTTCCGCCCGATGACGGCCTCCTGGGCCTGCACCGAGAGCTGCTCCCAGGTGTCGAGGAGCATGCGGATCCGGCGTACGACGGCGTAGGAGCCGTTCGCCATCCAGGCCGGGTCGCCGGAGGCGGGGACGAAGACGCGCTGGTCGAAGTCGGTTTCGGACGGCTTGGGGTTGCGGGTGCCGTCGAGCTGGCCCATCAGGTTGCGGGCCGTCATCGGCTGGGCGGTGGCACCCGGCGTGCGGTTGAAGCCGTTCATCTGCCAGCGCACGCGGGCGGCGCTGCCCGCGTCCTTCTGGATCGCGCGCAGGGCGTGGAAGGCGACCAGGGCGTCGTTCGCGCCGATCTGTACCCAGAGGTCGCCGTTGCTGCGTGCCTTGTCGAGGTGGTCGGAGGAGAAGTCGGGGAGCGGGTCCAGGGCGACCGGGCGTTGCTTCTCCAGGCCCGTACGGGCGAAGAAGCTGTGCCCGAAGCCGAAGGTGACCGTCAGGGAGGACGGTCCGGCGTCACGCGCGACGTCGGTGTCGTCCTGTGCGGCCGCCTCGCCGGCCATCAGCCGCTGGGCTGTCCTCGACCAGCGGCGCAGCAGTGCGGTGGCTTCCTTGCGGCCCGCGCCGGCCGCGAGGTCGAAGGCGATGAGATGGCCGCTGGCGTGGAGGGCGGTGGTGATGCCGGGCTGATGTTTCCCGTGAAACATCACCGTGTCCATGCCGAGCGAGGTGAGCGGTACCGCCTTGCCGGAGGGCGCGGCGGCGTACCCCGTTGCCGCGCCCGCCGCGCCGAACGCGAGTCCGGTGGCCCCGGCGGTGCCCAGCAGTCGCCGCCGCGAGATGCCCTCCTCGGGGGAGGCGTTTTCGGAAACGGCCTCCCTGGGGGGGACCACTTTGAGGGTGCCCTCTTCGGGGGAGGCGTGCGGGGACGTCTCCCGGGCGGCGCCCCCCTGGGAAGGGGCTCCCGGCGTGGACTGGTCAGCCATGGTGTGGTTCAGCCGATCTTCGCGTTCTTGTCTACGGTCGCTTGGTCGATGTCGGAGGTCCGCACGGTCACGGCGATGTTCCAGTCGCCCGCGATGGGGAGTTGTACCCCGGTCGCCGTCCAGTGGCCGGTGGCGATGCGGTCGGGGGTCACGGGCAGCGGGCCGATGTCCTTGGCCTCGAGGGTGAAGGCGACCTTCACCTCGGGGACGTCGAAGGCCTTGCCGTTGGGCCGCACCACGTAGACGTGCATTTCGTTGCCGCCGACGCGGGCCGGGTCGAGGGTGACCTCCACGGTGCCCTTGCCGTCCTCGCCGCCGGTGTCGAACGGGAGCTTCAGGGAGAGCGGTCCGGACTGCTGGGAGGAGGCCGAGGTGGCAGCTTTGGCCTCTTCTTCGGTGCGTCCCGGTTCGGTGGACGTCAGCACCGTGGTGACCGCGAGGAGGACGACCGCGACGCCGGCCTCGGCGAGTACGGAGCGGCGCAGGCCGGAGCGGAGCGGGTCGGCGTCGCGGAGGCGCTTGTCGCGGGTGCCGTCGACAGCGGCGCGCTGCCGGGCGAGCTGGGCCGCCCGCTGGGAGTCGCCGGAGCCCGCGGAGACCTTGGTGCGCGTCTTCGCGCGCTGTTCGACCATGCCCGCCGTGACGGTCTCCGGAACCGTGGTCAGCTGCCCCGTCCAGCGCCGGGAGATCCAGGCGATGCCGACGAGGACCACGACCAGGCCGATCTTGACGAGCAGCAGCTGTCCGTACGTCGTGTCGGTGAACGCCGACCAGGAGCCGACCTGCCGCCACGACTGGTAGATCCCGGTCACGACCAGCGTGATGACGCTGGCGAACGCGACGCGGGAGAAGCGCTGGACGGCTGCCGCCTCGATCTGTGCGTCGGCGGGGGCCCGGAACAGGGCCACGAGCAGGGTGGAGAGCCCGCCGAGCCAGAGGGCGACGGCCAGCAGGTGCAGGACGTCGACGGGCATCGCGATGCCCGTCTGGATGCCGGCGGAGGCGTGTTCGGCCATCGCCCAGGTCGCGGCGAGGCCCGCGGCGACGACGGCGCCGCCGATGGCGAGTCCGAAGGTGAGGTCCTTCTTCTCCTGGGCGAGATCGGCGCCGTCGGCGTCGGTGCCGCTTCCGGCGGCCTCGTCGCGCTTCACGTAGGCCCCGAAGAGGACCGCGATGAACAGCGCGCCGGCGGCGAGCAGCAGCAGTCGTGACACCAGTGCGGCGCCCGACTTGGTCTGCAGTACCTCGGCGAGCAGCGTCAGGTTGAAGATGTCGCCGACCTTGCCGGAGCCGACGTACGAACCGCGCAGGAGCAGCAGTGCGAGGGTGGCGGTGGTCAGTGCGAGCCATCCGGCGACCACGAGCCGCTGGACCGGGCGGACTCCGGCGCCGCGCTGCCAGCAGGCCAGCACGAAGGCCGCGCCGCCGACCAGGAGGATGAATCCGGCGTACGAGAGGTAGCGTCCGGCCTCGTAGAGCGCGCCGACGACTCCGCCGCCCACTTCCTGGGCGGAGACGGCCACGGAGGTCTGTGAGGGCGCGCCGATGGAGAAGGTGAAGGCTCCGGAGACGGGGTGGCTGTCGGCCGAGACCACCTGGTAGGTGACGGTGAACGTGCCGTCGGGCAGCCCCGAGTGCAGTTTCACGGCGTAGGTGGTGCCGCTCGGGTTGGTGGCCCTGCCGGTGTCGACGCGCTCGCCCTTGGGGTCGAGGACCTGGAGGGCGCCGTCGGACAGGGCGATCTGCTCGGAGAACGTCAGTGAGATCTGGGTGGGTGCCTTGTCGACCACCGATCCCTGTGTCGGGTTGCTGCCGGTCAGCGCGGCGTGCGCGGAGGCGGGCGCGGCGCCTGCCAGGAGCGCGCCGGCGACGGCGAGGAACAGCAACAGCAGCGTCCGTATCCGCACGGTGCCACGACGTCCGGCGCCGCGTGTGGTGTCACGCACGGCGCCACGGGGAGCGATGGTCCGCGTCACAGGTGATCCTTCCTCAGTGCCCGGTCTTCGGGTTGTACGTCGCGGACTTCACCGGCATGGAGATCTTCACCGTGCCGGACTTGGTGAAGTGCAGCTCCACCGACACCTTCTCGCCCTGCTTCGGCCGGTGGGTGAGCTTTTCGAACATGAGGTGGTTGCCGCCGCTGGCGAAGTCGAGGGTGCCGTCGGCGGGCACGGCGAAGGACTTCTCCTCCTCCATCGTGCCGTCCTTGGTGGAGTGCAGCGTGACGTCGCCCGAGAGGTCGCTGGTGACCGAGGTCAGGGTGTCGGAGCCGCCGGTGTTGGTGACGGTGAAGAAGCCGGCCGCCATGGTGTCCATGCTCGGGGCGGGCATGTAGGCGCCGCTGACCTTCAGGCGGGGCTTGGCGGTGGCGTTGGCTGAGCTGTTGGCGCCGCAGCCGGCGAGTGCCAGGGCCGCGGCGGTCACCACGGCGGCTCCCACGGTGCGCCTCACGGGTTCTGTCCCTTGATGAGCTTGGGGAGGTCCTTGATGTAGTCGTCGACGGTGGCGTCCTCGCCGTACAGCACGTAGCCGCCTTCGGTCTTCGGTGAGAAGGCGATGACCTGGGTGCCGTGCACGGAGACGAGTTTGCCGTTCTTGTCCTTCGACGTCGGCTCGATGGAGATGCCGAGGGTGCGGGCGCCGGCCTGGATGGTGGCGAAGTCGCCGGTGAGGCCGACGAAGTCGGAGTCGATGCCCTTGAGCCACTTGCCGAGCGCGGCGGGGGTGTCGCGGCCGGGGTCGGTGGTGACGAACACGACGCGGAGCTTGTCCTGCTCGGCCTTGGGGAGTGCCTTCTTGGCGACGGCGAGGTTGTTCATCGTCAGCGGGCAGACGTCGGGGCAGTGGGTGTAGCCGAAGTAGACGAGTGTGGGGTCGCCCTTGGTCTCCGCGCGGAGGTCGTACTTCTCGCCCTCCGTGTCGGTGAGGACGAGGTCCGGCTTCTCGAACGGCTGGTCGAGTACGGTCGCGGCCTTGCCGGAGTCGGCCTCGACGGACACGTCGGCGACCGCCTTGTCGCTGTCGTCACCGCTGCCGCAGGCGGACAGGGTCAGAGCGGCGGCGGCGAACAGGGCGGCCGCAGCATACGTCTTCTTGCGCATATCAAAATGTCCCAGATGTGAGGGCCCGGGTCGGCACCGGGGTCGTACGACGGCCGGTACGGCGCTGTCGTACGACCTCCGGTGCGCTCCGGGAGTGCGATGGATCAGGCGTTGGTACGCCGGCGGCCGGCCAGCACGCCGTACGCCACACCCGCCACGCCGATGACGATGCCCACGACGCCGAGCACGCGCGCGGTGGTGTCACTGCTGTCGGTGGAGGAGGCGGCGACCTCGGTGGTCTCCGCGTGTTCCGCGGAGGCTTCGGAGGCTTCGGCCGTGGGCTCTGCGGAGGCGTCGGACCCGTGGTGGCCCTCCTCGCTCGCCGCGCTGAGCGCGAGCACCGGGGCCGGGTTCTCGGGCTCCTCCGCGCCTTCCTTCTGCTCCTCGATCCAGCGGACGACATCCTTGTTGGAGTACGTCTGGATCGCCTTGAAGACGAGTTCGTCGGTGTCCTCGGGGAGCGCTCCGACGGAGAGCGGGAACTTCTGGAAGTAGCCGGGCTCGATGCCCTTGCCGGTGGCGGTCCAGGTGACCTTGGTGACGGCCTCGGAGATCGACTCGCCGTGCAGTTCGAGTGGCTTGTCGAGCTTGGACTTGGTGACCTTGGCGGTCCAGCCGGCGACCGGCTGGGGCATGACGGAGGCCAGCGGGTGGTCGGTCGGGAAGTTCACCTCGAGCTTGGTGGTCGAGGCGTCGTCGCGCTCGTTCGGCACCTTGAAGTTGACCGTCGCGTAGCCGCCCTTGGCGGCCTCGCCCTCCGGCTGCACGCTGACGTGCGCGAAGGCGGGGCCGGACAGGACGAGGACGGCCGAGGCGGCGAGGGCACCGGTGGCGGCGATACGGGAAACCTTCATGACAGGAAGCACTCCACTGTGAGTCCGATGACCGGACGGGATCCGGTGAGCCCGGACGGGATCCGGTGAGCTGGGGGCGCGCGTGATGCGCGATGCGCGTGCGGAAAGCCGCCCGGAAGGCGCCTCTTGAGGGCGCCGGGAACGCGGGCACGCGCGTGTGCCGCACGACGGCAGCCCCTCGGTGGAGTGGTGGCGTCGCGTCAGGCAGCGAGGACGTGCGCGGTGGCGGACGGCGGTCCACGCCGGACGACGGTGTGCTGGAGCGCGGCGGCGGGGGGCTTCGGGGGCGGGAACAGTGCGGGGCGCTGGGTGCGCGGCGCCGCGTCCGGCGTACCGGGGAGTCCCGCACGCAGGGCGCGTACGAGTGCGAGCGCGGCGCGCAGGGAACGTACGAGCGCCCCCTCCGCCACCCCGTGCGCCGACAGCCTGATGAGGCGCAGCAGCGCCATGTCCCCGCGGCGCAGCACCCACCCGGTGGCGACGGCCGCCAGGACGTGACCGAGGAGCATCGGGAGGGAGGGCAGCACGGACATCGAGGAGCCGGCCGCGGCCGACATGACGTCCGTGGAGTGGTGCATGGACTGCGTCATGTCCGTGTCGACGCGGGCGTCGGCGAGGATCCGCTGGGCCTGCGCGGGGCTGATCGCCGCCGTGGTCGCACCGCAGAGCAGGCTCGCGGCGCGCTGGACGAGCGAGGCGTCGGTCATGACCATGCCCGACCCGGTACCCGATCCGCCGGTCGACGACATGGCCGAGGCCATCGTCGTACCGCCGTGCTGGCCGAGTCCGAACAGGGTGTGCAGCACGGTCTGGCCGGTCGCGAGGACCGCCGCGATGCCCGGCAGCGAACGCTCGCGTCCGGCCAGCGGCGCGGCGACGGCGAAGACCGCGAGGAACCCGGCCGCCAGGGTCCACGAGGGGACCGTAGCGGAGGAGGCGAGCACATGACCGGCCGCGGCCAGCACGACGCAGACCGCGGCGAACACCGCGGCCCGAAGCATCCGGAGGTCGTATCCGGAGCGCGCCGTGCGCTTGTGGGGGGCAGTCATGGCGGGCTCATCATCGCACTGGGCTCACCCCTTCCATACGGCAGGTCGGGAAAGTCGCCGTGCGGCACGGAGCGCGACGGTCCGGGCGACCACCCGCCCGCGGGCGGATCCGTACGGTTCGCCTCCACCGATCGGTACGGCTCGCGAACACCGAACTGTTCGACTCGCGTGCACCGATCGGTGCGCCCCGTGTGCAACGGACCTTGCGACCCGCGTCCACCGGACCGTGCGGTCCGCGTGCACCTATGCGCGCCACACGCGTGGACGCGATTCGAGCCGCCCGCGCGAATGGATCGGTGCCGCCCGCGCATACGGATCGGTGCCGCCCCGTGAACCGATTCGCGCCACACGCGTGAACCGGTCCGCGTCATCCGCGCCCACGGAGGCCCCCGCCGCCTGCACATACACCGACTCCTGTCGCCCGCGCATCCGCCGTATGGGCGGCATCACGTCAAGTGGGCGATTGCGCACGTGTGGTTGCGGCAATACGTAACGGTATGTCGAGCCGCGGCCGGGAGGCTGGAGCATGAGCATCTGGTGGTCACTCCATTTGCGGCGTGAAGCCGCGAGCGTTCCGCTGGCCAGACGTCTGCTGATCGGCACGATGGAGACCGCGGGCGTGGACCCGGACGTCTCCTTCGATCTGTCCATCGCCCTGAGCGAGGCCTGCGCCAACGCCGTCGAGCACGGCGGCGACACCACCGCGCAGGGCGACTTCTCCGAGGCGTACCGGGTGACCGCCTACCTCGACGGCGAGACCTGCCGCATCGAGGTTACCGACTCCGGACCGGGCTTCCCCTCGGGCCCCGAGGTCACGTCGGGCCGCGCCGCCCGCACCCCGCTGCGCCCGGTCACAGCCCGCGCCGACGCCGAGAACGGCCGGGGTCTGTGTCTGATCCAGGAGCTCGCGGACCACGTCCAGATCGGCAACAAGCCGGGGCGGGGCGGCGCGGTGGTCAGCTTCGACAAGATCCTCAAGTGGCGGAAGGACGCGCCTCTCCTGGCGGTGTAGTCCTCGTCGCCTACCCCGGGGCGCGGGTCCGTGAGGTGTCGAGCTCCGCGAGCAGGCGCACGAGAGCCGCCCTGCGGTCGCTGCCGCCGGGCAGGCGGGAAAGACACGCCCGCAGCGCGTCGAGGTGCTCGAGCCGCATCCTGCCCGCGCCGCTCCTGGCGACGATCGCCCTGATCGCGTGGAACCCCCAGTACTTACTGAAGGCGTGCTCCTCGCGCAGTACCGCTTCCGTCAAGGCGTCCAGGAACATCCCGTCCGGGCGGGCGTACAGGCGTGCGTAGGCGGCGAGTCGGGTCCCGGGGTCGGCGGAGTCGAGCCTGGCGGCGACGTCGAAGTCGCCCATCCGTGGGGAGAGGGCCACCAGGTCGGCGAAGATCCGCTCCATGCGGTCGGTGCGCGCGGGGCCGCTCTCCTCGTGCTCGCGCACCCAGGTGTAGTCGGCGGCGAGTCGCTCGACGGCCGCCTTCGCCTCGCCGTCGGGCGTCTCCTCCAGTTCCGTACCGCCGGTCGCCACGAGGGCGATCCGGGCCGCGCGTGACGCGTCGTCCGCCGCCCCGCCTGCCCGTGCCGTGGCCTCCTCGGTCGCCTCGATGCGGTTGACGAGCTGCTTGTACTGGAACTTCGCTCCGCCCGGCAGTTCGATGCTGTCGAACAGGTCGCCCAGCCACGGCACGACGGCCACCGCGAGGAGCAGCGCGGTGACTCCGTCGACGGCGATCCCGGGTGCGACCGCGTGCACGACCGCGGCTGCGAGCGCCGCGCACGTGATGACTCCCGCGATCACGTCCCGCCGCCGGCTCTGCCCGTCGCCCGGACCACCCCGCACATCCTCCTCAGCCATGACGACCACCCTGGCAGAGGCCGCCCGGCGCGCGCCGGGGAATCCGATCACCGGCCGCGCACGTACCGGGCGCCCGTTTCAGCTTTCCCAGAGTCCACAGTCAACTGACAGCGCCACCCCATGTCCTTGACGGGTGACACCCCTAATTTTCCCAGCATGACGGGAAGCCACAAAGAGAAGACGATCACCCGGCGCCGCGCGATCGCGGTGACCGGAGGTACGGTCGCGGCCGGCGGGCTGGCGGTCGCGGGATACCAGGCGGCGTTCGCCGACGACACGACGACCACCGCCGTCGCCGACGCGTCGGCCTCGGCGAGCTCCACCAGCGGCGGCCAGTGCGTGCTGATGTCCAGCGTCACGGAGGGGCCGTACTACCTGGACGGCGCCCTGGTGCGCAAGGACATCACCGAGGGCAAGAACGGTGTCCCGCTGACGCTGCGCATCACCGTCCAGGACACCACCGACTCCTGTGCCCCGGTCGCGGGCGCCGCCGTGGAGATCTGGCACTGCGACGCCTGGGGCTACTACTCCGGCTACACCACCGCCAACCCCGGCGGCTCCGCGCCCGCCGAGAGCGAGGACGGTTCGACCGCCGACGACAAGACGTACCTGCGCGGTTATCAGGTCGCCAACGCCAACGGGGTCGTCAAGTTCGAGACGATCTTCCCGGGCTGGTACACGCCGCGCACCTGCCACATCCACGTCAAGGTGCACACCGGCGGCGAGAAGGAGGACGGCACCTACGAGGGCGGCAAGGTGAACTTCACCGGCCAGCTCTTCTTCGACGACGACATCGCCGCGGAGATCTTCACCCTGGAGCCGTACTCCCAGCACTCCGGCAGCTACACCAAGCTCGCCGACGACATGGTGTACGAGGACAACGGCGCCGCCGGCGGTCTGCTGACCCTGAAGGCGGTGCACAAGAAGGACCCGTCCAAGGGCTACAAGGGGTCCATCATCCTGGGCATCGACCCCGACGCCGAGAGCACCGGCGCGGGCAGCGGCGGCGGTGGTACGCCCCCGAGCGGATCCCCGGGCGACGCGCCGACCGGCACGCCGCCGAGCGACGCCCCGACGGACAGTGCCTCCCCCTCCGCCTCGGCGTCCTCGTAGGATCCGCCCATGAGCAGCCGCGAGGACGAGACGCTCGCGCGGGCCGCCGTGGCCGCGCTGACCCGGCAGTTGGAGCTTTCCCCCAAGCCCGGACTGCCCGACCCGCGCGACCTCGACGCCCGGGCCACCCGCCAGGACCACTGTGCCCTGCGCTGGTCGGCCAAGGCGCTGGCGCCCGGCCTCGCGGCGATGGCGGCCGCCGCCCGCCGCATCGGCGGGCCCACGCCCGAACTCCGTACGGAACTGGGCGCGATCGGCCGGTCGACCGAGCACTCGGTGGCCCTCGCGGGCGGCGGACACCGCGGCGCCCTGTGGGCCCTCGGGCTCCTGGTCGCCGCGGCGGCCCTGGAACCCCGGGCCGCCGGGGTGGACGTCACCGCGGCCGCCAAACGGATCGCCGCACACCAGGACCGGCGGGCACCCCGGCGGCCCTCCCGGGGGTCGTCCGTCTCGGCGAAGTACGGCGCGGCCGGGGCGCGGGGCGAGGCGCGGGCCGGATTCCCGCACGTACGGCGCGCGTTGGAGGCGCTCGCCGCCGCCCGTTCGGCCGGCGCGCCCGAGCCGTACGCCCGGCTCGACGCCCTCCTCACCGTCATGTCCACGCTCCAGGACACCGAGTTGCTCTACACGGCGGGACCGCACGGCCTGCGCCATGTCCAGGCGGGCGCACGCGGAGTCCTCGAAGCGGGCGGTACGTCCACGGAAGCGGGCCGCGCGGCCCTGTCCGCCCTCGACGACGACCTCCACGCGCGCGCGTGGAGCCCCCGTGGCAGCGGAGGGCTGCTCGCGGGAGCCCTGTTCGTGGACTCGCTGCCGGTGATGGCCGGTTCACCGGCGGGGGCCGCCTGACGCGCCTGCTCGACGATCGGTTCGCCGGCACGGCTTCCCCGGCTATGCCCAGTTCGCCTGTACGGGCCTCCTGGCACGGTCAGTTCGCCGGTACGGGCTTCCTGACGAGCTCCTTCGCAGGACCGGCGGTCGCGGTGGAGGTCGCCCAGCGCGTCGCCGGTCCCATCGCGTACGAGGCGGCCAGCATCGCCCCGCCCAGAAGCAGCCACCCGGGCGTCCCCCAGCCCACCAGCAGCGCGGTCAGGACAAGGGGGCCCATCGTGCGGGCCACCGTGACACCGGTGCCGAAGAAGCCCTGGTACTCGCCCATGCGGTCGGCCGGAGCGAGGTCGAAGGCCAACTGCCAGGAACCCGCGGACTGCTGCATCTCGGCGACGACCTGAAGTACCGCACCTGCCACCAGAGCGCCCACCGCGACCCACGCCGGGACACCGGACGACAGGGCGAAGACCGCGCAGGACGCCAGCATGACGAGCCCTGAGCGGCGTATCGCGCGCGTGGCCGACGTGAGGCCCCTGACACCGCGGGCCATCCGTACCTGGAAGACCACCACCGCCGCCGTGTTGAGCACGAACAGCGCGGAGACCAGCCAGGCGGGCGCCTCGGTCCGCTCGGTGATCCACAGAGGGATGCCGAGGCTGAGCAGCGGCATCCGCAGCAGCAGCACGGTGTTGAGGAACGTGACCAGAACGTAGGGGCGGTCGCGCAGCACACCGGGGCCAGGACTCCGGCGTACGGCGACGGCCGCCGTCCGGGACACCGACGGCAGGCGCAGCAGCAGTGCCGCGCACAGCAGGAAGCTCACCGCGTCCAGCGCGAACACCCCGAGGTAGGCGGTCCGCGTCCCGGCGTGCAGCGCGAGCCCGCCCAGGCCCGCGCCCACCGCCAGGCCGGCGTTGAGCGTGGACTGGAGATGCGCGAGCAGCCCGGTCCGCTCCCCGGCCGGGATCAGCCCCGCCAGCAGTGCCTGCCGGGCCGCCGCGAGCCCCGACTGCGCGGACGCGTACGCGCACGCCGCCAGGACGAACGGGAGGAAGCCGCGTACGACGAGGAAGGACGCGACCGCCGCCGCGGTCGCCAGCGCCAGCAGCACCGCCGTGCCGCGCGGCCCGCGCCGGTCCGCCAGCCGCCCCAGTGGCACACCCACCAGCGAACCGACCGCCCACGCGACGGTCAGCCCGAGCCCCACCCGCCCGGGGGCGAGACCGACGACGTGCGTGAAGTACAGCGCCGATGTCACGTAGTAGGCGCCGTCTCCGACGGAGTTGGCCAACTGGGCCAGGGCCAGGACACGCTGCGGACCCGCGGGCGGGACGAGGGAGTTCGTCATGCCCTCGACACTAGAAGCGCGGTGGATCCCTATACAGGCCCAATCGGAGCGCCGTTCCATGGCCCAATTCGACGGACGGGTGGATGTCGAGGGTCGCTTGGGGAGACATGCCCACCAAGGCTCGCTACGACCGGCCAGCCCGCCAGAGCCCGCCTCGGAAGGCGCGCTCTCGCCACCGCCCGCCACAGGAACCCCTCAGCCGCCCTCCAGCACCCGCCCCAGCACCTCCAGCGCCTCCGGATAGGCCCGCTCCCGCGGCGTCCCGTACCCGACGACCAGACCCTGCGTACGGCCGCCGACGTCCGGCGTGTGCCAGTGCTCCCCCAGAGAGCCGACCGCGAGTCCCTGTTCCGCGGCCCGCGCCAACGCCTCGGCCTCGTCCGGCACTTCCACCAGCGCGTGCAGCCCCGCGGCGATCCCCCGTACGCTCCGCCCCGCCCCCAGCCGGTCGACGAGCCGGTCCCTGCGCCGCCGGTAGCGCAGACGGCACGCGCGCACGTGCCGGTCGTACGCGTGACTGTTGATCATGTCGGCGAGGGCCAACTGCCCGATGGACTCGGTGTGATGATCGCTGTGCAGCTTGACGTCGGCCACCGCGTCGACCAGGTGCGGCGGCAGCACCATCCAGCCGAGCCGCAGCGCGGGCCCGAGCGTCTTGGAGGCGGTGCCCAGGTACGCGACCTGGCCCGGTGCCATCCCCTGGAGGGCGCCGACGGGCTGCCGGTCGTAGCGGAACTCCCCGTCGTAGTCGTCCTCGACGATCAGCGCGTCACGCGCGCGTGCCCAGTCGGTGAGCGCCCGACGCCGCTCGGGGTGCAGTGTCACGCCGGTCGGGTACTGATGGGCGGGCGTGAGGACCACGGCGTCCGCGGCGGTCAGTCCCCCCGCGCAGGCCCCGCGTTCGTCCACCGGCAGTGGCACCACCCGCGCGCCGCCCCGCCGCACCACGTCCCGGTGGAACGGCAGCCCGGGGTCCTCCATGGCGACCGTCCCGCCGTCCAGCACGCGCGCGAGGAGCGCGAGCCCCTGCACGTACCCGGAAGTGATCACGATCCGCTCCGGCGGCGCGAGCACGCCCCGGGCCCGGCCCAGGTACTCCGACAGCGCGGTCCGCAGCTCGATGCGGCCGCGCGGATCCCCGTAGTCGTACGCCCAGGAGGGCGCCGTCGCGATCGCCCGCCGCAGCGCCCGGAGCCACGCCGCCGCCGGGAACGCCCCGACGTCCGGGCTGCCCGGCCGCAGGTCGAAACGGGGCGCACGCGCGCGTGGAGCACCGGCGGCCGCCGGCACGCCGTCCGCGGGCAGCGCCGCCACGTCGGTGCCCGAACCCTGCCGCGCCGTCAGGTACCCCTCGGCGATCAGCTGGTCGTACGCCGCCTTCGCCGTCCCCCGGGAGACGCCCAGCTCGGCCGCCAGCCGCCGGGTCGCGGGCAGCCGGGTGCCCGGCGCGAGCCGCCCGTCGCGCACCGCGTCACGCAGCGCCCGCTCGAGCCCCGATCTGCGCCCCGCGGCCACATCCGGTTCCAGATGCAGGTCCACTCCGAAGCCGGACCAGAAGTCGTCCACGAAAAGCCGCCCCCCCGGGGACCGTGTTCTCCGCCTGTGCCCGACACGCCTCCCCGGGCACACGAATGGCCGGGCACCGCCTCGGATACCCGGCCATCGATGTCGTATCAGCCCTCCAGGCCCTTGTAGGGCACTCTGTCAGGCCTTCAGGGAGGCCATCCACGCCTCGACCTCGTCGGAGCGTCGCGGCAGCCCGGCCGACAGGTTCAGGTTCCCGTCCTCGGTCACCAGGATGTCGTCCTCGATCCGCACCCCGATACCGCGGTACTCCTGCGGCACCGTCAGGTCGTCCGCCTGGAAGTACAGGCCCGGCTCGACGGTCAGGCACATGCCCGGCTCCAGCGTGCCCTGCACGTATGTCTCGGTGCGCGCGGCGGCGCAGTCGTGGACGTCCATGCCGAGCATGTGACCGGTGCCGTGCAGGGTCCAGCGGCGCTGCAGGCCCAGCTCCAGGACGCGCTCCACCGGACCCTCGACGAGGCCCCACTCGACGAGCCGCTCGGCCAGCACGTGCTGCGCGGCGTCGTGGAAGTCGCGGTACTTGGCACCCGGCCGCACGGCCGCGATCCCGGCCTCCTGGGCCTCGTACACGGCGTCGTAGATCTTCTTCTGGATCTCCGTGTACGTGCCGTTGACGGGCAGCGTGCGCGTGACGTCGGCGGTGTAGAGCGTGTGCGTCTCGACGCCCGCATCCAGCAGTAGCAGGTCACCGGAGCGGACCGGGCCGTCGTTGCGCACCCAGTGCAGCGTGCAGGCGTGCGGCCCGGCGGCGCAGATCGAGCCGTACCCGATGTCGTTGCCCTCGACCCGCGCGCGCAGGAAGAAGGTGCCCTCGATGTAGCGCTCGCTGGTCGCCTCGGCCCTGTCGAGGACCTTCACGACGTCCTCGAAGCCGCGCACGGTCGAGTCGACGGCCTTCTGCAGCTCACCGGCCTCGAACTCGTCCTTGACCAGCCGGGCCTCCGACAGGAAGACCCGCAGCTCCTCGTCGCGCTCGGCGGTCACCTTGTCGTTGAGCGCCGCCTCGATGCCGGCGTCGTGGCCGCGTACGACCCGGACCGGACCGGTGGCCTCGCGCAGTTCGCCGGCGAGCTCGCGGACGTCGGAGGCGGGGATGCCGTACAGCTGCCCGGCCTCCGTCAGGGAGTGGCGGCGGCCGACCCACAGCTCGCCCTGGCCGCTGAGCCAGAACTCGCCGTTCTCGCGGTCGGAACGCGGCAGCAGGTAGATCGTCGCCTTGTGTCCGCCCGTGGTGGGCTCCAGGACCAGGACGCCGTCCTCGGTGAGGTTGCCGGTCAGGTAGGCGTACTCGACCGATGCGCGGAAGGCGTATTCGGTGTCGTTCGAGCGGGTCTTCAGGTTGCCCGCGGGGATGACCAGACGCTCGCCCGGGAAGCGCGCGGAGAGCGCGGCACGGCGGGCGGCGGTGTACTCGGCCTGCGCGATCGGCTCGAGACCGTGCAGCTCCGTGTCGGCCCAGCCGGACTTCATGTTCTCGGCCAGCTCGTCGGACACGCCCGGGTACAGCCCGTTCTTGCGCTGCTCGATCGGCTCTTCGGAAGTCTCGTCCGGGGTCTCCGGGTTGAGCTCGTCCGCCACGGTCTGCCTCCTATATACGACTCTGGACCCCCATCATCGTACGGTCGTACGTAAGGGGGTCCAGAGCCGGAAGGCCCGTTACACAGGGCGGTCCGGCGCTCACTCGAAGCGCGCCGCCAGCAGGACGACGTCCTCCTCGGAGTCCGCCTCGTCCAGCCCGTCCGGCAGCACACTCCGCAGTACGTGATCGGCGAGCGCGCCCGGGTCGTCGCGCACGGTCCTGGGGACGCTCGCGGCGGCCGCGTGCAGCCGGGCGAAGGCGCGGTCCATGGGGTCGCCGGTGCGGTGCAGCAGGCCGTCCGTGTAGAGCAGCACCGTTTCACCGGGCTCGGCGCACAGCTCGACGCTCGGTGCCTCCCAGCAGGCGAGCATGCCCAGGGGCGCCGACAGGGAGGTCTCCACGAACTCCGTGCGCCGCGGGCCGATCACCAGGGGCGGGCAGTGTCCCGCGCCGGCGAGCGTGATCTTGCGCAGCGCGGGCTCGCAGAAGGCGAAGAGGGCGGTGGCGGAGCGGGCCGGCTCGGTCAGCCGCATCAGCAGTTCGAGGTCGGAGAGGACGGCGACGGGGTCCTCGCCCTCCATCACCGCGTACGCCCTCAGGGACGCTCTGAGACGGCCCATCGCGGCGACCGCGCTGGGCCCGGACCCGGTGACGGAGCCGACCGCGAGGCCGAGCGCCGCGTCGGGCAGCGGCAGCGCGTCGTACCAGTCGCCGCCGCCGCGCGGTCCCGTGCGGTGCCGGGCGGCGAGCTGGACGCCGGACACCCGGGGCAGCCGTGAGGGGAGCAGCTCCTCGGAGACGGTCGTGATGCACGCGCGCGTGCGCTCCAGTTCCAGCAGCCGTGCCAGGTGCTCGGTCGCGTGCCGGGCGTACCGGCCGATGAGGTGGCGCTGGCGCTCCACCGGTTCGGCGGGCTCGTCGTAGAGCCACACGGCGGCGCCCAGGCGGCCCGCGGCGTCGGTGGACAGCGGCAGCGCGTAGCTCGCCGCGTACCCGAGCCGGGCGGCCACCTCGCGGTGGCGGGGGTCGAGCCCGTCCTCGGCGAACAGGTCGGGCTGTGTGATCTCCGCCTCGCCGCCCGGCAGTCCGGCGGCCGTGTCGAGAAGCTTCCCGTACGCCGTACAGCTGCGCGGGATGGTCTCGATGTGGCCGAGATCGGCCCGCGCGAGGCCCAGTCCGATCGTGGTGTCGGGGCCGAGTCCGTCACCCGGTTCCATGACGACGAGACCGCGCCGGGCGCCCACGAGGGCGGCTCCGGCGCGCAGCAGTTCCTCCAGGGCGTCGCTCAGTGTCGCCGTGCGAGCCAGGCGTTCGGTGAGTTCGTGGAGGGTGGTGAGATCGGAGACCAGTCCGGCGAGACGATCTTGTAGATCGGCTCCGGGGCCGGTGGGCGAGGCGGAAGTGGTGGCCGATGGGGTGGTCCTGGTGGCGGACGTCGGCGCGACAGTGTGTGCGGGCGAGGGGACCGTGGAATCGATTCCGGCCACTTTCGGAAGGTGAGGGGCGGTCATGTCATCCGGCTTTCCGACCGGTGCGTATTGCTCAATAGCATCGCAAACCCCCATGTCGTTCTGCGCCGCAAGCAGTGTCTCCACATGTACACGCACTCGTAAGGGGATGTCCAGCATTGTCCTGCCGGGATTCCTGGTGTCCGTGAGACCGGCGGTAACCCTTGCGGAATAGTAAAGTTGGCTTAAAACTGACTCGGGTAAGGGCTTATTGAGGTCGACTGGCCTCGTTCCACAGAGCGTCACAGCGGTCGTGATGGGTACGTACTCGGTGAAGGCCAGGGGCGGTTGCGAATCGCCCGGAACCTGGCAGTGGATCCGGGCGTCTTATCCACCGACGACCGTGCCCCATCCTCCCGTGGCGGAGGCGGCTAGAAATACCCGGGACGGCAATTCGCCAGGCGCCGCCACCCCACGCCATGCCCATGCTTCAGGCACACGAAGTACGGACGCGGACGCAGCCAGACGCTCGGCCCAGAGGGGTTCCCCTTGCCTCCAGCAAGGGTGTGATGCGCCAGCAGGTACGCACAGTGAAGTGATCGACACATGATGTGAATGGTCCACAGTGTTGCCAGGCGTGCAACGGAAAGGAACGAGCGCTCATGCGCGAGATCCTCGGAAGGCGACGCAGGCTCCTGTCCAGGCGAAACAACGGCAGGCCTGAGATGCTCAAGTCAGCCCTGACCTTCGCGACCGAATGGCAGTGGCCCGTACTCCCGGGTGTGGCGTCGGACCCGCAGGGGCGGGCCCGCTGCGGATGTCCCGACCCGGAGTGCACGGTGCCCGGCGCCCATCCCTTCGACCCAGGCCTCCTCGCGGCCACCACCGACGAGCGCATGGTGCGCTGGTGGTGGACCAACCGGCCGACAGCACCGATCGTGCTGGCCACCGGCGAGAAGGCCCCCTGCGCGGTGAGCCTGCCCGCCCTCGCGGCGGCTCGCGCGCTCGCCGCGCTCGACCGCCAGGGCATGCGCCTCGGCCCGGTCGTCGCCGCCCCCACGCGATGGGCGATCCTCGTCGCGCCCTACTCCCTGGAGCAGCTCGGCGAGCTGCTGTACGCCAAGGACTACGTCCCCGGCTCGCTCCGCTTCCACGGAGAGGGCGGCTACATCGCGCTGCCTCCGTCGGAGACGGGCCAGGGCCAGCTCCGCTGGGAACGCGCGCCGCTGCCCGGCTCGGCCGCGCCCTGGGTACCCGATGTGGAAGCCGTGGTGGACGCCGTCGTGGAGGCTCTCACTCGTACGGGTGTGAGCGCGCCCGAGTTGTAGGGGTGTCGGGCGCGCGGCGAACCGGGCGCCCGCCCATGGTCGTTATCTTCAGCCCTATGCCGCGCCACTCCGGGGGACGACCCCGAGAATCCCGAAGAGTTCGTCTGCTCGCGCTCGTGGGCGTGGTGGCGGTCGCGGTCGCCCTTCCGCTGGCCGTGGCATCCGCAGGACCTGTCGACGACCAGGGTCCTGCGGATGCACGTGCGCCCGAACGCTCCACGCACTCCGCGCCCGACGGCGGCAGCAGTGTTGGCACGGGCAGCGACAACGGCAAGGGGCCGGCCCCCGACCCCGCGCGCTCGCCCCGGCTGCTCGGCCTCGGTCTCGCGACCGCCGCCCGCTGCGGCCCCGAACTCACCTCCGCCGACGGCATCGAGGCGCAGACCTGTGTCCTGACACAGGGTGAGGAGACATGGGCGCGCACCTACTACCGGAACGCGACCGGCGGCGAGCTGAGTTCCGTACTGAGCCTCATGGAGCCGGGTGGCCGCACGGTGCTGATGCGGTGCGCGGTGAGCGCGCAGGACGACCCTGGAGCGTGCGAGACACCGAGGGGGCGCACGACGGGAGACGTGGGGGCGTACGCGGCGGTCGCGGAGTTCGCGAAGGGCGGCGAGGACGGGCCGCTGCTGCTGCGCTCGGGGAGCAACTCGGCGCCGTAGCAAGCCGGTTGACGCGGTCCGGGACTCCGCACCGGATTCCGCACATGAGAAGACCCGGTTGCTGGCGACGGGGGATGCACCAGCAACCGGGCTACTCGAACGGTAACAAGAGATCGGCGGTTCGCAAATTCGGTCTTGGCTATTCGGACACGAATTTACCTGTCAGTACGGGGAGTTGTGACAGGACTCACCCCTCTGGTGAGTCCTGACCACCTGACCGGTCGGTCAGTTCCCTGTCTGTGCGTCAGCTGAGCGTCACCTGTCGGTTGGTGAGGCCGCCGCGCGCCCGCCGCTCGTCCGCCGTGAGCGGTGCGTCCGCGGCGAGGGCGGTGGTGAGACGCTCGGCGAACTCGGCCGCCGGCTTCTCGATGTCGTCCGCCGTGACCCCCGTCGGCAGGTCCCAGACCGGCACGGTGAGCCCGTGCGCGCGGAAGGAGCCGACCAGGCGGGTGCCCTCGCCCAGACCGGACTTCCCGGCGACGTGCAGCCGAGCGAGCGCGTCCAGAAGCCGCTCCTCCTGGTACGGCATGACCCAGCGCAGGTGGTTCTTGTCGGGGGTCTCGCACCAGTAGGCGGCGTCGACACCGGAGAGCTTCACGGTCGGGATGGCGGCGGCGTTGGCCCGCTCCAGGGAGGCGGCCACCTCGGGCGACGCGTTCTCCGCGTCCGGGACCCAGAATTCGAAGCCCGTGTGCACAACTGGCTCGAACGCGCCTTCGGGGTCGAGCAGATCTTGGAGCCGCGGACCGTCGGCGGCGGCGCGGCGGCCCTCGACCGGAGTGCCGGGCTGCGCGGTGAGCGCCCGCCGGAGGGTGTCGGCGAGGTCGCGGCTGATGTCGCCGGACGCCGTGTCGTTCTGGAGGCCGATCAGGACCGAGCCGTCGTCGCGGCGCAGCGCGGGCCATGCCATCGGCAGGACGGTGGCGAGCGTGACCGAGGGGACGCCCTCCGGCAGGCCCTCCCTGAGCTTCAGCTCGACGGTCGCGGCGGGCACCAGCTCGCGCAGCGCGATCCAGTCGCCCTCGCCGGCCAGGCCCTCGAAGGGGCGCTGCACCAGCTCGGTCGCGGCGTGCGCGGCGGCCCGGCCGTGACAGGCCTTGTAGCGGCGGCCACTGCCGCAGGGGCAGGGTTCGCGAGCGCCGACAACCTGGACGTGTCCATCAGCGCCGCCGGCACGGGCACCATCCTTCAGCTGAGGCTGCTTGGCCTTCGTCTGCGGTCGCTTCTTGGCCATCGTGGGTGTCTCCCGGTTACGGCTCGTCTGGTACGGGCGCGAGCCTAGCCGTTCGTACGAGAGCCGACGGGACCCTGTGGACAACGCACCGAGTCGTCCCGGAACCGACACTTCGGTCCAGGTGGTGTCGTATCGAGCGCGCTTCAGGCCAGGTCGTCGAACGCGTCCGCGAAGTCCAGGTCGGGTATCGCGGGCCGCGGTATGAGCGGCTGGCGCCGGCCGGCCGGTGACGTGACGCGCGTAGCCGGGTCGTCCCGTCGACGGGCCGGCTTCACGCTGTCCTGGACGACGACCCAGACCGTGATCTCTCCGTGGGCGTCGTCCCGGACGCCCCAGTCCTTGGCCAGTGCCGTGATGATGTTCAGCCCGCGGCCGCCGTGGGCGGTCACCGAGGGTGTGGCCGGGACGGGTCGGGTCGGTCCACCGCCGTCCGTCACCTCGACCGTGAGCCGTCCCGACGGATCGACCTGCCACGCGGCGCGGACGTCACCGTCACCCGCCAGGGCGTCGCCGAGCGGCCTGCCGTGCCGGCACGCGTTGCTGAGCAGTTCGGAAAGGATCAGTACGGCGTCGTCGATGACCGTTTCCGCTACCCCACCGGTACGCAACTGATCGCGCATCCGGTGTCTCGCTTCCCCCACGCCCGCAGGGCCATGAGGAACGGCCATGCTCGACGACGTGGGCACCTCTTGTGCCACCACCAACGCCACCCCCGAGACCTCCTTTGCCCCACGCCACGGTGTGGATGCCCTCTTGTACTGGACCGGAAACCGGCCAATCCAGGTCTGCTGACGCACTCGTAACGATCGAATACGGAACGAACGCGCCGGTGCACTCCTGGTGACCGTGTGGCTGGTTTTCGACGCTGCCCGGTGGGGTTATAGGTGATGGCTGGCTGAAAGTGCGCGGTGGCGTCAGCGGCCCAGCCGGCTCAGGACCGCGCGCGGGCGGTTCGTGATGATGGCGTCGATGCCCAGCTCAACGCAGAGGTCGACATCCTCCGGGTCGTTCACCGTCCAGACGTGGATCTTGTGTCCGGCGCGTTTCAGACGGTCGATGTACCCGGGGTGACTGCGTACGATCCGCATCGACGGGCCCGCGATCCGGACACCGGCGGGCAGCCGCCCGTCGCGCAGCCGGGGCGAGACGAACTGCAGCAGATACACCGTGGGCAGGGTCGGCGAGGCGGTCCTGACGCGCTGCAGTGAGCGCGCCGAGAAACTCATGACGCGTACCGGCGACTCGGCCGCGGAGTCCGGGGCGTCCAGGCCGAAACGCTTCAGCAGGAGCAGCAGCCGCTCCTCGACCTGCCCCGCCCAGCGCGTGGGGTGCTTGGTCTCGATGGCCAGTTCCACGCGGCGGCCCGCGTCGGCGACGAGTTCGAGCAGCCGCTCCAGGGTGAGGACGGAGGTGTCCTCGCGGTCCCCGGGGCCGTACTCCCAGTCGGGAGACTCGTCGCGGTTCTTCCAGGCGCCGAAGTCCAGCGCCGCGAGATCGGCGAGCTCCAGGGCCGAGACCGCTCCGCGGCCGTTCGACGTACGGTTGACGCGGCGGTCGTGGACGCAGACGAGATGGCCGTCCGCGGTCAGCCGCACATCGCACTCGAGGGCGTCCGCACCGTCCTCGATCGCCTTCCTGTACGCGGCCAGGGTGTGCTCGGGTGCTTCCTCGGAGGCTCCGCGGTGGGCGACGACCTGAATCGGGTGCTGTCGTGCGTAGGTCACCGCGTCATGGTGCCACCGTCGGAGGGCTGACGTGAGGGCGTATATGTCGAGAATGAGTTAATTTCTGCCGACAGGCCCCTTGTAAGGGTTGGTCTCGGACACACAGGCACCGCTTATGGTGCTCTGACGTCCAGTGGGAAAAGCTGACGGCAGACAAGAGCATCGGTAGAACAAGAGCACATGCACAGCTGAATCGCGCCGGACCGTCGACAAGCGTGAGCGAGTGTGACCGAGTGCGACCGAGAACAACAGCCGTGGATCGAGGAGAAGAGCTGTGAGCACCGAGAACGAGGGCAACGCAGTACCCCCGGCCCCGTCCGCACCTCCCGTGCCGGTGGACACTCCCGCTGCTTCCGCGCAGAGCGCCGCACCCGGGGAGAGCGCGCCGACCGCTCAACTCCCGTCGGTGCCGCCGAGCGCTCCCGGCACACCGGAGCAGGCACCTGCGTACGGCGCACCGGGCCATGCGCCGGCGTACGGCTCTCCGGGCCAGCCGCCGGCGTACGGTGCACCGGGCCAGGCGCCTGCGTACGGCTCTCCGGATCAGGCACCTGCGTACGGTGGCGCACCCGATCAGGCACCGGCGTACGCCTCCGTGGGCGGCGGGGCTCCTGACGCGCAGGGATACGACTCCGGGTCTGCCGGAGCGTCTGGGCCGTCCGGGGCGCCGGTCTCCGCGGCCGACGCGGGCTGGCCGCCTCCGCCGCCCGCCACCCCCTCGTACGCGGACGGCGGCGGTTCGGGATCCGGCTGGGGCTCCTCCTCCCACCAGCCCGCCCACAAGTCCGGCGGCGGACGCGGCGGTCTGGTCGCCGCGATCCTCGTCGCCGCGCTGGTCGCGGGCGGCGTGGGCGGCGGCATCGGCTACTCGCTGGCCAAGGGGAACGACGACTCCACCGGATCGACCACGGTGTCCGCCTCGGAGAGCGGCGGCGACGTGAAGCGCGCCGCGGACACCGTCGCGGGCGTGGCCGCCAAGGCGCTGCCGAGCACGGTCACCATCGAGGCCGAGAGCAGCAGCGGCGAGGGCGGCACGGGCACCGGCTTCGTGTTCGACAAGGAAGGCCACATCCTCACCAACAACCACGTGGTGGCGGACGCGGTCGACAACGGCAAGCTCACCGCGACCTTCTCCAACGGCAAGAAGTACAACGCCGAAGTGGTCGGCCACGCGCAGGGTTACGACGTCGCCGTCATCAAGCTGAAGAACCCGCCCTCGGACCTGACGCCCCTCGCCCTCGGCAACTCCGACAAGGTGGCCGTCGGCGACACGACCATCGCGATCGGCGCCCCCTTCGGCCTCTCGAACACGGTGACCACGGGCATCATCAGCGCCAAGAACCGCCCGGTGGCCTCCAGCGACGGCACGTCGAGCAGCGCCTCGTACATGAGCGCGCTCCAGACGGACGCCTCCATCAACCCCGGTAACTCCGGCGGTCCCCTGCTGGACGCCCAGGGCTCGGTCATCGGCATCAACTCGGCGATCCAGTCCAGCGGCAGCCTCGGCGGCACCAGCCAGTCCGGCTCCATCGGCCTGGGCTTCGCGATCCCGATAAACCAGGCGAAGAACGTGGCCCAGCAGCTGATCAAGACGGGCAAGCCGGTCTACCCGGTGATCGGTGCGTCGGTCTCCCTCGAAGAGGGCACCGGCGGGGCGAAGATCACCGACCAGGGTGCGAGCGGCTCCGCCTCCGTCACGGCCGGCGGCCCCGCGGACAAGGCGGGCCTCAAGTCCGGCGACGTCATCACCAAGCTCGACAACCAGGTGATCGACAGCGGCCCCACCCTGATCGGCGAGATCTGGACCCACAAGCCCGGAGACACCGTCAAGCTCACCTACACCCGCAACGGCAAGACCCAGACGACGGACGTCACCCTGGGCGAACGCGAGGGCGACAGCTGACGGTGGGTCGGCGCGTGAGTGGAACTGAGCTGAGCTGAACTGATCGGCACCGTAAGGGGCGCCCTCGTTTGGGGGCGCCCCTTACGCGTGTCTCCTGTACGGAGCCTGAGCCCTTGGCAACTGGCCCCGGCTTCTCGGCCCCCGTCTTTCGGGCCCCGCCTCTCGGCACGCGGAACCGGCGATGCGACTGCCCTCGGAGAGCTGGTGCCGGGGTTCCGCGACGCGGTGACGGAGCTCTACTCCGCCCACGAACCCATCGCGGCCCTCCCTGCGGCCCACCGCCCACGACACCTCCCGAGGCCGGTACTCTGTACTCGCTCCGCCCCAGGTGGGCCGGGGCGTTGGTGGGTTGCCCGAGCGGCCTAAGGGAACGGTCTTGAAAACCGTCGTGGCAGCGATGTCACCGTGGGTTCAAATCCCACACCCACCGCAAGGTCAAAGAGTGTGCAGGTCAGAAGGGGTGTCTCCCAGCGAGAGACACCCCTTCTGCGTTCCCGCTGTCTCACCCTGACTCGCGTGTATCCCAGCTTTGACCAGTACGTATGGGCCATCTGTGGGCCAGGAATCGGGCCTACTCGTCGTCAGCCAGGCCCCGGGCGATCAGTTGGTTGGAGCGTCCCTGATCCCCCTTCAAGATCTTGGCGTAGAAGCGGTAGAGCACCGCGATGCTGTGCCCTGCCCGTGCCGCCACCTCTGCCGGATCCACCCCCGATTTGATCCACAGGGAAACACCGGCGTGCCTCAGCGAGTACGGGACATCGGCGAGCCGGGACGCCACCTCGTGCTCTGACAGAGCCTTGACCCGAGCGGCGCTCCACAGATCGCAGTACTCCGTGGAACGCACGCGGCTACCTCTCACCGCTCGGAAGAGTCGACCGTCCGGCGCGGTGCCGTACGCGGCGATGTGGTCACGGAGCATCTTGACTAGCGCTGGCGGAATCGGCACGGACCGAGTCGCCCCGCGGGCACGACGCTTGAGCCCTCGCGACTCGTACGAGGTTCCGTCATCCGTCCAGCCGCCGGCCACTTCGGGGCGACTCTCCCCGAGCAGCAACTCCCCCCACTGATCGGCGGTTTCCTCGCTGTCAGGGGGCAGCGTGCAGTCTGAGCGCTTCAACGACGCAATCTCCCCCGGGCGCATCGCGGCGTAGTACAGGCAACCGAAGAACGCTGCCATGTGCTCACCGCGTGATCCAGCGCCGCGTACGGCATCGATGAGCGCGCGAGCCTGCGCGGGTCCGGGGACGTACCGAAAGTCGATCTCGTCGTCCCGCTCGGGAACTGTCCAGTCGACGCGTTGGAGCGGGTTGGTGGACAGGAGTCCCTTCTCCTCCACGGTGTACTTGAGGAAGTTGCTCAGGACCATGAGCTTTCGCCGCAAGGTGTTCTCAGCCGCCTTGCGGCCGTCCAGCCGTCGTGAGAGCGCGTCCAGGGCGGGACGGAGCAACTCCGGGTTCTCCAGGGCGCTCACCTGTGCGGAGTGCTCGGAGAGCCACGACAGGGCGGCGCGGATGTCCTCCGGGGGTTCGTCAGCGACGTGGCGAGCGACCAGCTCACCATCGGGACCCGTTACCGCGCGGAACGCCCACTGATAGAGCGCCGCCCGCAGCGTCTTGGCCTTCGGGGCACCCCGGTTCGTGGTGACGAGAGCGGGGATCACGACCGCGAGCGATTCGGCGATGCTGGCACGGTGCTTGGCGGCGGCGCGTGGCCACTTCATCAGCGCGTACGCGGTGGCGTGCTCGTACCAGGTGGGCGAGTTGAGCGCCGCCAACTCGCGCGCCGGCAGACCGGTTTCCTCGTCGAACTGCTCGCGTTCCCGCAGCGCGGTCATGAGTTCGGAGCGGCGCCCGTCGGCCTGTGTCTTGAGCTTGAAACTCCGGGAGTGAGGACGGCGACCGACACGCCACCGCAGCTCAAAGGGCTTGGGGCGTCCGGATCGCTTGCGGATTGACCAGATGTCTACGTCGTACGTGAGCATGGGGCTCCCACGGAGAAGGGCCCGCCGAACGGCGGGCCCTTGGTTGATGTGCGGGGTTGAGTCAGGCGGCGGTGCGCTCTCCGCAGTTCTCCCACCAGGCGTCGAGGTCGGTGCGGTTGACGCGGAGCTGGCCGTTGGGGAGCGTGTGGATGCGGGGGGCTTTGCCACGGGCGCGCATGCGGTAGAACGCCGCGCGGCTCATCTTGATCTCTGCGAGGACTTCAGCGAGCTTGAGCTTCTCGGGGCGGGCCATGGTGAAACTCCTTGGAGAAGTGCCGTGTTGGGGCTCGGGGCCCCCTTCCCAGGGGTCCGCCACGTCCGCCACGCCGCCACATCGCAGGTCAGAGCCTTGATCGTGTGGCGGATAGCGGTTGTGTGGCGGATAGGTGCCGCCACACCCGGACGGTGTGGCGGCACCGGAGTGAGCCAGTTCGGTCAGATGGTGAGGGCGGGCTGTGTGGCGGTTTCCGTGGATGTGTGGCGGATGGCGGTGGCGGTATCCGCCACGGATGCACCCCCGCTGACCTGCGGTGTGGCGGACGTGGCGGACGTGGCGGATTCTCCGGGGGAGGGAGGGCAGTACCGCGACCAGGCGTCTGCGAGGTCTTCCGCGTAGTAGCCCTTGGGGAAGCCCGAAGCGGTCCGGATACCGCGCGGCTTGATCGGCTTGATGTGCGGGGTGACGTACTGACCGAGCAGCCGGGCGAGGGTCCGGGAGTTGATCGGTTTGTCGTCCAGGTCGCCCCACGGGGCGTCGTCCATGCGCAGCAGGCATTCGATGATGGCGGCGGTGGGCATCCGGTCCTCACCGCAGAACACCTTGTCGCGCAGGTCGGTCAGCAGCCGGACGCCCATGGAGGCTTCGTCGTTGTCGTGGCCTGCGTTGATCAGTTCGAGGCAGGCGGCGCGGGCCCGTGCGGGCCAGTCTCCGCCGGCCGCGTCTGCCACGGCGAGGAGGGGTTCCCAGACGTCGGCGGGGCGGTCGGTGACGCCTTCGGGCATGGCGGGCCATGCGCCTGCGACCTGGTCGCTGACGGTCTTGGCCCACTTCGCGAGGCGGTCACGGATGGCGTGGCCCTGCTGGTCGTGGATGCGCTGCCGGTAGCTCTCCACCTTCTCGTTGGGGGCGCGCTTGCGCATGCGGATGATGACGGAGCGGGTCAGGACGGTGTCGGGCAGGGAGCCGAGTCCTGCCATGGCGACGGCGCAGTACGAGCCGAAGACCTGCGCGTTCTGGTTGGAGCCTTCGCCAACGCACCGCAGGGCGCCGCCGATGCGCCGGTATCCGGCGTTCAGGAATCCGCGTAGTGCTTCGTCGGCGCCGGCCTTGGGGCCGAAGATCGTGTCCACCTCGTCGAACAGGACGGTGGGCAGGCCATCGGCTGAGTCGACCAGCCGGTACAGGGCGTTCGCGGACGCGGACACGGTGGCGACCGGGCGGGGGGTGAGGAGTTCCACGATCTCCAGCGCGCGGGACTTCCCGGAGCCGGGCTCCGGGGACAGGAACGCGATCCGGGGTGTGGTCTCGAAGCAGTCGATCAGGTGGGCGTGCGCGTCCCACAGCGCCACGGCGACGTAACCGGATTCGGTGGGAAAGACGTTGAAGCGACGGTGGAAGGCTTCCACCTCGTTCAGCAGCGCGGCGCCGTCGATGGTGGGCGGGGTGGGGGTTGGGTCGGTCATGCGGCGGCCCTCCCTTCCTGGGGTGTGCGGAGCGGGCAGGTGTCGCGGTGTGCTTCGTGGTCGGTGATCAGGGCGAGCACGCGGGCTTTGCCCATGGCGCTGCGGTCACGGCCGCACAGGCACTTCGAGGTGGCGGTGGGCACGGCGCCCCGGGGCGCGATGATGGACAACCACGCCACGGGGTACCGGCCATCACGCCGGCGGGGGTCAGGGCGAACAGCAATGGGGATGCCTTCGGCGACGCCCTTCGAGTCGCCTACGGCCGTCGTGTCCACAGGCTGTGGAGCGGCGTGCGGCCGGTCGGCGGTCACGGATGGGCAATCCAGGCGGGGGGAGTTGGGGCCGGTCATGAGGCTGCCTGCCGTGGTGTGGCGTGGGTGATGACCCAGTCCATGGCGCTGCGGATGGTGGTGCGGCACTCGGCCGGCGGGAGTCCGGTAGCCTCCCCCGCCGCCTGGATTGCCTGCTCTGCCGAGTCCCTGGGGAGGTGGCCCCATGCGACGAACCGGGCCACCTTGCAGGCGCTCTTGTGCAGCGTGTTGTTACGGCCGTTCGGCCCGCCCTCGTTCGCCGCCCGGATGACCGCACACTCGCGCTCCAAAGCGGTGTTCGCTGCTCGGGTCCCGTCCCGCACGGGAGCCAATTCCACACATGAGGGCTTGGGCTGTTCCGTGAGCAGGGAAGCCAGCCACACGGGCAGCGGGACCACCGGAGCATCGTCGAGGACCTCGTACGTGCCGTCGGGGGTAGTGCTGCCGGAGGCGACGACGTATCCTCCCCACGCACGGGTGTCGATGTGCTTGCCGAGCCGGTCCGCGCTGCACTTCAACCGGACGCCGGGCGGGGCGGTGAAGTACAGGTGCTCTCCGCCGCGCGCGGTCCGCACCCGGTAGGTGTGGGGGATGGCCTGTCCGGTGCGCTCGCAGAGCGCCGCAAGGGAAGTCGCGCCGTCAGGCGCTCCTTTCGGCTCTTCGGGCTTGCACACGTCCAGGTCGATGACGAGCAGACCGGCCGGTCCGGTAGCGATCCCGACGTTGTAGGGGCGGGCGCCCCATGTGGCGTGGATCAACTCGGGGTTGGTGGTGGCGCGCTGTTCGGGCTTGCGGTGCCCGTGCGCACAGCGCCCGGTGCCGGGGCAGGCCCGTTCGGGATGTCCGGCCGGCCGCTTGGCCCATGGGTGCAGGGGGATGACGGGCCAGTCGCGCCCCGCGGCTGTCAGCGCGGAGTCGAGCAGGCGCCGGTTCGCGGTCATCAGGTCGTTCACGCGGCCACCTCCAGCGTGCGGGAGGTGAGGAACGCGTGGCCGATCCACTGGCTGTAGGCGGGTGGGATGGCTTCGCAGACTTCGCGGATGCCGCGTTTGATGTCGCCGCCGGCCGGGACTTTGATCCACGGCATGTTCATGGCGTCGCAGGCGGCGTTCTGCCAGGCGCGGGAGTGGGCGCCACCGGTGATGGTCATGAACGGCTTGTGGGGTGTGGGCAGGTAGCCGTTGCGCGTGCAGCGCTCGATGTGCGCCGGGTGCTGGGGGGTGGCCAGCGGCCAGTTCGTCTCGAAGACGCGGTGCCGGTAGACGTTCAGGTCGAACATCGGGCCACACAGCATCGCCGGGTCCCGCAGCTTGGCGGCTGCCGCCTCCACGTTCTCCAGCACGTAGGGCAGGCCGACCGCCTCGAACGCCGCCCGGGTCGGGTCGATCAGGTCGGGATAGACCTTGTGGTTGTAGGCGTTCAGCGGCGTGTAGAGCTGGCACGGCGGGCTGCCGTGACCGAGGTCGAACTCATGCCCGCGGTCGCGGATGTACTCGATGGCGTCGCCCTGGTGGAACTCGAACGGGTAGTTGGGCTGCGGGTTGATGTCGACGCCGACCACCTCGAAACCGGCGAGGTGGAAGCCCATCGCCATGCCGCCGGCGCAGCAGAAGGCGTCCAGCACCCGCAGCCCGTTCGGCCGCCGCACCGGCAGCACACGGGCGCTCACGCCGCCACCTCCACCGGGGCCATGGCGGCGAGGTGGGCGCGGCCGATGAACTCGGTGTAGGCGGGCGGGATGGCCTCGGTCAGTTCCTCGCGGACGTCGGTCCACGTGATGCCCATCGCGGCCTGAAGCTCCGGGATGGACGGCTTGCCCCCGCCGTTGCCGTAGGCGGCGACGTACGGTCCGTCGAAGTAGCGGCCGTGCCGCCACCCGCGGACCCGTCCCCGGTGGGCGACGTGCGCCGGCTGCTCGATCGTCCAGCCGCCCAACTCGAAGTTGCGGTGGCGGATGACTCCGAGGCCGAACATCTCCCCGCACAGGGTCAGATCCCGTCGGATGTCCGCGCGGCCGTTGGGCTGCTCGATGATGTAGGGCAGGCCGGTCTTCTCCAGGAGTTCGCGGGTGGGCGCCACCAGATCCTCATGTCGGCCGCCCCACCCGCGGGACTGGTTGGTGCCCACGGTGAGCGCGCACTTGGCCTGGCACGGCGGGGAGGCGTGCACGAACGCGTACCGCTCGATCTCCCCGGAGTCGATCAGCGCGGCCAGTCGCTCCGGTGCGTCGCCGTGATGGTAGGCGAAGGGGTAGTTGGGCCGGGAGGCGATGTCGACACCGTCCACGGCGAACCCTGCGCGGTGGTAGCCCATGGCGGCGCCGCCGGCGCACGAGAACAGATCCAGCAGACGCGGCCGTAGGCCACGTGCTCGCCGGATGTCGGTGGGTTGAGTCATGCTGGGAGGTCTCCAGTTCCTTTGATGGATGCTGGCTGGCAAGGGCGGCCCCGCTTCTTTGGCGAGAGGGAGGGGCCGCCCTTGGCGTAGCTAGGTGTTCTTGGAGCGGAAGAGCTTGAGGGTGATGCCACCGACCCCGAGCGGGCCGGCGGCCCCCGCGATGACGGTGACCGTGTGGGCCGCGGCGTCGAGCAGGAAGCAGATCGCGGCGACCAGTCCCCAACCGCCGGCGACGACCGCGCCGGCGACGGCGAACGGGACGACGATGCGCTGCCACGGGATGCCCTTCGGATCGATCGCCGGGGCGACGATGACGATCGGCCGGCCGGTCGCCTGAGCGCGCTGGTAGACGTCGGCGGGGATGTGCGGAGCTATCTGGCCGGGCGGGGTGTACTGGCTCATTCCTGGCTCCCTGAGGGTGTGCCGCGGGCCCGCGGCAACTGGTGGCGCGGGCCCGTGCGGCGGGGTGGTGTGCTTGTCGCGTTGCTTGTCGTCTCTCTTGTCGCATGGCTTGTCGTCCGGCTTGTCGCTTGTCTTGTCTTGTCGCTTGTCGCCTCCCAGGTCACAAGCCGTATCCGGACCCCACAGGGCCCGTGGACGACATGCGGCGCGTGAGGGACGACAAGCGACAAGCGATCAGCCGTCGGCGGTGTGGGAGCGGTGAACGTAGCGGGCTTTGGTGCCCTCACCGACGCGCACGGCGGTGCCGTCCCGCATCCACGTTTTCAGCCAGCCGACGACCGTCTGACGCGTCGTGCCGTACGCGTCCGCGAGCGCGCGGGCGATCGCGGACGCGCCGGTGCCGTCCCGTCCGGCGGCGAGCAGCGCGGCGAGCGCGGCCTGTTGCGCAGGGCTGTCCTGCTCACCCCGCAGCGCCGACAGATTCAGCCCGGCCGGCTGGTCCGACCCGTTGCCCTCGACGGGGATGCTCGGGCCGGGTGCAGTGCCGAATTGAGCGTCGATCTCTTCACGGAACCGACGCGCCAACGCATCCTCGGGAGACTCCCGCTGCTCGCTCAACGCGGACAGCCGCAGCGCCGACGCCGGCCCGTACGGCTCAGCGTCGGTACTGTCGTCGTAGGCAACCTGCTCGCGCATCCATGCGGTGCGCTCCGCATCCCACCGCCGCGCATACGCGGGCCCGGCAGCCTTCGCGGACACGTCGTCCAGCTTCGGGTGCCGGTCGGACGTCGCTGCGGTGATCTCCCGGATCTGGTTGGGGAGGATCCGCCACGACTTGAACAGCGCGGCCGGCGACTCCGGGGTGCTCATGAACCCGGCGCCCTTGTGCGGCGCCTGGTCGACGCGCAGTCCGCGGCTGCCGGGGAACATCTTGGACAGGTCCATGCCCTCGGTCTCACCGCCGGTGAGCGCGGCGCGCACCTTGGCTTCGCGGCGGATCATCAGGTTGTTGAGCACGCTGCCGGTGGCTCCGAGGGCGGTGATGACGGTGCGCACGCCCATGGCGCGGGCGATGCGGATCACTTCGGTGAGCTTCTCGGCGAGCTTGCGGATCTGCCGGTCGGTGCTGGCCAGGATCTCCGCACCCTCATCGACGACGAGCATGATCTGAGGAATCCGCGGACTGATCGGCAGCAGGTCCGTGTTGGCCTTGGACAGCACGTCCTGGTAGCCCATCTTGCGTTGCTTGGCCACACGCACCGCGGCATCGAGCATGGTCAGGGCTTCGTCGTAGGTTCCGGCGAGCCAGTCGACGCCGGGCCGCACGGGCTTGCCGTCCTCCCGCGTCAGCTCCCCGTTCAGGGCGGGCAGGACCCAGGGCAGGCCGGCCGATCCGGCGTTCAGGTCGATCACCCACGTGAGTATGTCCTCAGCCCGCGCGAAGCCGGCCAGGATGTTGTGGACCATGTTCGTCTTGCCCGAACCCGTCGGACCGACGATCAACGCGCACTGCTCACGCAGGTAGGCCCGGATCTCCTCCGCGTTCGTCCGGTAGCCCCACGGGATGCCGGTATGCACGGAGAGCGGCCCGTAGTCGGAGGGGTAGTTGCGCACTTCTTCCAGCACGTTGACCGTGGTCACGTCGATGATGACCCGGCCCTGGTGGATGCCGGGGCCCGCGGTGGCGGTGCAGCCGTGCGGCAGCCGAGCATCGGCGGACAGCCGCGGCGACTCGGACGCGATCCGGTTCCACGTGGCGCCGCCGGCCGGGAGTTCGGCGTCGAGGGAGAACCCGGCCCCGGTCTCCCACATCTCGACACCGACGACGCGCACGGTGATGGAGCAGACGCGCTGGATACGGTCGACCCATTCCGCGGCGATCGCCCGCCGCTCCGCGGACAACTCCGCAGCAATGGTGCGCTGTTCAGCGGCGTCGGCTTCGTCCTCACGGGCTTCCTCAAACAGCGCGGCGGACCGTGCGGCGGCGCCGATGCCGACGCCGATGGTGGCGAGCGATCCGAGGGCGGCCCAGGTGAGCGGGCCGTTCGTCATGGCCCAGGTGGTCCAGCCGGCGCCGACGAGCCAGGATGCGGCGCGGGTGGCGAGGGTGCGGCCGGCGTTGCGCACGCGGATACCGGCGATGGTGTGACCGAGGGCGCCGGCGGCGCCGGCGGCGAGTACCCAGCCGGGGGGCATGGCGGTCGCGGCCCCGGTGGTGGCGAGGGCGAAGGCTCCGGTGGTGGCGGACAGGGCGCCGGTCACGGGTCCGTGACCGGCACTCCAGTCCAGCACCGGGCCACTGCCCTGCTGCTTGTGTTTGGCGGTGGCGGTGGCGCTCATGTCAGACGTTCCAGCCCTTCTCAGCGTCGGTGCCGTTGCGGGGGTCCTCGTGCCGGGAGATGTCCTGCTCGTGCGCCTGCCGGAACAGCGGCCCCATGTCCTCCGCGACCGCGACGGCGCTCATCAGGGCACCGAAGATGTCGTTGAACCCGTCCGCGACTTCCTTCTCCAGCGGAAACTCCGAGTCGGACCGCTCCGCGAGGATCTTCATCACGTTCGCCACCGCGGTGAGCGCGGCGGGGAGCCCTTCGACCATGGCGAGGATCTCCATGGCGTTCTCGGGCTCGTACTGGTTGGCGGCCTGCTCCATCTCGGAAGCAGCCTCTTCGAACCGGAATCCGGACACGTGCTCTCCTTCACTCACAGGGATGTTCGTGCTGGTGGGAACCACGGCCGCGGGCCGCTCGACGCCTTCCGCGATACCGTCCGTGCCGTCCTTGGTGGCTGCCGCGTCCGCGGCGGCTTCCTGCTCGCGCCGCTTCGCGCGGGCACTCTCGTCGCGGGCCGCGCGCTGTTCGCCGGCGGTCTGCACCATGCGGCGGAACAAGCGCCCCCCGGGGTGGACCAGGGCGGGGATGTTGAGCTTGCGGCCGATCCAGGTGGTCAGGCAGCCGAGTAGCCCGACGGGCAGCGCGAGCAGCGCGGCGAGCAACCGGCGCCCCTGGAAGCGCGCCGCGGACCTGCGCAACGCCTGCCGGGCCGCCTTGCGAGCCGGGGCCTTACGGACCTGCGCACGCTGCGCGGCGACGGTGCCGCCGGTCTTGGCATCGCGCTTCGTGCGCTGCTTGGCGATCGCCGCGTCCCGCGCTGCGCGGGCTTTGCGGGCGGCGCCGCCCATCAGGCGGCCGGCGAGACCAGGCCGGTTGCCCAATCGGGGCTTGCGGGCCGCGGTCTTGGCGTTGCGGCGTGCATCGGCCACCGCACGCCGGGCACCGGTGGTCTGCGCCCGTTGTGCGCCGCGCGAGCCTGCCGCATCCCTCTGCGCGGCCCGCAACGCCTTGACCTGCCCGAACCGACCAGCAGCACCTTTACTCGTGCCAGCGGCGTGCTTGGACGGGCTGTGACCACTCTTGCTGAGGGTCTTCCCGCCGTTGGCGGCGCTGCTGCTGTGGCGGCCCGCGCTGCCGGTGGTGCGGCGGTGCTGACCGGGCACCTTGCCCGACCGGCCACCGGAGCCACCTGCACGCGAGCCACCCGAGCGACTCCCCGATCCGCCTCGCAGTCCAGCAGTGTGGGCAGCGGCACGGCCGGCAGTACGGGCGACGGAACGGCGGTTGTCACGGCGGGAGTTGGGCTTGCGGGAGCGGGTGGCGGCGATCGTGCCGAGCACGACCATGCCGGTAGCGGCGACAGCCGCGGCGATCGGCCCGCCCGCCAGGGCAGCGGCGGCGACCGCGCCCACGGTGCCGTTCGCCCCGGACAGGGCCAACGGGACGATGGGCCAGCCACCGGGCGTGTGCTCCACCTCCTTCATGTCCTTAACCGCAGTGGCCTGCGGTGCGGGTGTCGGGGGTGGTGCGGTAGAGGCAGCCTGAGCGGCTACCGGTTCAGTACTGAGGTCCGTCATGCTGTGAGCACTCCTTCAGGGGAGTAGGGCCCGGCCAGGGCTGTAGGAGGCGATTGGCCGGGCCTGCCAACGAGGGTCAGGCGGCGCGCTGTTCGTCGTCGGGATAGGCGCAGGTCACGCACATGCCGAGCGATGCGGGGATGACGTATCCGGCATCCCGCCTGCACTCCGGGCAGGTGCGCCGCGCGGTATTGGCCTTGGCCAGAGCCGCCCACTTCGCCGGCGTCATCGGCCGTACGGGCTTGGCCCTGTCGATCTCGTAGAGGTAGGCGACCAGCGGGCCGCGCCGGTAGCGCGGTCGCTCGATCTGCGCGGCCACGTCCTGCCCACCGGGCCGTAACCCCCGGGCCCGTAGCTGCCGGACCGTGGCCAGACCCTCCGGAGCAAGGCGCCAGGAGTAGACGGGTATGGAGGCCATCAGCCGGCAACCTCAGCCGACTCGGACCCCTCCGCGCTGCTCTCGCGCAGACGCGTAGCCACCCAACCGATCGACCAGCCGGTCTCTTCCGCCAACTGCCGCACCGACTTCTCGCCCTCCCTGAACGACCGGAGGTAGGCGCGGGCTTCGTCCTCAGGCATCTTCGTGAACGGGGTCGGCCCACTGTTCACGGCGGTGTTCACGACGCCGTTCACGGTGTTCACACCGACCCGCTCAACTGCCTCGCGGGAGGCCAGGGAAACGACCTCCCGCGCCTGCCGGTCGGACCGTGAACGGTCCGCCTGTTCACGCTGTTCACGCCGCAACGCGTCCTCACGCTGCTGCTCGTCATGGCGGACGCGCTCTTCGTATTCGCGCTGCTCACGACGGGTCTCAGCCTCACGATCGAGGCGTTCACGCTCGATACGCGCGTTGTGGTCACGCTCCGCGGCCCGCTCGGAAGCCTCCCGCTCGGCACGCTCACGTTCGACCTTTTCGGCATGGTCACGGGCCTGCTGTTCACGGTGTTCACGGTCGGCCCGTTCGCGTTCACGGTCGGCCCGCCGCTGCTGTTCACGCTGCTCGGTCTCGGCAGCCCGTGAACGCTCGATCCTGTCCACGGCCTTGTTGATCGCACGCCGGTAGGAGAGGCCTGCCTCAGCGGTGGCGATCAGCAAGAGCGGCGCCACCGAGTGGACCGCCACACCGACCGCATCCCCCTTGAGCGCGCTGTCTCCGATGTTCAGGAGCAGCGTCATCAGACCGGTCATCCACCGCAGCACGGCCGGCCACGCACCGGAGCTCCCGCCAAGGCGGGCCACGGTCGCATCAAGGCGGACCACGATGACCACCGCGGTGTCGACCACAAGCGGAAGGATCGGCGCGGTGCGGTCCCAGCCGTCCGGGGTGACCCGTTCCACCAGGGGCGTGACCGTGAGGACGGAGAACAGCACCGCACCAGCGGTGATGGCCCACGTCCCATAAGAGAGCGTCTTTTCCGCGGAGCGGATCTGCTCCGCGGACAGGGACTCAAGCATCGCGGCCCCCACCCTGCTCGCGCTCACGGCGGGCCCGGTAGGTGAGCATCAGATGCAGACAGCCGGCGAACACGGCCACGTTCCACAGACCGCGGCCCCACGACGGAAGCGGCACCAGCCACGACGTCACACACGCCGCGATCAGCACCGCACCGCCCTGGCGCAGCCACCAGGCGAGCAGCCGCTCCCTCATGCCGCCACCTGTGTTCCCGCAGTGCAGCGACCACCCTGGCGCTTCGCGGTGCGGCGTGAACGGCGGGTGGTGGGGCGGGAGATGAGCGGGCTCATGCGGAGCAGGGACTCGGCGAACGCCGCAGCCTCAGGGTCGCTCTCGCGCAGTTCCGTGAGCACTTCCCGCGCCACGTCCAGCCGCGCCGCCCGCTCCAGGTCCGACTCCCGGACGGGGCCGGTGAACAGCTCAAGGTCGATACCGAACGCCAACTCCGCGAACTCATCCGGCGTAACAGCCACATGACCAGCAACGATGTACTTCATGGGTCGTGACTCCTTCATTAGTCGAACGGCCCGAACAGCGGCCCCGGAGTTGCACCTCCGGGGCCGCACGCCGTTGAAGTCGGTTAGTCCGGCTCCCCTCAGCGCTGCTCGTGCGAGACGAGCAGCGGAGGCAACCGGCCGCAGCCACTGAGCTGCGAAACGGTGAAACATGCGCGGCCACAGCCGCGCGGCCGTCTTTTCGACTCGGGGAGACGGGGCCCACCTATGCAGTTGAAAAGGAGCGACCAGCAGGGGCTCTGTGAAAGCGGGTCCCGAACCGGCACGACCTTGAAGCAGCCCAAAGAAGACCCTTCCGGCCCGCTGTCCCAGGACTGCGAGCGGCCTGAGATGACTATGCATCGCAGTCCCAGGACTGTCAACAGTCCTGGGACTGTGCTTCACTGGGACGCGTCGAGAGGAGTGCCGCGTGGCACCGAAGTGGCGGGAGCTGGCAGACAAGCTCGCCGAACAGATCAGGAGCGGCGAATACGCTCCGGGCGCTCAGTTGCCCCAGATCAGGGACCTAGTGACCGCAGGTGAGGGGTCGAAAGACACCGTCCACAAGGCATACAAAGCTCTGGAGAGTCAGGGCCTTGTGACGTCTTCGCGCGGCCACGGCACAGTTGTGCGTCAGCAGACACCGCTCAAGCGGCTCGGTATCGCGCGGTACGACAAGGCGAAGTGGCGGGACGGCGGCGAAGTGGCGTTCATCGCCGACCGCGTGGCGTCGGGCCGCTCGTATCGCCGGAACGAGCAGACCCAGAACGTCAGCCGACTCAAGGCGCCGGCGCTTGTGGCCGAAGCTCACGGCCTGCCCGAAGGTGCCGAGGTGTACGCGCGGGCGCGTCTGGTGAAAGAGGGCACGCAGCCGACGCACACGTTGACCAGCTACTACAGGCCCGAGCACGTTGAAGGCACACGCATTGTCGACCCGACACCGGGGCCCGCAGGTCGCGGTGGCGGCTTCCGCGTCCTCTACGACGCCGGGTACGAGATCGACCACATGAAAGAGGAGCTCTACGCGCGCGTCCCCAGCGACGAGGAAGTCCAGCTCTTGCATCTCTCGCCGGGAGAGTGGGTGGTGGAGCTGCACCGCACCACGTACACCGCCGATGGGACTGTGGTGGAGTTCGCCATCGGGGTTCACGCGGCCACACGCTTCTCGTGGAGCTACGACTTCAGGGTGCCCGACTCAGCGCATACGGAAGGCGAGAGCAAGTGATCTCTACGCAAGTGTGGGCGGACGCCCAACGGCTCTGGGACTTCCAGCAGATGGGCCATGAGCCGCGCCCCTGCTCTGTGGCGATCGGACTTGGCAGCCACGATTTGGGGGTGGCAGACGCAACGGTCGACCTGTACGAGCGCGGGATGGTGCCGCTTATCGTTTTCACTGGGGCGACCAGCCGTACGACTCGCGAGCGCATGCCCCGCGGTGAAGCCGAGCACTACCGGGAGCGGGCGATCGAACTCGGGGTGCCCGCGGACGCCGTCCTTGTCGAGCCGCGGGCCCGGAATACGGGTGAGAACATCCGCTTCTCCCGCGCCCTGCTCCAAGACCGGGGCGTTCCCGTGTCCTCGGTCCTGTTGGTCAGCAAGCCGTACGAGGAACGACGGGCGTACGCCACGGCACGGAAGCTCTGGCCGGATGTCGAGTGGGTGAGCGCATCCACTCCCATGACGCTCCCTGAGTACGTCGATTCGATCCAGGACGCGCGCCTCGTCATCGACATGCTGGTCGGAGCCCAGCAGCGGCTAATGGTGTACCCCCGGCACGGGTTCATGATCGAGCAGACGATCCCCGACGATGTGGCGGCGGCGTACGAGCGCTTGTGCGCCGAAGGCTTCACCAGTCGCCTCCTGGCGGATGAGACGATGCGGGGCTGACGGAGTGATGTTCTGACCCTGTGGCCAACCTCCGGCCAGGATCGCCGTTCGGAGTCGCCCGCAGCCGAAGAACACGCCGGTCAGAGGCAGTTACGGTTCGTGCCAGTGATCGGCCTTGACACCCGTCGCCGAGTCAGCAGGATAGACTTTTCGCCTCTCACTGCGCCGACCGCATCACGCTGCTGGCAGCCTCGTGGCGAGAGTGAGAGGCAGAAACGACGTCGTGGCGCCCACGCATCTCGATGTCAGTGCCTGCCGCTACGGTTCGGGCGTGGATGAACTCTTGAGTGAGGTGCTCGACCTTCAGAAGGTCTGGCAGGCCAAGAACACCGAAGAAATGCAGCGTCGTGGATTCGTCGTTCGTACCGAGATCCGCGACTGGCTGCGTGAGCATGCCGAGGCTCTCGCCGTAACCATGGAGATACCCCTCGACGATGTAAGGGTGGAGGGTAAGGACGGGGCTGGCCAGAGGGCTGAGGTCGCATGGACTCGCGTCTACTCGAAGAGCAGAGCCCCGAGCGCGACCGATGGTTGGTACATCGTCTATCTGTTCAGCGGCGACGGTGAACGCGTCTACCTGTCGCTCATGCAGGGCACGACCGAGTGGATCGCCGGCGAGCTCAAGCCCCGTGAGCCTGCCGCTCTGAAGAAGCGCATCGACTGGGCACGCCCGCTCATCGAGCAAGTTACTGCCGAACGTCCTGACCTGCTGACGGAGATCCGTCTCAATGCGCGCACCAAGCTTGGCAGGGGTTACGAGCCGGGCAACGTCGTGGCCATCGAGTACCAGCGCGATGCCATCCCCAACTCGGATGTCCTGAGCGAAGATCTGCTTTTCATGGCGCAGCTCTTGGGGCTCCTGTACAGGGCTGCGGACGACGCGACCCACCTTCCCGGCGATCTGCCGGTGGAGGTCCGAGAGGCAGTCCAGACCGCGGCGACCACGGCGAACCGCAGGAGCGCCCGCAAGGGCGGTCAAGGGTTCCTCCTGACCGCCGCCGATCGCAGGGCCATCGAGCAGCGCAGTGTCCTGCTCGCCACGGAGCACTACGAGGCCCAGGGGTGGATCGTGAAGGACGTCGGTGCCATCAAGCCGTACGACCTGCACCTGACACGAGGGGACGAGAAGCTTCACGTAGAGGTGAAGGGGACCACGTCCGACGGTAGCCAGATCATCCTGACGCGGGCGGAGGTCGAATGGCAGCGCAAGTTCGCGCCGGACAACGCCCTCACGATCGTCCACTCCATCGAACTGGATCGCACCGTCGAACCCGTGACCGCGACCGGTGGAGTCCTGCACTGCACCTCACCGTGGACCATCAAGGAAGAGACCTTGACCGTCATCTCCTACATCCACCGAACCGGACTGTGAGGCAGACAACTGAGCACGCTAGCGCGCCGGTGATCGGTGGACGAGCAGGCAGGTCGCTATTCCACGGATTACAAGATCATCGAAAGCAAGGGCGCGTCGCATCCTCGGCGGGGACCCGCCATCCACCCTGCATCACGAAATCGCACGTAAGGACGACTTCATCACGATCTCAGTGAGGGTTGCGGATTAATTTTACTGTAAAGCTCCCACGGTTGAATCATAATGCAGTATCCAGCCCTCGCTACTGAGTGGCGGTAGGCCTTTTTGGCAATTTACCCTTGTTCGGTATCTTCCCACTACGTGGAAAGATACCGTGTGCGAAATTACTGGAGAGAGAGAATTCCTTGCCAGACCTAGTGCAGATGCTCACCGACCACGTGGAGCGCGGCGAGTTGTGGACCTCGCACCTGGTGAGGTGATTGATGAGGCGGCCAGGCTCGTAGCAGGAGACGTGCAGGATCTGAGCGCGCTTGAAATGCAAAGAACGGACACCAGCAGAGTTGGGCAGCGTAAAAGACGGAGCCATAGCAACTGGCTGGCAGCGACCTAAAACAAGCAACCCAACTGCGCCGCACCGCTGGGTACCGGCTTCTCTGCAGCACCGGTCTCGTAGGCGCGTACATGGTCAGTGAGGCATTGCCCGATCACCTCTCCAAGACGTACAGGGACAGCGTTGCCAATCAACCGGCCCAGTCGGCTGAAGGTAACCTGCTCGTCCCGCCTGAGGAACTTATAATTCCGAGGAAACGTCTGCAGCATCGCTGCTTCACGGAGCGAGATTGCGCGATCCTGAGTAGGATGCCCAAAGCGCCCGTTCCCGTAACCAAAGCACTGCGTGGTGATGGTAGGCGCTGGTGCATCCCACTCCATGCGTCCATAGACGCTCGGGTAGGTTGAGCCGGTCTCTTTGCGGTGACAAGCAGCGATCAAATCCGGATCCCAGTCGCGCCAGGTACCTCCGGGCTTAGAAGCCTTGATTCGCTTCATGTTGATTTCACTGAGAGACGACGCGGTATGAAGGGAATCCCGAGAATGCTGTCCCCCTGCGGTAATGGGGGGTAGCTTACCGATCTCGTCGCGAACGGTTCTGGGGGATTGCACGAACTGTGGCGTGAGGTCTAGCCCGTGCCCACCAAGCTTGGAAGCCAAAAGAACAAGCCGCTTGCGTGATTGCGGAACCCCGATCTTCGTGCACTCGACCTTTGCCCAGCTTACAGAGTACCCGCTCAGTGATTCCAGGAATTCCGAAAAAACTTCGTGGTCCGCAAGCTGTACAACATTTTCCATGGTGACGAGATCAGGCTGCAGATCGGCAACGATGGAACCGAAGTTTAGGACGAGCCGCCAATCCATGCCTCGCTTTTTACTTCGACCCTTTTGGCTGTAAGTTGAAAAAGGCTGGCACGGCGCACATCCGGCTAGGAGTGAGTACTTCCCCTCCGCAAGATAAGGCTCAAGATCAACGGCCTTGAGATCTTTAACGTCCCGTTCAATGAATGGTGCCGAATTATTTGCTTCAAACGGATAGCGGCAATGCGGGTCTAGGTCGACGCCGGCCGTGACGTTGATACCGCTGCGCACCAGACCATGAGTGAGCCCTCCTACACCGCAAAACAGATCAACCGCTGAAATGTCAGGGGGGGCGTCACTCATGCCGTATCACCGCTTGGTCTGCTATCTGGTCGGAGAAAACTATGGGAATCGATATAGTCTCTAAAACATGCGATCACTTCACGTAGGTAGTCCTCCACGCACTGTGACATCTCCCGCAACTCGCGCACTACAACACCATCCGCGCAGTCCACGAAGGAGATCGAACCGTGAGCTAGGCCGTTCCTGCGGCTTTTGACCAGTTGGAGTGGCCCGAGCCCATCCCGTCGCTTCCGCTTAACGCTGGCTTGCGTCGTTACAGTCAGCGACAACGGGCAACCCAGCCGCTCGGCCATCTTGTAGATTACCTCATCGTCCCAGTTGCCTCCGCCACCGACGTCTATGACGAACGGCTTGACGGGGAGCTGCTGAACAATGTGCGTACTCATCTCAAGTGCGTGTTTCAGGCGACTCGGGGCAGACATGTCGGCATGAGTGCGAGCGGTGGACCTGACCCACTCCTGCAGAAGATGGTCGTTTAATTGATGTGGCTGCCACGCCCTCGCAGAGGAAGTCGCTTCAGTTAGCTCAGAGACGCATCTCGCCATCGTTGCTTCAACCAGGTTGTAAAGCTGCAGGTAGACGCTCGAATAAAGGATCCTCTGCTGCTTAGCCGTGATTCTATATTCAGACACGGCAAGGCGAGGAATGCCGCTTTGGGTAGCCTCTTCGAGCTTTTCGAGGAAGTCGATGTAAGAATCAACCTCACTGAATCGTTCCTCGAAGAACGGAAAAAGGTCTGCAGTGCTCACGCTTCCACCAGCTTATCGCGCACGAAGCCGATTCGCCCCTCCAAGCGCGACCGGGCATTTGCTCCGTCAGATCCTGTGATCTCTACGAAACGCTCGCTTGTGAGCCACTCGATGACATTGAATCGCTCTCGCCCGAAATCCTTGATCTCGGGCCGCTCTTGCAATGCCTGATATGAGCCGAGAATGATGGATTCGTACCGTGCGCGAGGCGTAGCCCTGCCATTCGATGCCTTGCGGAAGCCGTAGGGAAATACCCTTTCCACGAACTCCAATGTCTCGCGGAAACGCCGACTGTAGGAGATTGACAGGGTCGAATCAGTCGCAAACGCGAGATTCATCTTCCTCGCATATTTAAAAATAAAATCAGACGGGCGATCTTTGTAGTCGACAAGGCCATCCCCGTAGGCAAAGAACCGCGTCACCAGTTCGTCATACCCACGCTCGTCTTTTTGCTTCTTGCTCATCGGGGCGAGAGAGTGAAGAAGCTGATTGTCGGCAAGCTCAATCACGAGGTCTAGGAATGGGCCGGCTAGCGCTCCACGCCTGACTTCGGCCTTATTTGCGATCTTGCTGCCAGTGTTGATCCGCTCGAACATGTCCAGTCGGGCCGGTTCGTCAGCATGCTCGTTGAGGACAATTCCCCTGATCGACTTGTTCTTGATCTTCCTCTGGCGTGATTCAGGAAGATCCGTGAACCTAAAGCCGGAAATATACGGTAGTTGATCGAGATCTCCGAGGCGGAAGTCACCGAGGATGAACTCCTCCAACGTCCGGAGCCGTTGGGACCCGTCCACGACCTCTAGCTTGCCGGTGTCCTCCATCTCCCAGAAGAACACAAAGGGGATGGGCAATCCCATGATGACCGATTCGAGAAATTTCGACTTGCGCTCCGGCTCCCAGGTGAACGCTCGCTGGTAGCGAGGCACGACGTACTCGTTCGCCCGCATCTTGCTAGCCAGGATCTCGATCGTGTATTCGGTGATGTAAAAGTCGATACGCTTGGATTGCTCGACGATCTGCTGCTCAGCAGCCGCCTGCTCTTCCGGGCCGATCAGGATGTCACCGTTCGTCATCATTCATCCCCACCTACGCGCTCCGCGATGTCGACTAGCCCACCTGATACACGATCATGCCACGCACTGTCAGGTCGTTTCCAAGGTTCACCTCCGCTGCCTGCTGCGCGTTGCCCGCGGCGGCTGCACAGTGCAGCTAGGCGCAGGCCGATTGTCTGCGGTCGCAGCAGTAAGTCATCCCGACCACCGTCTCGTTTGGTGAGCGGATCTCATGGGCCACCTGTGGGCCAGCGGATAGGTCGAGTATCGCCACAGCAGCGTTCGAGCAGGTCAGATGAGGTGCCGACGAGGTCAGAGTGACGCTCTTGAAAACCGTCGTGGCAGCGATGTCACCGTGGGTTCAAATCCCACACCCACCGCAGGTGAACGGCCCCCCGACCAAGTGCATTGGTCGAGGGGCCGTTCCTGTTCCCGCAGTTGAGCGGGCGGGGCAGGCGGGTCGCGTCAGCCTCGGGAGGTCTCGGGCTCCGGGGTGATCCGGGTCCGTGGCCACTTGATGGCGACGTCGAACCGAGTCGCGTGGGCGTTCACGTCCGGTTTCCTGTCATCCGGGCCGCCGAGGCCACCGTTGACCGGGCCTCGCGGAGGGTGAGGCCGGTGTGGACGGCCGCGTCGATGAGAGCGGGGGTCAGGGCCGGGCCGATGCCGTTCTCGTAGGCGCGGCAGGCCGCCCAGAAGAGACGGGTGTTGCGTTGGCCCGCGTGGGCCGCCAGGACGAACTGGATCAGGCCCTGGCCCTGTCCGTGTACGTCCGCCGGTGTCGAATCCGTCGGCTTGGCGTGCCGTGGTGGCGGCAGGAGAAGCCGTAGCAGGGCCGGTGGACAGGGTGCGGGCGCCAGATGGGCGGTGCCCGGGGCGGTGCTGTAGGCGCCGTGGTCGGTACGGGAGCCGGGGCCGACGAGGTAGCCGCCGGCGCCGCGGACGTCGATACCGGGGGCCAGTCGGCTCGCCGAGTTGGGGACGGCCACGTCCGGCGGCCCGCTCAGCCACAGGTGGCGGCCGCCGCTCGGGGTGAGGACGACCACGGTCTCCGGGATGGTGAACAGGTGCCGCAGCGCCAGCTCGCGCAAGGCCGCGGACGACTCCGTACCGGACTTGGTGTCGAGGTCGATGCCGATCAGGTGGTACGGCGGCAGGCCACAGGCGATGCCGTAGCCGGTGGCCCAGGGGGCGGCCGTGAAGAGCGATCGAATGCGGCGTGGGTCGGTCGAGGCGTCGTACACGCCGTGTCCGAAACGGCCGCACTCGCCGTGGCAGACGGGCAGGCCGGCGGGGTCGATGCGGTGGGGGGAGCGGAGCGCTGGGAGCTTCGTGCGGGACAGCGGGATGACCGCGAGGCCGCGCTCGGCGGCGGACAGTGCGTGGGCCAGGGCCATGGTCGTGGCCTGCCGGTCGGTGGTGGTGGCCATGCCTCCATGTTCGTACGAGTGTTCGAAAAAGGGAAGGGGGTTCGGTGAGGCATCGAAGCGGTGGGGGGTGTTTCGGGGATTACGGGGGAGATTGGCGGAAAAAGTGCTGAAACGCTTCATCCCGTGCGGCGCCTGTCGTCCGAGCCCGCATCGCGACCCTGACCTGCGAATTCAAGGCAGACGTGATGGGCGGAAGGTCGCGAAAGGGGTTTATCGACTTGTCCTCACGCTTCAGGGGGAATCGGTGCTTCCGGGGTGGTTCGCCAGGGGTTCGGTGGGCAACTCTGGAGTCGCGACGTCGTGCACATCACCGAGGCGGTCGGCCAACTGCCTTGGGACAAGCCGTACTTCCCGGTTCACGCCGGTGCGTACAACTGGTTCTTCTGGAGGAATTCACATGGCAAGCATCCGTACCGCCCGCGTCCTCGCCGCCGTCGCAGCTCTGCCTCTCGCGGCCACCCTCTTCACAGGGGTCGCGGCGGCGGACAACGGCGCCTTCGCGGACGACGGATCGAACGCGGCGGTGGCGACCGTCAGCGGCAGCGGTGTCGGTGGCGACAACTTCGGGAACTCGTCCACCACACAGCAGCAGGCGGTCGGCTCAGGCGCCTCGAACCAGAACAACACGGCCCAGGTGAACGGCTCCGCGTTCACGGCCATCGACCAGTCGAACAACGTCGTCAACTTCACCAACCTCTGGTGGTGAGCCCCGGGCCGATGCGCTCACATCGGCCCAATGACCCCCGTGCGGGGTTGTGCTCTACGGGGTTGTAACGCGTCTGCGCGGCGGTGCTTCGGTGCCGTCGCGCAGACGTTTTCGTGTCTCCACGCGCGCGTGCCCATATGTGGACGCCTATGCGCTCGGGGGGTGCCCAGGGGCGGTGCTCGGGTACGGGCGGAGAGGGTGCCGATGCGGGTTCCGTGACCTTGACAGTCGGCATTGTCTGACGGACAGTCAGAAACCCTTGTTCGTACGAGGTCCGGGAGGCCGCCGCCGTGCACCTCGCCCCCACCGAACGCCAGCAGCGCCTGCGCGCCGAACTCCGTACTTACTTCCGCGACCTGATGCCCGACGGCCCACCGCCCGCCGACGACCCCGACAGGCAGCGCGCGTTGCTGCGCCGCATCGGCGCCGACGGACTGCTCGGGCTCGGTTGGCCCGTCGCGTACGGGGGGCAAGGGCGCGGCGCTGACGAGCAGTTCGTGTTCTTCGACGAGGCATACCGGGCCGGTGCGCCCGTGTCGATGGTCACGTTGAACACCGTGGGACCGACGCTCATGAAGTACGGGAGCGAGGAACAGAAGGAGTTCTTCCTGCCCCGCATTCTGAGCGGCGATCTCGTCTTCGCGATCGGGTACTCGGAGCCCTCGGCGGGGACGGATCTGGCCTCGCTGCGGACGCGGGCGGTGCGGGTGGGTGGGGGGGCCGTTTCCTCGGGCCCAGGGTCTCGGCCGGGCGCGGCCGAACCCGGGGTGGGGGCGGGGGTCGGGGGAGACGGCTCCGCCGCAGGTGGGGGTGGTTCCGGCGCCGTGGGTGTCGGCACCAGCACCGGCGTCGGTGGTGGTGCCGGCGGTGACTGGCTGATCGACGGGCAGAAGATCTTCACCTCCAACGCCCAGAACGCCGACTGGATCTGGCTCGCCTGCCGGACCGCCCCGGACGCGCCCAAACACCAGGGCATCTCCATCATCCTCGTGCCGACGGACGCGCCCGGCTTCTCGTGGACGCCGATCGAGACGGTGGGCGGGCTGACGACGACAGCGACGTACTACGACGGGATCCGCGTCCCGGCCGCCAACCTCGTCGGCGAGGAGAACGGCGGCTGGGGACTCATCACCAACCAGCTCAACCACGAGCGGGTCGCGCTCGCCGCGATCGGCATGCAGGCCGAGGACTTCTACGCGGCCGCGCTGAAAGCGGCGCGTACACCCGATCCGGTGACCGGTCGGCGCAGGGTTGACGAGCCGTGGGTGCGATTCCAACTGGCTGAGGCGCATGCCCGACTGGCGGCATCACGCCTGCTCAACTGGCGTTTGGTGGGAGACGTGGGGGCGGGCCGGCTGGCGCCTGGCGACGCGAGCGGCGTGAAAGTGGTGGGAACCGAATCGGCGGTCGCGGTGTACCGAATATGTCAGCAAATTGTCGGAGCGGATGCTCTGGTCCGCTCCGGTTCGCCGGGGGCGTTCGGGGACGGCGAGCTGGAGCGGATGAACAGGGCAGCGCAGATCAATACGTTCGGGGGCGGGGTGAGCGAGGTGCAGCGGGAGATCGTGGCGACCATGCGGCTCGGGATGCGGAGGGGCCGGCGGTGAGCGACATGAACGACAGGAGCGACAGGAACGACAGCGATAGGAAGGACGAGAGCGATGAAATGGCGGTGGCGACCGATGCCTTCGAGGAGCGACTCAGGGCGTACGAGGGACGCGCGGCCGCCGTCGCGGGCGTGGGCAAGGACCCGGTCAACGAGCCGATGATCCGGCACTGGTGCGAGGCGATGGGCGACACCAGCCCGGCGTACGCGGGGCCGTACGCCATGGCGCCGCCCACCATGCTCCAGGTGTGGACGATGGGCGGCCTCTCCGGGCACACGGACCGCTCGGACGCATACGACGAACTGCTCCGGCTGCTCGACGACTCCGGGTACACCTCAGTGGTCGCCACCGACTGCGAGCAGGAGTATCTGCGCCCGCTGCGACCCGGAGACGAGATCACTTTCGACGCGGTGATCGAGTCGGTCTCCGCGCGCAAGACCACCAAACTGGGGACTGGGCACTTCGTCACGACACGGATGGACGTTCGGGCAGGCGGCGAACCCGCGGGGACCCACCGGTTCCGGATCCTCAAGTACGCCCCGGCACGGAATCGGCAGCCGGCCGAGACGACCCGGCACCGCACCGGGACGACACCGCAGCCGAGCGAGATGACCCGGCACCGGACCGTGGCGACCCGGCAGCCGAGCGAGTCGACACAGCAGCGGTCCGATACGACCTGGCACCGCACCGATACGACCCCGGACCAGTCCGATACGACCCTGGACCAGTCCGTTATGACCTCGCACCGGTCCGATACGACCTCGCACCGCACCGAGGTGACACAGCACCGGACCGAGAAGACAGGGCAGTCGACCCGGGTGTCGCGGGCGAAGCCAGGGGACAGACGGCCGCGGCCGGTGATCAACCGGGACAACGCCGGCTTCTGGGAGGGCGTGGGCCGACATGAGCTGCTGATCCAGCGCTGCGACGGCTGCGCCACGCTGCGTTTCCCCTGGCTGCCTGGATGCAACGCATGCGGCTGCCTGGAGTGGGACACGGTCGAGGCGAGCGGCGACGGCACGGTCTACTCGTACGTCGTCATGCACCACCCGCCCTTCCCGGCCTTCGACCCTCCCTACGCGGTCGGCCTGATCGAACTGTCCGAGGGCGTGCGGATGGTGAGCAACGTAGTGGGTGTGCCGTACGACAAGGTGCGCATCGGGATGCCCGTGCGGCTCGGATTCCAGCGCTACGACGACGAGTTGGAGCTGCCTGTCTTCCGGGCCGGTGACACGGGTGACACCGATGAGGCTCGCGTGGACGGGGGCGGCTGACATGGACTTCACGCCCACCGAGGAGCAGGCGGCGGCCCGCGATCTGGCCGCGCGGATCTTCGGCGACCTCTCCACACACGAGCGGCTCGCCGCGGCCGGGACCGGCAGTGACGCCGAGCTGTGGAAGGCACTGTGCGCGGCCGGACTGATAGGAGCAGTGGCGGATACCGGGCTGCTCGGCCTGGTGCTGCTGCTGGAGGAGCAGGGGCGCGCCACGGCACAGGTGCCGTTCGCGGCGAGCTGTGTGTATGGGCTGCTGACGGTGGCGGCCCACGGTTCACCGGAGCAGCGGGAGCGGCTGCTGCCAGGGATCGCCGACGGGACGGTGGTGGTGAGCGGAGCGCTTCCCGGGCCGGGGGCAGCCGTACGGACAGCAGGGCCGGGCGCGACAGGTGCGGGAGCGTCACGAGCCGTACGCATGCCATCCCAGGGGCAGTTGACCGGCATCTTCCCCGTGGTGCCGTGGTTGCGGGACGCCACCCATGTGCTGGTCGCGGACGACCGGCGCCGGCTGTGGCTGGTGCGGACCGCCGAGGCGGTGTGCGAGCCGGTGGAGCTGACGGCGCCCTGGTCGGCGGGGCGACTGACTTTTGAAGGGACGCCGGGCGAGCGGCTCGGCGGTGACGGTGCGTACGACGACGTACTCGCGACCGCACGTACCGCCTTCGCCGGACTACAGGCCGGAGTGTGCGCGGGATCGCTGGCCCGAGCGGTGGAGCACACCAACGCGCGCGAGCAGTTCGGTCGTCCGCTCGCCGCCAAGCAGGGAGTCCAACTCCGCGCGGCCGATGCCCACATGGACACCGAAACGATACGGGTGACGGCCTACGAGGCCGCGTGGCGTCGCGACGAGGGCCTGGCATACGCGACCCAGGCCCTGACAGCAGCCTGGTGGGCGTCGGAGGCGGGCCAGCGCGTGGTACACGCGGGCCAGCATCTGCACGGCGGAACGGGGGCCGACCTGGAGCACCCCGTGCACCGGCACTTTCTGTGGGGACGCCAACTGGACGCGTACTTGGGATACGGAGGCGAAGTGCTCCAGGAACTGGGGGAGTTGATCGTGAGCGACGGGGCGGAGACATGAGGCCTGGGGAAGTGAGGCCTGGGGATACGAGGGACACGGCCAGCGATCCGAAGGTCAGCGACGTGAAGATCGGCGAAGGGAGGCTCGGCGGAGGGAGAGTCAGCGACCTGAGGGTCGGAGACGCGCTCCCCCCGCTGGAGATCGAGATCACCCGCACGCTGATCGTGGCCGGAGCCATCGCGTCGCGGGACTACCAGGACGTGCACCACGACGCGGAGCTGGCGCGGCAGAAGGGTTCCCCCGACATCTTCATGAACATCCTGACCACCAACGGACTGGTCGGGAGGTACGTCACGGACCGCTTCGGACCGGGCGCGATTCTCCGCAAGGTGGCCATCAGGCTCGGGGCACCCAACTACCCGGGCGACACCATGGTGTTGACCGGTTCGGTGGAGGAACTCGCGGGCGACACGGCGACGGTGCGGATCATCGGGGCGAACGGCATCGGCAGACATGTGACCGGCACGGTGACGGTCACTCTTCCGTCCGGGGAAGCGTCATGAGCGTACGGACGCGGGACACCCTGGGAGGGCGGGCCGCGATCGTCGGGATCGGGGCCACCGAGTTCTCCAAGGACTCGGGGCGCAGTGAGCTTCGGCTGGCTGTCGAGGCGGTGCGGGCCGCGCTCGACGACGCGGGGCTGACGCCAGGTGACGTGGACGGGATGGTCACGTTCACGATGGACACCAGCCCGGAGATCACTGTCGCCCAGGCGGCCGGCATGGGGGAGCTGTCCTTCTTCTCGCGCATCCACTACGGGGGCGGGGCGGCCTGCGCGACTGTCCAACAGGCGGCGCTCGCGGTTGCGGCCGGGGTGGCGGAGGTCGTGGTCTGCTATCGGGCGTTCAACGAGCGGTCGGGACGCAGATTCGGGTCCGGGGTGCAGCGGCGGGAGCCGTCGGCGGAAGGGGCGGCGCTCGGGTGGGCCCTGCCGTTCGGGCTGCTCACACCCGCGTCCTGGGTGGCGATGGCGGCCCAGCGGTATCTGCACACGTACGGGCTGACACCGGAGGTGTTCGGCCAGGTCGCCGTCGTGGACAGGAAATACGCGGCGACGAACCCGGCGGCCTACTTCCACGGCAGACCGATCACGCTCGCCGAGCACGCGGCCTCGCGGTGGATCGTGGAGCCGCTGCGGCTGCTGGACTGCTGCCAGGAGACGGACGGCGGCCAGGCACTGGTGGTCACCTCGTTGGAGCGGGCCCGCGATCTGCCGCACCCTCCCGCGGTGATCAGGGCCGCCGCCCAGGGCGCGGGCCGGGGGCAGGAGCAGATGACCAGTTTCTACCGGGACGACCTGACAGGGCTGCCGGAGATGGGCGTGGTGGCGCGCCAGCTGTGGCGGACGGCCGGGCTGACCCCGGCGGACATCGACGTGGGCATTCTCTATGACCACTTCACGCCGTTCGTGCTGATGCAGCTGGAGGAGTTCGGGTTCTGCCCGCCGGGACAGGGAGCGGAATTCGTCGCCGAGGAGCGGCTGCCGCTCAACACGCATGGCGGACAGTTGGGGGAGGCGTATCTGCACGGGATGAACGGCGTGGCGGAGGCGGTACGACAACTGCGGGGGACGGCGGTGAACCAGATACCGGGCGCCCGCCACACTCTCGTCACCGCGGGCACCGGCGTTCCCACATCGGGGTTGATCCTGGGGGCGGACGCGGGCTCCGGTGCGGGTTCCCAGGACGTCGGTCGTCCGCGGAGTCGGCCTGGGGGCGCCGGGTGACTGGTTCCGTCCCGCGTACTACCGCCGTAGTCCTCTCTCAGGGGTGAACCCTCAGGGTGCAGGACCCGCTCGTCCACCTTCAGGAGGTGGGGGGAGCCCCCCACCTACAACCTGAGGCGGACACCGCTTCGGGACCTGCGGCCGATCCGCGAGAGTAGGGGTCGATCCTAGCGTGGAGCCATGACCACACCCGTCTGCACCAGCGCTTCGAACGCCGCGACGCGGACCCTTCCGTACGCGCCTTACCCGTCGTTCGCGTCGTACGTGAAGGCACGCCAACCGGTGCTGCTGCGTACCGCACGGTCACTGACCGCGAACCCGTGCGACGCCGAGGATCTGTTGCAGACCGCGCTCACGAAGACGTACGTCGCGTGGGAGCGGATCGAGGACCACCGGGCGCTCGACGGTTACGTACGGCGGGCGCTGCTGAACACGCGGACGTCGCAGTGGCGCAAGCGCAAGGTCGACGAGTTCGCGTGCGACGAGCTGCCGGAGCCGCAGGGGGCGCCTGTCGGGGATCCCGCCGAGCAGCAGGCGCTGCACGACGCGATGTGGCGGGCGATCATGAAGTTGCCGGCACGGCAGCGGGCGATGGTCGTCCTGCGGTACTACGAGGATCTGAGCGAGGTACAGACGGCAGAGGTGCTCGGCGTCTCCGTCGGGACGGTGAAGTCGGCGGTGTCGCGTGCGCTGGGCAAGCTGCGGGAGGACCCCGAGCTGGAGCCCGTACGGCAGTGACCCCGGCAGGGTCGGCCGTCCCCGGGCACCCACCAGGATCCGCCCGACGCCCGACGCCCGACGCCCGACGCCCGACGCCCGACGCCCGACGCCCGACGCCCGACGCCCGACGCCCGCCCACTGGCCCCGGCTCTCACCGTTGCCCCCCGGCCCCCCGGCCCCCCGGCGTTTCGGCCTCCCGGCCTCCCGATTTCCGGAAGATCATCGCGACCTTGATCGATTACCTTGATCGATCATCCCGGCTACTAGTGACATACCGTTCGGTATGTGCGCAGAATCAGCGCACCCCTTACCGCCTCGTAGGCAATGTCGCCCCGGGAGGAACGCTGTGTTGAGCACGATGCAGGAGGTACCACTGCTGATCTCGAGGATCCTGGCCCACGGGTCGGCGGTCCACGGATCATCGCAGGTGATCACCTGGACCGGCGAGGGAGCGCCCCAGCGGCGTTCCTACGCCGAGATCGGCGCCCGAGCCGCACAGCTCGCGCACGCCCTGAGCGACCTCGGAGTGGAAGAGGGACATGCGACAGGGACGCTGATGTGGAACAACGCCGAGCACGTGGAGGCGTATTTCGCGATTCCCTCCATGGGCGCGGTCCTGCACACGCTCAACCTCCGCCTCCCCGCGACGCAGCTCGCCTACATCGTCAATCACGCCGCCGACCGCGTGATCATCGCCAACGGTTCGCTGCTTCCGTTGCTCGCACCGCTCCTTCCCCACCTGCCGACGGTCGAGCACGTCGTGGTTTCGGGGCCCGGTGACCGTTCGCTGCTCGACGGGGCGACGGCGCGGGTGCACGAGTACGAGGAGCTGATCGCGGGCAGGCCGACCAGCTTCGACTGGCCGGAGCTGGACGAACGTACGGCCGCGGCCATGTGTTACACGTCCGGCACGACGGGCGACCCCAAGGGCGTCGTCTACTCGCACCGTTCCGTCTACCTGCACTCCATGCAGGTCAACATGGCCCAGTCGATGGGGCTCACCGACCGGGACACCACGCTTGTCGTCGTCCCGCAGTTCCATGTCAACGCCTGGGGTCTGCCGCACGCGACCTTCATGACCGGCATCAACATGCTCATGCCGGACCGCTTCCTCCAGCCCGCGCCGCTCGCCGAGATGATCGAGAGCGAGAAGCCGACGCATGCCGCGGCCGTTCCCACCATCTGGCAGGGTCTGCTCGCCGAGCTGACCGCCAAACCCCGGGACGTCTCCTCGCTCACCCAGGTCACCATCGGCGGCTCCGCCTGTCCGCCCTCGCTCATGGAGGCCTTCGACAAGCTGGGCATGCGGGTCTGCCACGCCTGGGGCATGACGGAGACGTCCCCGCTGGGCACCATCGCCCGGGCGCCGGCGCATGTAGTGGGCACGGACGAGGAGTTGGCCTACCGGCTGACGCAGGGCCGTTTTCCGGCCGGCGTCGAGGCTCGCCTCACCGGGCCCGGCGGCGAACGGCTCCCCTGGGACGGCGAGTCCGCCGGCGAACTGGAGGTCCGCGGCCCCTGGATCGCGGGCGCGTACTACGGCGGCCCCGGTGCCGAACCGGCCCGACCCGCCGACAAGTTCAGCGAGGACGGCTGGCTCAAGACCGGCGATGTCGGCACGATCAGCTCCGACGGCTTCCTGACGCTCACCGACCGAGCCAAGGACGTCATCAAGTCGGGCGGCGAGTGGATCTCCTCGGTCGACCTGGAGAACGCGCTGATGTCCCACCCGGACATCACCGAGGCCGCCGTCGTCGCCGTCCCCGACGACAAGTGGGGCGAGCGTCCCCTTGCCACCGTCGTCCTCAGGGAAGGCGCCACCGCCGACTTCGACACCCTCCGCGCCTTCCTCGCGGGCGAAGGGAAGATCGCCAAGTGGCAGCTCCCCGAGCGCTGGACGATCATCGAGTCGGTTCCGAAGACGAGCGTCGGCAAGTTCGACAAGAAGGTGCTGCGCCGGCGGTACGCCGCGGGTGAGCTGGATGTGACGCAGCTCTAGCAGTTCCGGCAAGGGGCTTGGGGCACTGTTTCACGTGAAACAGTGCCCCAAGCCCCTTCCTCGTGACCTCAGTTCGCACCCCGATGACTGCTCGGTGCGGCCGGTCGGTCAGTTCGTGCCGATACGCGCCAGCAGGTCCACGATCCGCTCTTGCACCTCGGCGCTCGTCGAGCGCTCCGCCAGGAACAGAACCGACTCCCCCGAAGCCAGCCGCGGAAGTTCGGCCTGGTCGACGGCGGCGGTGTAGACGACGAGCGGCGTGCGGTTCAACTGCCCGTTCGCACGCAGCCAGTCCACGATTCCGGCTTGGCGCCGCCGTACCTGGAGCAGGTCCATCACCACCAGGTTGGGCCGCATCTGCGAGGCCAGCGTCACCGCGTCCGCGTCACTCGACGCCCGCGCGACCTGCATCCCGCGCCGCTCCAGCGTCGCCGTCAACGCCAGCGAGATCTCCGCGTGTTCCTCGATGAGCAACACCCGAGGCGGGTGCTGCTCGGAGTCCCGGGGCGCCAGGGCCTTGAGGAGTACGGCGGGATCGGCGCCGTACGCCGCCTCGCGCGTCGCCTGTCCGAGTCCCGCCGTCACCAGTACGGGCACCTCGGCGGCGACAGCGGCCTGACGCAGCGACTGGAGTGCCGTGCGCGTGATCGGCCCGGTCAGCGGGTCGACGAAGAGCGCGGCCGGGAAGGCGGCGATCTGCGCGTCGACCTCCTCACGCGAGTGAACGATCACGGGCCGGTAGCCGCGGTCGCTCAGCGCCTGCTGGGTCGTCACGTCGGGTGCGGGCCACACGAGCAGGCGCCGCGGGTTGTCCAGCGGTTCCGGCGGCAACTCGTCGTCCACGCGCTGCGGACGTGGCTGGTCGGCGACCTCGACGGCACCGCCGGGACCGTCGAGCGGCTCGGGACCCTCGTCGGCGTTCTCGTCCGGGGCTCCTATGGCGTACGAGCGTCCGGCGCCCTCAGTGGCTCCCGCCAGCCGTGACCCGGGGGCCTGTCCGCCGCCCTGCGGATGCGGACGGGCTGCCGTCTCCGGGCGCTCGGCGGCGGGCTCGGGGCGGGTGCCGAGCTTGCGACGACGGCCGCCGTTGGTCTGGTGCGGGGGAGGCGTCGGGGACTGCGGCTGTGCCTGTGTCTGTGCATGCGCCTGCGGGGCCTGCGGCTGGTTCGGGGCGGGCTGGCGGGCGAACGGCACGCCCTGGCCCAGCGTCCGGACGCTGATCGCCCGACCCTGCGTCGAGTTGGGGTCGACCGGGACCGCGGCCTCGGCGGGCAACGGCTGAGCGGCCCGCGGCTGGGCGGGGCGCTCGGGAGGCAGGGCCGGGCCGGGGGCGTTCGGCGCGGAGGTGGTGGGCGCGGCCAGAGCCGGTGTTCCGGCCAGTGCCGGTGCCGGTGCCGCTCCGGGCTGTGCCGCGGTGCCGGCGCCCGAAGTGTCGTGGGCGCTGGTGTTCGCGTTCGGCCAAGCTTGCGCCGGGGCGGCCGCCTGCGCGGGTACGGGCTGCCCAGCGGGGGCCGCACCCGGAGTTTCCTGCGCCGGAACCCCTTGCGCCGGAACCCCCTGTGCTGCCTGTGCCGGAACCTCTTGCGCAGGCGTCCCCGTCACGCCCTGCTGCGCCGGGGTCCGTGCCGCGCGACGCCGTCCCGTAGGGCTGGAAACGGGGTGCGGCTGGGGCGGAGTGTGATCGTCGGCCGGGTCGTGCAGCATCGCGTCGTGACGGCCGTCGCCGGGCCGGCCCTGCGGGGCGCCGGTGGCGTCGGCCTGCTGGAGGCGCTGCCGCTGGGCCTGCTGCTGGGCCTCGATGTACTCCGGGGAGCGGTCCGCGTCCGCGGGCGGCAACGCGAACACCGTGCGGGCGCCCGCCTCCTGCGGCGCGGCATGCTCGGCCGAAGCGGCCAGCGCACGCCGACGCCGCCCGGCCACCGGTGCCCCCTCCGAGGCGACACCGCCGTCGGCCTCGTTCTGTGCGCCGGCCACACCCTGTGCGCCGGCCACACCCTGTGTGCCGGCCGGACTCGGAGCCGCGGGCAGGGCCGGCGGCAGCGCGTGCTGTTCGCCGCCCTGTCGTGCGCGCCGTCCGGAAGGCACCGGCACGCCCTGTGCGGGCACGGGCACCCCCTGCGGAGGCACCGTCCCGCCCAGCCCCGTACCCGTCGCCGCGGTCCCGCTCGCAGCCTCGCCCGCCATGACGACCGCGCCTTCGGAGGCACCGCCGGCCGTGCCCGCGGGGACATCGCCTGCCGAACTGTCGACCGGGCTCGGCCGCCCGCGCCGTCGCCCGGTGCCACCGGAGGCCCCACCGTCGCTGGAGCCGTCGACTCCCGTCCCCTGCGCGGGAACCGGCACCGCGCCCGCCGCCGGCTCCTCCGCCGTACGACGACGCCGACGCCCGGTGGGAGCGTTCGTGCCCTCGCCGGTGGCAGGGTCGGTGCCGGAATCCGTGTCGGGCTCCCCCGCCACCTCGCTCTCCAGGAAGGCGTCCACGGAGGACCGCCGGGCCCGCCGCCTGCCGCCGCCCTGGTGGGAGGCCTGCTCGGGAAGGGCGACCTCGGCGCCGGTCGTGGACGCCACGGCCTCGACGCTCGGCGGAACCGCCCCGGCCCCGCCCCCGATCGGCACCTCCAGCACGAACGCGCTGCCGCTCATCCCCGGCACCTCGTGCGTCTGCAGCACGCCGCCGTGCGCGCGCACCGTCCCACGCACGATCGGCTCGTGCACCGGGTCTCCCCCGGCGTACGGCCCGCGCACCTCGATCCGTACGACCTCACCGCGCTGCGCCGCCGCCACCACGACGGTGTTGTCCATGTAGCCGCCGACGGACATGGGCGCGTTGCCGGTGGCGTCGACGCCGGCGACGTCCGCGATGAGATGCGCGAGCGCGTTCGCCAGCCGCTGCGGGTCGACCTCGGCCTCGATGGGCGGCGCGTGCACGGCGAACTGCACACGGCCGGGCCCGATCAGCTCGACGGCGCCTTCGACACCGGCCGCGACGACCGCGTCGAGCATGACGTTCGTACGGGAGATCTGCTCGGCCCCGGAGTCCAGCCGCTGGTAGCCGAGCACGTTGTCGACCAGGGTCGTGATCCGCGAGTAGCCGGCGGCGAGGTGGTGGAGGACCTGGTTGGCCTCGGGCCACAGCTGCCCGGCGTCGTCCGCGGCGAGCTTCGACAGTTCGCCGCGGAGCTGGTCGAGGGGCCCGCGCAGGGACAGCCCGAGCACGGCGAGCAGTTGCTCGTGCCGGGCGGCGAGCGCCTCGTAGCGGTCCTTCTCGCGCTCCCCGAGCGACGCGTACCGCTCGTCGCCCGCGGCGAGGTCCTCCTCGTGCTGCTCACGCAGCTCGGCGAGCTCGGCGGCCTGCTGCTCGCGCAGTTCGACGAGTGCCTTGTCGTGCTCCTCGGCGAGCCGCGCCAGCTCCTGCCCGTGACGCTCCTCGGCCTGGTCCTTCTCCTCGGCGAGGGTGTCGTACGGCCGCCGGTCGGTGAACGTCATCACGGCGCCGACGAGTTGGTCCCCGTCGCGCACGGGCGCGGTCGTGAGGTCGACCGACACCTTGTCCCCGGACTTGGACCACAGCACCTGTCCGCGCACCCGGTGCTTCCGCCCGGAGCGCAGGGTGTCGGCGAGCGGCGACTCCTCGTACGAGAAGGGCTCGCCGTCGGCGCGCGAATGCAGGATGAGGGAGTGCAGCTCCTGCCCGCCCAGATCGCTGGCCCGGTATCCGAGTATCTGAGCGGCCGCCGGATTGACGAGGACAACCCGCCCGTCCGTGTCCGTCCCCACGACGCCCTCGGCCGCGGCCCGCAGGATCATCTCGGTCTGCCGTTGTGAACGCGCGAGTTCGGCCTCGGTGTCGACGGCACCCGACAGATCGCGTACGACCAGCATGAGCAGCTCGTCGTTGGCGTATCCGTAGCTGTCGTAGGCCTGCTGGCCGTCCTCGAGATTCGCACTGGTGACCTCGACAGGGAACTCACTGCCGTCGGTACGTCGCGCGATCATCCGGGTCGGCTTGGTCCGCCCGCTCGGATCGGCCGACTCGGGCCGCCGCATGCTCCCGGGGATGAGCCGGGAGTCGAACGCGGGCAGCAGATCGAGCAGTCCGCGACCCACCAGAGCGGTGCCCGGGGTCTCGAAGGCCTCCAGGGCGATGGTGTTCGCGTTGACGACGGTCCCATTGGCGTTGACCAGCACCAACGCATCGGGCAGCGCGTCCAGTATGGCTGCGAGGCGAGCAGCGCCTCGGGATGGCCTGCTGCTCACGAGACGCTTCCTCCCTGTTACCGCACCTTGCCGACCGCGAGTGCCATCTTGCCAACCGTCCCGCGGCGTGTCACGCGAGGGAGTCTACGGGCAGAGGTTGCGCTCGCGGCCCCGGATGAGAGGGAGGTCGCACGCAGAACCGGCGGAGAAACCACGCGGAAGCGACGCAGAAGCCGTGACCACGCATTTCATCCCCCTTCGCCCTCCCCGCGGAACCAGGACACCACCGTGGATCCGGCCTGTCTCGACCCCGCCCCGACTCCGCCTCGGGCTCTGCCCCGGTGCTACCCCGTTCCATCCCGGCTATGACCGGAGGTCGGGAAGGAGCGGCGCGAGTGCGTTCCACCGCGCGATCCGGCACCCGTCCCCGCGGTCGAACCTGGCGTCGACGGGCCGCCCCGCCCAAGTGCCGGTGACATGCGCGGTGGCCGGACCGCCGTACTGCATCGTGCACATCGCGTCCTGCGGCACCGGTGCGAACGGATCCTTCCCCCATTGGGCTCCCCGGTCGAGCGCACCGCACGCTCCGCTCACATCGGGGTGAGTGCCACCGCCGGGATGACACCGCAGCTCGTACGTCCCGTCCTTACCGTTCCCCGTGCCGAGGACGGTCACGGTCAGCCGGTCCCGGGAGTCCTCGTCGCGGGCGGGCGGGGGCAGCAGAGCCGGGGGCGGGGATGTGGACAGGCCCGGGCGCTGGGCCGGGCCGAGGACAGCCGGTTCGGCGTACGAGATGACCGGCTCGAAGAAGCCGAGGGACCGGACGGGGGTCCGGATGGATTCGAAGGACCGGATGGATTCGAGGGACCCGAAGGATCCGGCGGGGGCGACAGGCCCGGCAGGCAGCGCGGTGGCCGGCCCGGCGGATACGGCGGAGAGCGCGGCGGCGGACGCGGCGACGGTGAGAACGAGACGACGCAACATGACCTGACTAACGCCACGCGCCCCACACGGTTGCGCGGAGTTCCGGTCACTCCGACAAGCAGGCTCGCTCTCCCTCACCTTTGCCGCCCCCACCTGCCGCCCCTCTCTGTCGTTCGCCTCTGTCGTTCCTCTCTGAGACCCCCGTTGCTCCGCCCGCTCCAGCCGCATTTGACTTTGCTCCGCGGCCTGCCTGCCTAGTACCGTAGGAGCCGATTGGTGACAGCCCGCTCGGCTGTGTCATCATCTGCACGCACCACTCGCGCTCACGCGAGCGGTTGTGCGGGAGGCGTCGCCTAGTCCGGTCTATGGCGCCGCACTGCTAATGCGGTTTGGGCCTCAAAGCCCATCGAGGGTTCAAATCCCTCCGCCTCCGCAGCAAGATCCGAAGCCCCGGACCACCTGGTCCGGGGCTTCGGCGTTACCCCAGGCCAGAGCCCGTATACGCAGCTCACAAGGGGTGCGGCAAACGGATTTCACATGGCGGCGGCAGTCATGTAATGTTCTTCCTGTCGCCGCGAGCGGGCCCGAAAGCCCAGCAAACGGCACAAAAACAAAACAAGCACTCGTAGCTTAACGGATAGAGCATCTGACTACGGATCAGAAGGTTGCAGGTTCGAATCCTGCCGAGTGCACACAGGTGAGAGGCCCCGGAGAGATCCGGGGCCTCTTGAGTTTTCGTGGATCGGCTCCGGGCGATCCTGGACCGGAATCTCACGCGGCTCTAGCGCTGTGACCGGGAAGGTTCACCGGGCTCGGCCGGGCTAGCCTGGCCCGCATGGAGGAGTTCAACGGGGTGGAAGTCGTCGCGTTCCCGGATGCGGCGGCCTTTGAGGAGTGGCTGGCCGCGCACCACACCCGTCGCGAGGGCGTGTGGGTCAGGGTTGCGAAGAAGGCGTCGGGGATCGCGTCCGTCACGGACGGCGAACTCGTCGACGTGGGGCTGTGCTGGGGCTGGATCTCCGGACAGCGTCGGGGCTTGGACGACCTGTATTACCTGCAGAAGTATGGGCCACGGCGACCGAGGAGCCTGTGGTCGCGGGTGAATGTCGAGAAGGTCGCGGCGCTGGCAGCGGCGGGCCGGATGCGGGAGCCCGGCCTCGCCGAGGTCCAACGGGCCCAGGAGGACGGCCGCTGGGACCGCGCGTACGCGTCGCAGGCGACCGCTGTTGTCCCGGACGACCTTGCGGCGGCGCTTGCCGCGGACCCGGCGGCGCGTGCGGCGTTCGACGCGCTCGACCGGACCGCCCGCTACCTCGTGATGCTCCCGCTGCTCCAGGCCGCGACACCGGAGACTCGGCAGACACGGCTGGAGCGGGTGGTACGGGACCTGGCGAAGGAGCCGCAGGCGGGCGAAGTTTGACCGGCCCGGTCGAGCCAACGCGCTGATCGTTTCCGGTCACGGCCGTACGTCCTGTCCGATAGGACAGATAGCTCACCTGTACGGGGTGACGGTTCCGTACCATCCACTTCGGTCACCACCAGAACCAGCGCGTCCTCGGCGAATCCGCAAGCCTCAGCGCCGATTTCGTGAACCGGGACGGGCTCGCCGACATCGTGGTCGGAGCACCGTACGAGGACCTCGGCGAAACCGCCCACGCCGGGCAGGTGACCGTCGTCCCCGGTCGGCGTACCGGAGCTCTCGGCACCGGGGCGTACTCCTTCAGCCAGGAGACGGCAGATGTTCCCAGCGGCTCCGAGGCCACCCTCCTGGGCGGCAACGGCCTGCTCTGGGTGATCTGACGCCGCCGTCCTCGTCGTCGCGCACCCGGACCGGCTGTCAGTGGTGGCCTCTACGCTTGCGGTGATGGCACATGTGTGGAGATGTACGGGGCTGCGGTGGGCCGGGGGCAGCCCCGTGCTGGTGTGGGACGGGGGGCGGAACAGTGCGTTGACCTGGGGGAAGCAGGTCGCGTTCGGTGTGGTGGACGGGGGCGGGCGCAGGTGCGTCGGAGCGCGGGGGAACGCGTGTCCGGTGCGGGCCAGGGTGGCCGGGCGGAGCGTCGGTGCCCGGTGCGAGGAGTGCGGGCGGCTCGAGCGGGCGCACTCCGTCGCGGCGGACACCATCGCCGATGATCTCCGGCCCTACTCCGTCTATCTGGCCTGGTTCGGGCCCGGGATGGTGAAAGTCGGGATCACCGCCGTCGAGCGCGGCCCGACCCGGCTCCTGGAGCAAGGAGCCGTCGTCTTCAGCTGGCTCGGGCGGGGGCCGCTGATGGCCGCCCGGCGGAGTGAGGAGTTGCTGCGTACGGTCCTCGGCGTGCCGGACCGGATCCCCTACGACGCCAAGCGGGCCGTCCGGAGTGCCCTGCCGGACGCGGCGGTCCGGGCCGCGGAGGTTCGTGAGCTGCACGCGCGGGCGGTGAGGCTCGGCGGGTGGCCGGAGTCCCTGGAGCGGATGCCGTTCGAGCCGGTCGATCACGCCGGTGCCTTCGGGCTCGACGGGTTGCCGCCGGCCCGGGGCGTCGTCGGCGAGCTCGTCGCGGGGGGCGTGGTGAGGGGGGCGCTGGTCGCCGCCGCCGGGCCCGATCTCCATCTGGCCACCGACCGCGGAATCGTCGTCCTCGACACGCGGCTGATGGCCGGGTGGGAGCTGACCACAGCCGCCGCCACAGCAGCAGCGTCCGCCGCCACAGCCGCGGTGGACGCCGGCGCCAGGCTCGATGCCGACCTGACCGTGCCCGTACGGGAGTTGAAGGACCCCGCCGTACAGGACGGCCTCTTCTGAAACGACTTGAATCACCTGAAGCCACCTGAAGCCGGCCCCGAGTCCGGCCGTAGCCTCCCCGCCGGGAACCGCCCCGCCCGCAATGGTCAAGACTTCGATCCCTTTCGGATCCCGTTCGGCAAGGTGCTGGACGCCGGGGGACGCGTCGTCCGAGAGTGGCGGACATGAGTGATCGCCCCGTGGCACCTGTCGCCGCCCATGAACCCCCGTACTACGCCGTCGTGTTCACGTCCCTGCGGACGGAAGGCGACAACGGGTACGGCGAGACCGCCGAGCGCATGGGAGAGCTGGTGAAGGAGATCCCCGGGTTCCTCGGGGAGGACTCCGCGCGGACCCCGGGCGGGCTCGCGATCACCGTCGCCTACTTCCGGGACGAGGCCGCGATCGAGGAGTGGCGGAACCATGCGGAGCACCGGGCGGCGAAGAAGCACGGACGCGAGCACTGGTACGAGCGCTACAGCATCCACATCGCCAAGGTCGAGCACAGCCACGCGTTCGGACGGGAGCGGATGTGAACGGGACGGACGGCCGGCATGAGTCCGGCGAGGTACGGGAGTTCTGGACGCGGCTCGGGCTTCCCGGGCTCGTCGACGTCCACACCCACTTCATGCCCGAGCGCGTGCTGCGCAAGGTGTGGGCCTACTTCGACACACTCGGCCCGCTGACGGGCGGGGTCGAATGGCCGATCACCTACCGCGGCGACGAGGACGAACGGCTCGCGGTGATAAGGGAGTTCGGCGCGAGGGCCTTCACGTCCATGCTGTATCCGCACCGGGCGGGCATGGCGCGGTGGCTCAACGGCTGGGCCGCCGACTTCGCCCGGCGGACCCCGGACTGTCTGCACACCGCGACCCTGTTTCCCGAGCCGGGCGTCGAGACGTATGTGCGCGAGGCCGTCGAGGCGGGGGCGCGGGTGTTCAAGGCGCACGTGCAGGTGGGGGCGTACGACCCTGGTGACCCGTTCCTCGATCCCGTGTGGGGACTGCTCGCCGAGGCCGGCATCCCGGTCGTGACGCACTGCGGGTCCGGGCCCGCGCCCGGCAAGCACACCGGGCCCGGTCCGGTGGCCGGGGTGCTGGCCAGGCACCCCCGGCTGCGGCTGGTCGTCGCGCACCTCGGGATGCCCGAGTACGAGGACTTCCTCGGGCTCGCGGAGCGGTACGGGGAGGTGCGGCTGGACACGACCATGGCGTTCACGGACTTCAGCGAGCGGCTCTCGCCGTTTCCGCGCGAGGCGCTGCCCCGGCTCGCCGACCTCGGGGACCGGGTGCTGCTCGGCACCGACTTCCCCAACATCCCGTATCCGTACGTCCATCAGCTGCACGCCCTGGAGCGGCTCGGCCTGGGCGACGACTGGCTGCGGGCTGTCTGCCACGACAACGGGGCCCGGCTGTTCGGGCTCACCCCTCAACCGTGAGCCCGGCACCCGCGATCCCCCTCCCCTCCACAGTGAGCCCGGCACCCGCGATCCCCCTCCCCTCAACCGTGAGCCCGGCACCCGCGATCCCCCTCCCCTCCACAGTGAATCCAGCGCCCCGCGATCCCCCTCCCCTCCCCCTCCACCGTGAGCCCGGCACCTCCGTAACCACTCCGCCCCAGTGAGCCCGGCACCCTCACGATCACCCCGCCCCAGCGAGCCCCCGCGACCCCGGTGCCACCCGCGACCATCCCGTCACAGCACGTGCTGAGCCCTCCCCAGCAATTCCCTGAGAGGCGCCTGTGCGTTTCTCAGGAAAATCACAGGTTCCGGAAAGGATGTTCTCAGCGGCGCCTAGCAATGTGTCCGCTATGACCACGACCTCGCCCCAGGGGCGCACCGAACTGCTGAGGCCGGACGGGAGCCCCGTCCGAGTGCTGGTGGTGGACGACGAGCTGTCGATCACCGAGCTGCTGTCCATGGCCCTTCGATACGAAGGCTGGCAGATCCGCAGCGCGGGTGACGGGACGGGAGCGATTCAGACCGCTCGCGACTTCCGGCCCGACGCCGTCGTCCTCGACATGATGCTGCCGGACATGGACGGGCTGACCGTCCTGGGCCGGCTGCGCCGCGAACTGCCCGACGTGCCCGTCCTCTTCCTCACCGCGAAGGACGCCGTCGAGGACCGCATAGCCGGGCTCACCGCCGGCGGCGACGACTACGTCACCAAACCCTTCAGCCTCGAAGAGGTGGTCGCCCGGCTGCGCGGCCTCATCCGCAGGTCCGGCGCCGCCGACCGCCGCAGCGACTCCACGCTCGTCGTCGGGGACCTCACCCTCGACGAGGACAGCCATGAGGTCTCGCGGAGCGGCGAAGGTATCCACCTCACCGCGACCGAGTTCGAGCTGCTGCGCTTCCTGATGCGCAACCCGCGCCGGGTGCTCAGCAAGGCGCAGATCCTCGACCGCGTGTGGTCGTACGACTTCGGCGGCCAGGCCAACGTCGTCGAGCTGTACATCTCCTACCTGCGCCGCAAGATCGACGCCGGTCGCGAGCCGATGATCCACACGCGGCGCGGTGCCGGTTACCTGATCAAGCCCGCCGCGTCATGAGCGGACGACGACGGCCGCGAGCGCAGAAGAGGCGAGGACGACAGCCGCGCACCCTGCGGACGCGGCTCGTCGTCTCGGCGGTGGCCCTCATCGCCGTGGTCTGTGCTGTCATCGGTACGGTGACCACCATCGCGCTCCAGAAGCACCTGTACGAGCAACTCGACGGCCAGCTCGGCGAGGCCGCGATGCGAGCGACCGGAGGTCCTCTGAAGCCGGGCGGCGGGAACCCGGACGCCGACAGCCAGATACCCGGGACCCTCTCCGGCACCAACTCGCAGGACGACACCTTCGACTTCCTCACCCGGGGGCCGAGCCAGGAGAACACCATCGCGGCCGTCGTGGAGAACGGCGGGATCACCGACGCCGTCGTCTCCAAGGAACAGACCGACACCAACGGCAGCTTCCAGATGGGCACCCAGACACTCACCGAGGCACAACAGGCCGCGCTCGGCTCGGTGTCCAAGACCGGCGTGCACAGCGTGGAGCTTCCCGGCCTCGGTGAGTACCGGGTCATGTACAAGGACGGCACCAAGGGCGCGTTCTACGTTGCCATCCCCACCAAGTCCGTCACCAACACCATCAACACCCTCATCCTCGTCGAGGTGAGCGTCACCGGCGCCGGTCTGATCGCCGCCGGTATCGCGGGCAGCGTGCTCGTCGGCCTGGCCCTGCGCCCGCTGCGCAAGGTCGCCGCCACCGCCACCCGCGTCTCCGAACTCCCCCTGCACAGCGGCGAAGTCACCCTGTACGAGCGGGTCCACGAGTCCGAGGCCGATCCGCACACCGAGGTCGGCCAGGTCGGCGCGGCCCTCAACCGGATGCTCGACCACATCCACGGCGCCCTGCACGCGAGACAGCAGAGCGAGACGCGGGTACGGCAGTTCGTCGCCGACGCGAGCCATGAGCTGCGTACGCCACTGGCGTCCATCCGCGGTTACGCCGAGCTGACCAGACGCGGCAGGGAGGAGACCGGGCCCGACACCCGGCACGCGCTCGGCCGGATCGAGTCCGAGGCCGGGCGCATGACGCTGCTCGTCGAGGACCTGCTGCTGCTCGCCCGGCTGGACGCCGGACGCCCGCTCCAGTACGAGAACACCGACCTCGTACCGCTCGTCATCGACGCGGTCAGCGACGCGCGGGCCGCCGGACGTGACCACAACTGGCGCCTGGAGCTGCCCGACGAGCCCGCGCTCGTCCTCGCCGACGCGGCCCGCCTGCAACAGGTGATGGTCAACCTGTTCGCGAACGCACGCACGCACACACCGCCCGGTACGACCGTGACCGCGCGCGTCCACCAGCAGGGGCCGTGGCTCTGCGTGGACGTCCAGGACGACGGCCAGGGCATTCCGGCCGACCTGCTCCCGCGCGTCTTCGAACGCTTCGCGCGCGGTGACACCTCACGCTCACGCTCCTCCGGCTCAACCGGTCTGGGACTCGCCATCGTGCAGGCCGTCGCCTCCGCGCACGGGGGTGCGGTGACCGTCGACAGCGTGCCCGGACGCACCGTGTTCACCCTGCATCTGCCCGCGCTGCCCGTCGAAACAAATTCGCAAACGTACTCACAGTCGGAGCACAGTGCCACCACATGGGTGCAACAGGGCGTATGAGGAGAGTCGTTGACATGCGAACCGACTCTTCTCCCGGCAACCTGCCGGCGCGGGAGCACCTCCCGGCCGGGTCCGCCGGTACGCCTGTCCTGGATGTTGTGATCCCCGTCTACAACGAGGAGAAGGACCTCCAGCCGTGTGTGATGAGACTGCACGAGCACCTCAGGCGCACCTTCCCGTACGAGTTCCGCATCACCATCGCGGACAACGCGTCGACCGACACGACTCCGCGGGTCGCGGCACGGCTGGACAGCGAGATCCCGGAGGTCAGGTCCTTCCGGCTGGAGCAGAAGGGCCGGGGCCGGGCGCTGCGCACGGTGTGGTCCGCCTCGGACGCCCCGATCCTCGCGTACATGGACGTGGACCTCTCCACCGACCTCAACGCCCTGCTGCCGCTGGTGGCCCCGCTGATATCGGGCCACTCGGACCTCGCGATCGGCTCGCGGCTCGCCCGGAGTTCGCGCGTGGTGCGCGGCGCCAAGCGGGAGTTCATCAGCCGTTCGTACAACCTGATCCTGCGCGGTTCGCTCCAGGCGCGGTTCTCCGACGCCCAGTGCGGCTTCAAGGCGATCCGGCGTGATGTCGCCCAGGTGCTGCTGCCGCTCGTCGAGGACACCGGCTGGTTCTTCGACACCGAGATGCTGGTGCTCGCCGAGCGCGCGGGGCTTCGTATACACGAGGTCCCCGTCGACTGGGTCGACGACCCGGACTCGACCGTGCACATCGTCAAGACCGCGACGGACGACCTGAAGGGCGTCTGGCGCGTCGGCCGCGCCCTCGCCACCGGTTCGCTGCCGCTGGACCGGCTCGCCAGGCCCTTCGGGGACGACCCGCGCGACCGCGAGCTGACCGACGTCCCCAAGGGCCTCGCCCGCCAGCTCGTCGGCTTCTGCGTGGTCGGCGCCCTCTCCACGCTCTTCTACCTGCTGCTCTACACCGGCTTCCGTACGTTCTCGGGCTCGCAGGTCGCCAACGCGCTCGCCCTGCTGGTGTCGGCCGTCGCCAACACCGCCGCCAACAGGCGGCTGACCTTCGGCGTACGCGGCCGGGGCGGCGCCGTCCGCCACCAGGCGCAGGGCCTGGTCGTGTTCGGTATCGGACTCATCCTCACCAGCGGGTCGCTCGCCGCCCTGAACGCGGCGACGACCGACCCGGGGCACTCCACGGAACTGGCGGTGCTCATCGCCGCCAACCTCGCGGCGACGGTGCTGCGGTTCCTGCTCTTCCGGGCCTGGGTCTTCCCCGACCGGCGCGACGACACACCGTCCCCGGTCGCGGCGGGCCACAACCCGGCCTCGCCCACCTACTCGACGGCGGCCCGCTCCCCGTACGACGCGGACCGGTTCCGCACCGGCCGGTTCGGCACGGGCCAGTTCGGCTCGGACCAGTTCCGTACAGACCAGTTCCGCGCCGGTGAAGCCGCGGACCTCACCCGGGGGGACGCGACCATGCAGCTGCAAGCGGTGCGCCCGTACGACGACGAACCGAATCCGAGGGACGCGCGATGACCACTCAGCCCGATACGAGCTATCAGGGGGGAGCGAATCCCCCGGGCGACACCTCGACGGCCGTACACGAGCCGGTCGTATCCACCGTCTCCACCGAGCCCACCGTTTCCACCGGGCCCGAGGTCGCGCCCCGGTCCGGTGAGCCCAAGCAGCCCTTCGCGCGCCGGGTCTGGCGAGGCCGGCCCGAGGACCCGCGCTGGGTGCGCCCCGCGTTCCTCGGTCTGCTGGTCGTCACCGCGGTGCTGTACCTGTACAACCTGAGCGCCTCCGGCTACGCCAACTCCTTCTACTCCGCGGCCGTCCAGGCCGGCAGCCAGAGCTGGAAGGCCTTCTTCTTCGGCTCGCTGGACGCCTCCAACGCCATCACCGTCGACAAGCCCCCGGCCTCGCTGTGGCCGATGGAGCTGTCGGTACGGATCTTCGGGCTCAACTCGTGGGCGATCCTCGTCCCCGAGGTGCTCATGGGCGTCGGCACGGTCGGGGTCCTGTACGCGGCCCTGCGCCGCCGCTTCAGCCCGGCGGCGGGCCTGATCGCGGGCGCGGTGCTCGCGCTCACCCCCGTGGCCGCGCTCATGTTCCGGTTCAACAACCCGGACGCGATCCTCGCGCTGCTCATGACCGTCACGGTCTACTGCGTGATCCGCGCCCTGGAGGACGGCCGTACGAAGTGGCTGGTCTGGGCGGGTGTCGCGGTCGGCTTCGCCTTCCTGTCGAAGACCCTGCAGGCATTCCTGATCCTGCCGCCGCTCGCCGTTCTGTACGCGGTCTGCGCGCCGGTCGGGCTGCGGAAGCGGTTCGTGCAGCTGGGCTGGTCGACGCTCGCGCTGGTCGTCTCCGGCGGCTGGTGGGTCGCGATCGTCGAGCTGTGGCCGGCCTCCTCGCGCCCCTACATCGGCGGCTCGCAGAACAACTCGTTCCTTGAACTGACCTTTGGTTACAACGGACTTGGCCGGATCAGCGGCGACGAGACCGGCAGTGTCGGCGGCGGAGGCGGTGCCGGCGGCACCGGGCAGTGGGGCGAGACCGGCTGGGACCGGATGTTCAACTCCGAGATCGGCAGCCAGATCTCGTGGCTGCTGCCGGCCGCGCTCATCCTCTTCGTCGCGGGCCTCGTCCTCATGCGCGGGGCCAGGCGGACCGACCTGACCCGGGCCTCGTTCCTCGCCTGGGGCGGCGCGCTGCTGATGACCCTGGTCGTCTTCAGCTACATGGCCGGCATCTTCCACCAGTACTACACGATCGCCCTGGCCCCCTACATCGCCGCCGTGGTCGGTATGGGCGCGACGCTGCTGTGGGAGGAACGCTCGAAGATCTGGGCCTCGCTCACCCTCGCCGCCTCGGTCACCGCGACCGCGGCCTGGGGATACGTCCTCCTCAACCGCACCCCCGACTACCTGCCCTGGCTCAAGTGGCTGGTCCTCGTCGGCGGTCTGGCCGGCGCCCTCGGCCTGATCTTCGTGACCAGGCTGGGCCGCCAACTGGCCCTCGCCACCGTCGCCCTGAGCTTCGTGGCCGCGGTCGCGGGCCCGACGGCCTACACGCTCAGCACGGTGAACACCGGGCACACCGGTTCCATCGTGACGGCCGGTCCGTCCGGCGCGAGCATGATGGGCGGTCCCGGTGGAGGTGGCGGCGGCGGTGGCCGTGGTGGTTTCGGCGGCGGTGGAATGCCGGGCCAGAACCAGCAGGGCGGCACCACCGGTCAGCCCCCGACCGGCGGAACGGGCGGCGCAGGCGGCGGCTTCCCCGGCGGCGGCACGAACGGCACCGCCCCGCAGAACGGCCAGCAGGGTGGCACGGCCGGTGGCGGCATGGGTGAAGGCGGCGGCATGGGCGGTGGCGGCGGCGCGGCCGGTCTACTCAACGGGGCGACCGTCACCGACGAGGCGAAGACGCTCCTGAAGAAGAACGCCGACGACTACACCTGGGCGGCAGCCGCCATCGGCGCCCAGAACTCCGCCAGCTACCAACTCGCCACCGGTGCGCCGGTGATGGCGATCGGCGGCTTCAACGGCACCGACCCGTCACCCACGCTGGCCCAGTTCAAGCAGTACGTGGCCGACGGCAAGATCCACTACTTCATCTCCAGTGGAACGAGCGGCGGCATGGGCGGCAGCAGCGACGGCACCTCCTCCCAGATCACCTCCTGGGTCGAGGCCAACTACACGAAGGTGACGGTCGGTTCGGCCACCTTCTACGACCTGACGCAGCCTGCGAGCGGTAGCTGACGGTTCTCTGCACAGGGTGTGGCCCGGAGCGTTCGCTCCGGGCCACACCCTGTTCTGTGCGGTGGACGAGCGGGGGGAGGGCTGGTGGCGGCGGCGTTGCTGCGGCGGGTGATGGGGGTACCACCCAGACAGTGAGTACCGGGGATGCGGCCTCGCGGTGGCGATCACCGTCTGGCGTGCCCGCTTAGCATCGGGGAGAGCGGACCGGGGGGTTCCGGGTCGCTCGCCGAACGTACGTCCGCGTAGTCCGAGTTGCGAGGAAGGTGCGCCATGGTGAGGGCAGCCGACCGGGCCGAGCGTCCGGCGCGGACCAGTGTCTGGCTGGAGGGCAAGGCCGCGCGGGGCGGGGCGGCGGCGCGTGGCGGTGGTCAGCCGACCGGGCTCGACCGGGAGCGGATCACCGAGGTGACGGTGCGGTTGCTCGACGCGGAGGGGATGGCGAGGTTCTCCATGCGCCGGCTGGCCGCCGAGCTGAACGTCACCGCGATGTCCGTGTACTGGTACGTCGACACCAAGGACGACCTGCTCGAGCTGGCCCTCGACGCGGTGTACGGCGAACTGGAGCTGCCCGAGCCGGAGTCGGGGGAGGACTGGCGTGACCAGTTGCGTTCACTCGCCGGCGGGTACCGGGCGCTGTTGGTGCGCCACCCCTGGGTTTCCCCGCTCATGGGCACGTTCCTGAACATCGGTCCGCACTCCATGGCCTTCTCGTTCCGCGTGCAGAAGGTGGTCCGCGGGACGGGGCTGCCTCCGCACGGACAGACGGGCGCGGTCTCGGCGGTCTTCCAGTTCGTTTACGGCTTCGGCACGATCGAGGGGCACTTCGTGCAGCGGTCCGCCTCGGCGGGGGTGAGCCAGGACGAGTACTACCGCCAGGCCATGGGCGCGATCGGCGAACAGCCGCAGTTCGCCGCCCACTTCGAGAGCTTCGCCGATCTCCTGGGGGCGCGGGGCGGGGACACCGTGGAGGAGATGCGGGAGCGGGACTTCAGGTTCGCGCTGGAGACGCTGATCGCGGGGATCGAGGCGATGGTCGAGCGGGGCTGAGCTTCTGTTCGCCCGCGAGTGGTGGGTGGTTCGCCCCTCGCGCCCGCGGGTGGTGGGTGGTTCGCCTCACGCGCCCGCGGGTGGTGGGTGGTTCGCCCACGGGGTGTGGTGGGTCGGGGCCGCGCCGGTACATCCGCCCGCATCCGAACGGATCGACTGTGGGTGAACAGTGGCCGTGGGGATCGATCCGTTCGGATGCGGGCATTTGATGTACCGACACGGCCCCTTCCGCCGGTGGGCGGCTGCGGGTGTCGACTACCGCGGCCTTCGCTACTCCTGCGGAGCCAGCCTTGCCGGGAAGCCGCCTGTGGCCACCGGGCTCCAGCGGTCGGGGGTGACGCGGATGATCGACTTGCCCTGCTTGAGCATCGCCTCGCGGTACTCGTCCCAGTTCGGGTGCTCGCCCGCGATGTTGCGGTAGTACTCGACCAGGGGCTCGACCGAGTCGGGCGAGTCGAGGACCTCGGCCGTGCCGTCGATCTGGACCCACGGGCCGTTCCACTCGTCGCTCAGGACGATCAGGCTGACCCGCTCGTCCCGCTTGGCGTTGCGGGTCTTGGCGCGTTCGGGGTACGTCGAGACGACGATGCGGCCGGAGTCGTCGACGCCGCAGGTCAGAGGTGAGCCCTGCGGGTCGCCGTCGGCGCGGCGGGTGAGCAGGATGGCGCGGTGGCGGGGGCGTACGAAGTCCAGCAGTTCGTCGCGGGATACAGGGGTGTTCGTCGCGGTGTTCGGTGCCATGGTTCGCAGCCTAGGGCCTGCGCTCTCGTCGTGGCTGTCCCTGCCGTTCCTATGACCGCGGAAGAACCCCCGGGTGCGTCTACGCCTGCGGGAGTGATCCGCCCTGCACCGCCTGGATGTCCAGTTCGACCTTCAGGGTCGTGCCGATGGCCGCGATGCCTGCCTGGACGATCTGGTTGTAGTTCATGGCGAAGTCCTCGCGGTGCAGTTCCGTGGTCGCCCGGAACGCGGCGCGGGTGCCGCCCCACGGGTCGGCGCCGGTGCCGAGGTAGGCCAGGTCCAGGTCCACGGGACGTACGACTCCGCGCATGGTCAGCTCGCCGTGGACGGTCCAGCGGTCGGAGCCGGCGAGGGTGAGGCCCGTCGAGTGGTAGGTGATCTCGGGGTACGCCGTGACGTCCAGGAAGTCGGGGGACCTGAGGTGTTCGTCGCGTGTCGTGTTGCCGGTGTCGATGGAGGAGGCGTTGATCACCGCCTCCACGCGGGACTTGGCCGTCTCGTCGGGGGCGATCTCGATCCGCGCCGCGAAGTCGGTGAAACGGCCGTGCACGCTGGAGATGCCCAGGTGCTGGGCCACCGCGCCGACGGAGGAGTGGGCCGGGTCGACGCTCCAGGGGCCGGGAGGCGGCAGTTCCGTGCCGCCCTGGCGGGCGAGGGTCACCGTGCCGACCTCGGCCCGGCCGCTCGCCGTGACGAGGGCGCTGGACGCCGCGGGCGCGTAGCCCACCGCCGTGACGATCACGGTGTACGCGCCGGGGGCGAGGGGGTTCGTGTCGCGCACGGCTCCTTCGGCGTCCGCCTCGGTACGCAGCACCTGGACGCCGGTCATGTCGGTCACCGTGACGACCGCGTGCGACACGGCCCATCCGTCCCGTGTCCGGATCCTTGCGGTCAGTCCCATCCCGTTCTCTCCCTGCGAGTCGGTCAAAAAAGACCGGCCCGTGGAGGCGCGCCTCCGCTCAGAGCGCGCGCCCCACGGGCCGGGGTCCGATTACTCGCCCGGGTGGGCGAGTTCGATGTCGTGCGCGTCGGCGCCGCGGCCCTGGACGGTGAGCGCGGTGGCCACCGGCGGGTAACCCGTCGCGATGACCGTGTACTCGCCGCTGTCCAGGTCGGTGAAGGCGTACGCGCCGTCCGTGCCGGTCCTGGCGGTGCCGACCACGTTTCCGGCCGCGTCGACCAGCGTGACCCGCGCGTCGCCGAGCGGGCCGCCCGGAGCCCGTACGACACCCTGGACCAGGGCGCCGGAGGCGAGCTCGACGTCGACCCGGGTGACACCCGCGCCGCCGACCTCGACGGGGAGCGCCACGGGCCGGTGCCCGGCGGCGTTGACCGCGACGGTCACGGAGCCCGGGATCAGCTCGGCGAAGGTGAACTCGCCCTGCTCACCGGTGGTTCCGGTGGCCAGCACGTCACCGCGCACGTCGGTCACGATGACCATGGCGTCCTTGACCGGGTTGCCGCCCTCGGAGGCCCGTACGACGCCGCTCAGGCCGCTCGTGCCGCTCAGCAGGATGTCGTAGGCGACCGGCTCGTCGTTCACGAGGACCGTCGAGGCCTGCGGCTGGAAACCGTCCGCCGAGGCGATCAGGACGTAACTGCCCACGCCGGGCGCGTCCACGGCGTAGGAACCGTCGGCCTGCGCGACCGAGCGGCCCAACTGCCGACCCGCGAGCGAGATCAGCGTGACCGCGGCCTGCGGCACGGGCGCGCTCTCGGCGCCGCGGACGTGACCGCGTACCGGAATCCCGCCGGGCACGGGGGGCACGGGAGTGCTTTCCCTCTCCGCCGTTGCCACGGCGGAGAGCCGTCGCGTGCTTTCGGGGTCCGCCGCCGGCCGGTCCAGGGCCGGGCTCAGGGCCTTCTCCCCGGCTGTCGGAGCCTGCGCCGCGGCCGCGCTGGCCTCCGCGGCCTGCGCGAGGCCGCCCGAGGTCCGCAGCGGGACCTCCTTGATGAACAGCGTCACGAGGAAGGCGAGCAGCGCCAGAGCCGCGGCGATCAGGAAGACGTCCGCGATGCCGTGGCCGTACGCGCTCTCCATGACGGTGCGCAGCGGCGCGGGCAGCTTGTCCATGTCCGGGATCGCGCTGTCGGAGCTCGAACCGGCCGCCGCGGCGGCGTACTTGGGGTCGAGGCCGGCCACGCCGTCCTTGACGTAGTCGGTGATCCGGGTGGACATCACCGCGCCCAGCGCGGAGACGCCGATCGCGCCACCGAGGGAACGGAAGAACGTCACCGTGGAGCTGGCCGCGCCGAGGTCGGCCGGGGCCACCTGGTTCTGCGTGGACAGCACCAGGTTCTGCATCATCATGCCGATGCCGAGGCCCATCAGCGCCATGAAGATCGCGATGTGCCAGTAGGTGGTGTCGTACCGGATGGTGCCCAGCAGACCGAGGCCCGCGGTGATCAGGACGCCACCGCCGACCAGCCAGTACTTCCACCGGCCGGTCTTGGTGATGATCTGCCCCGAGACCGTGGAGGAGAGGAACAGGCCGCCGATCATCGGGATGGTCATGACGCCGGACATCGTCGGCGACTTGTCCCTGGCCAGCTGGAAGTACTGGCTGAAGAAGACCGTGCCGGTGAACATCGCGACACCCACGAAGAGCGAGGCGATGGAGGACAGCGTGATCGTGCGGTTGCGGAACAGGCGCAGCGGGATGATCGGCTCGCTCGCCCGGGACTCCACGAGCACGAACAGCAGTCCGAGCACGATCGAGCCGCCGACCATCGCGTACGTCTGCCACGACACCCAGTCGTACTTGTCACCGGCGAAGGTGACCCAGACGAGGAGCAGCGAGACCGCGGCGGAGACGAAGAACGCGCCGCCCCAGTCGACCTTCACGTCCCGCTTCACGACGGGCAGGTGCAGGGTCTTCTGGAGCACGATCAGCGCGATGACCGCGAACGGCACACCGACGTAGAAGCACCAGCGCCAGCCCAGCCAGCTCGTGTCGGTGATGACACCGCCGAGCAGCGGGCCGCCGACGGTCGCGACCGCGAACGTCGCGCCGAGGTAGCCGGAGTAGCGTCCGCGCTCACGCGGGGAGATCATCGCGGCCATGACGATCTGGGCGAGGGCGGACAGACCGCCGACGCCGATGCCCTGGACGACACGGCAGGCGATGAGCATGCCGGGGTTCTGGGACAGACCGGCGGCGGCCGAGCCCAGCACGTAAATGACGAGCGCTATCTGTACGAGCGCCTTCTTGTTGTAGAGGTCGGCGAGCTTGCCCCACAGCGGTGTGGTCGCGGTCATCGCCAGCAGTGCGGCCGTGACGACCCAGGTGTAGGCGGACTGGCCGCCGCCCAGGTCGCCGATGATCTCGGGGAGGGCGTTGGTGACGATCGTCGACGAGAGGATCGCGACGAACATTCCGAGCAGCAGCCCGGAGAGCGCCTCCATGATCTGCCGGTGCGTCATCGGTGTGCCGTCGGCGGGCCCGGAGGATCCGCCTCCGTGCTTGGCGTGCGCCCGCACACCGGCTGGTGTGGTTGTAGCCATGGGCTTCCTTCTGTTGCGTACTCGCGTACTCATGCGGGTGTACGGGTGGTCGGTTCCGGCGCTTCCGCCTCCGGCGCCTGCGGAGGTCGCTGCGGGGCGGCACGGCAGTCGCCGAAGCTCTCGCGCAGCCGGCCCATCAGGTGGATGAGCAGCCCGACCTCGTGGTCGGACCAGTCGCTCAGCCGGTCGGCGAGAAGCCGCGAGGTGCGCCGGGAGAGCTCGTCGAGCTGTTCGTGTCCGTCGGGGGTGAGGCGCAGGATGCGCGAGCGCTTGTCGGCCGGGTCCGGGGACCGTTCGATCCAGCCCCGGTCCGCGACGTGCGCGACATGGCGGCTGGTCACCGACATGTCCACGGAGAGCAGCTCGGCGAGCCTGCTCATGCGCATCTCGCCGTACTGGCCGAGCAGCGTCAGCACGGCGGCCGAACCAGCGGGGCAGTCGGACGGCAGGATCCGCCCCATGCCTCTCTTCACCGCGCCGATGGCACTGAGCTGACGAGCCAGCTCCTCGTACTGCGCCTGCTCCGCCATCACCCCTCCTACTCATTCGTTGCTTTGGGCAACCATAATAATGTTGGTTGCTACAGGCAAACTAAATCGGGGGTGGAGCCCTAAAGCCTTGGCAAAGGCAAGCATTGGCGAATGTAAACCCACAGGTGGGGGCGGGTGGGGAGACAGTCCGTTCCGGCGAGTGCGCGGGTATCGGGATCCCGGGTACGGAACCCCCGCACTTGGGCAACCGTTCCGGGTTCGCTAGTGTCCTGGGCCATGGCAAACACCCAGGGCCCCGAGGGCACCCAAGACCCCGCGGGAAGCACCCAGATGTTCCGCGCGTTCGTCGACGAGGCCCCTCAGGGCCGGCAGCAGCAGGCGGTGGCCGCCCCGGCGGGTCCCCGCATCGGCCTGATCATCGGAGTCGTCATCGCCGTGGCGGTCGTGGCCGCGGTGGCCTGGCTCGCACTCAAGTAACGGCCGGTCCGGTCGCCGGCGCGGCGGGCGTTTCCGTCGCCGCGCCGCCGGGCGGTACCCGCGTCACGCGGGGTGCCTCCGGCTCACGCGGTAGGGGCCTCCGGCTCACGGGGCGGCGCATGACGGGGGGACCTGTCGGCTGCCGCTGGCCGACGGCTGCCTTGCCGGTCGCCGGTCGTCGGCCGCCTGGCTGTCGCGGCCGGCGCGGGCCATCGTCGGCTACCGCCAGTCGACGGACACGTCCCGCGTCTCCACGTGCATGCCCAGTGGGACCCGCCATGCCTCGACGCACACCGTCCAAGTCTTCGTCCGTGCCGCGCCCGCGGCGATCGGTACGGGCAGCTCCTCGGCGGACTCGATCGTCGCCCAGTCGACGCCGAGCGCCCCGATGATGTGCGTCCCGAAGGTCACCGCGCCCGAACGCACCGCCGTACCCCCGGTGTTGCGGAACGAGACAGTCACCCGCTCGCACCACCGCTGATCGGCGCTCGCGCGCTCCGGGGCGCCGGTGGTGAGGACGGCGGGCCCGGGTGCCGCGGGAGTCGCCGGAGTCGCTGGGGGCGTGCCGGTGCCCGTACCCGGGCTGGAACTTCCGCCCGTACGGCCGGAGTCGGCATCGCCGGTTCCGGAGGCCGGGCCTGTTCCTAGAGCTGCGCCTGTTCCGGGGGCCGCGCCGCCCGGTGACGCCGTACGTCCGCCGCCAGGAGTGTCCGTCCCCGAGCCGGGCGCACCGCTGCCGCCGCCCGAGGTCCCCGCGCCCGAAGTCCCGCCCCCTGCCGCCCTCTTGACGTCCTCGGAAGCCGGGGCCTCCTCCAGGGGGATCAGCTCCACGTCCCCCGTGGGCGCCACCGCCGGTCCGGACGCGGGATGTTGTACGGCGACGTAACCGCCCCCGCCGCTCCCGGCACCGCAGGCGGCGAGCGCGCTCCCGAGGCACACCACAGCCGCCGAGGCACCCACAAGGGCACCTCGGCGACCACCTATCGACTGTCGACGCATCGCGTCAGTGTGGCTGACGCATCGTCAAATATGAACCCGCGGGACGCCGGTGAGGACCCTCGGTGAGGACATTCAGTCGGAGATGAGGCCTTCGCGCAGCTGTGAGAGCGTCCGGGTCAGCAGCCGGGAGACGTGCATCTGCGAGATGCCGACCTCCTCGCCGATCTGCGACTGGGTCATGTTCGCGAAGAAGCGGAGCATGATGATCCGGCGCTCGCGGGGCGGGAGTTTGGCGAGCAGCGGCTTGAGGGACTCGCGGTACTCGACGCCCTCCAGAGCGGTGTCCTCGTAGCCGAGGCGGTCCGCGAGGGAGCCCTCGCCGCCGTCGTCCTCGGGGGCCGGCGAGTCGAGGGACGACGCGGTGTACGCGTTGCCGACCGCGAGGCCGTCGACGACGTCCTCCTCGGACACCCCGAGCGCGACGGCGAGTTCGGCGACGGTGGGCGAGCGGTCGAGCCGCTGCGAGAGCTCGTCGCTGGTCTTGGTGAGCGCGAGCCGCAGCTCCTGGAGGCGGCGCGGGACGCGCACCGACCAGGACGTGTCGCGGAAGAACCGCTTGATCTCACCGACGACGGTCGGCATCGCGAACGTCGGGAACTCCACGCCGCGTTCGCAGTCGAAGCGGTCGATCGCCTTGATCAGGCCGATCGTGCCGACCTGGACGATGTCCTCCATCGGCTCGTTCCGGGAGCGGAAGCGTGCCGCCGCGTACCGGACGAGCGGGAGGTTGAGCTCGATGAGGGTGTCCCGGACGTAGGCATGCTCGGGGCTGTTCTCGCCGAGTGCGGCGAGCCGCAGGAACAGGGAGCGGGACAGGGTGCGGGTGTCGATGGCCCCTGAGGTCGCGGGTGCCGGGACGGCCTGGGCGGCCGGCGCGGCATCGGGGGCTGGAAGGGCTGGAACATCGACATGGTGAAGCGCGTCGGGCGCGGGTTCGCTCTTCGTGAGCGTGAGCACCTTCGAGCTGCCCTGTTCTGCGGACATGCCACCCCCTTTGGGTCGCGGACGGTCGCGGCGGACGCTCCCGTCGGAGGAACGCAGCCTCCACCTGAATACCGGCGGCGGGGCTGCGGCAAACGCGCTTCCCGCAGAATGTCACATGTCGGCAACACGCTGTAGTGACATGTCGACAAGTGGAGGGTGAATAGGCCCTGGATAGAGGGGGTCTGACGGTTTTTCAGTGCCGAACGGCCAGGAAAGACGTCGGTGGGCGATTCGCTCCTACCGGTTACGCCTCGATCCTGTTTGCGGATCGAAGACGCGCGAAACTACGGGCGAGCAGCCTTGACACATGCATCTGGGAAACTCCCAGTTCGGCGCTGATCTGTGACTGCGTCAGATTGCTGTAGTAGCGCAGCAGAAGGATCCGCTGTTCGCGCTCGGGCAGTTGTACGAGGAGATGGCGGACGAGGTCGCGGTGTTCGACCCCGTCCAGCGCCGGGTCCTCGTAGCCGAGCCGGTCGAGCAGTCCGGGCAGTCCGTCGCCCTCCTGGGCGGCCTCGAGGGAGGTGGCGTGGTACGAGCGCCCGGCCTCGATGCAGGACAGCACGTCCTCCTCGGTGATCCGCAGCCGCTCGGCGATCTCGGCGGTGGTGGGCGAGCGTCCGAAGGCTGTGGTGAGGTCCTCCGTCGCGCTGTTCACCTGCACCCACAGCTCGTGCAGCCGGCGCGGTACGTGGACGGTGCGGACGTTGTCGCGGAAGTACCGCTTGATCTCCCCGACGACGGTCGGCATCGCGAAGGTCGGGAACTGCACGCCGCGGTCCGGGTCGAACCGGTCGATCGCGTTGATCAGGCCGATCGTGCCGACCTGGACGACGTCCTCCATCGGCTCGTTGCGGCTGCGGAAGCGGGCGGCGGCGTACCGGACGAGCGGGAGGTTGGCCTCGATGAGCGCGCCGCGCACGCGGTTGTGCTCCGGAGTGCCCGGCTGGAGCCCTTTGAGCTGGCCGAAGAGCACCTGGGTGAGAGCCCTGGTGTCAGCTCCGCGGCGCCGCTCCGGGGCGACTTCCTGGGGCGGGTCCTGGATGACCACGACGTCCTGCGGCGGCGCCTGGGGCGGCGGCTGCGGTGACGCCTGGGGCGGTGCTTGCGGCGACGCCTGAGGCAGTGCTTGCAGGGGGGCTTGCGGGGGTGTCTGCAGTGGTGCTTGCGGCGGTGCTTGAGGCGCAGTACTGGCCGGCACGGTCAACTCCACCTCTATGATCCGTCAGATCCATCAACTCATCCGTCAAAAGCGGTCATAGCATCACAAGACATGTGCACTGTGTGCAAGCACCCCATAACGTCGTGTTGAACCAGATTTAGGGAGAGTTGGGGCATAGGACGCAAAAGAGCCCCTGCCGGTTCCGGCGAGGGGCTCCCGAACGCGCGGCTCGGAACAGGGGTCAGAACGGATAGTCGGCGATCACCCAGGTCGCGAACTCCCGCCACAGCGCGACGCCCGCCTGGTGCGCCGGGTGCTCCAAGTACCGCTTCAGGGAGTCGAGGTCGTCGACGGCGGAGTTGATCGCGAAGTCGTACGCGATGGGCCGGTCGGTGATGTTCCAGTCGCACTCCCAGAAGCGCAGCTCCGGAATCAGCTCGCCGAGAGCGCGGAACGCCGCGACGCCCTCGACGACGCGCGGGTCGTCGCGCTCGACACCCTCGTTGAGCTTGAAGAGGACCAGATGGCGGATCACGGGTACTCCCTGGTGGTGCGGTTCTTTTCGCTGTCGCGTCGGCTCAGTCCTTGGCCCCGTCGGCGATCCACGTCATGAAGTCGCCGACGCTCTGAGCGGCGTTCGATATGCCCTCGAACCCTATCTGGACGTAGTCGGCCGCCTTCGCCGGATCCGTGATGATCACGTACAGCACGAAGACCACGAGCACATAGACGGCGATCTTCTTCGAATTCACCGCCATCGCGGCCTCCCCTGTGACTGCTGCGCCCGCTGGGCCCCTGTTGACGGCCGCGAGTGTAACCTTCGCCACCCCCTCGGTGACCAACGGCCCGCTGGTAGAAGCCCGTTGCGGGACTCCCGCCGCCGTCCGCGCTCGCCCCGCGCCGTTACGCACGAAGGGCCCCGTCTCTCGACGGGGCCCTTCTCAAGCGGTAGCGGAGGGATTTGAACCCTCGGTGACTTGCGCCACACTCGCTTTCGAGGCGAGCTCCTTCGGCCGCTCGGACACGCTACCGAGACAGACCTTACCCCAAGGTGGGGCGTGCTTCGAAATCGGTTTACCGGCCCCTGGGAGCGGTCGGGCCCGGGGTCAGCGGTGCCGGAAGAAGTCGGTGAGCAGGTGCGCGGACTCGTCGGCGAGGACGCCCTCGATCACCTCGGGGCGGTGGTTGAGCCGGCGGTCGCGCACGAGGTCCCAGAGGGAGCCGGCCGCGCCCGCCTTCTCGTCGCGGGCGCCGTAGACGACCCGTTCGACCCGGGACTGCACCAGGGCGCCCGCGCACATGACGCAGGGCTCCAGGGTCACGACGAGCGTGCAGCCGGACAGCCGCCACTCGCCGAGCTTGGCGGCAGCCCTGCGGAGCGCGAGAACCTCGGCGTGCGCCGTCGGATCGCCGGTCGCCTCGCGCTCGTTGTGCCCGGCCGCGAGCACCGTCGTGCCGTCCGTGGACAGCACGACGGCGCCGACGGGGACATCCCCGCCCTGGACGGCCAGCTCGGCCTCGTCCAGGGCGAGCCGCATCGCGGCCCGCCAGCGGTCGCGTACCGGATCGGGTTGTGGGGTCTCCTTGGCGGTGCTCACCAGGGGAACCTAGCCGAGGAACCTAGCGGACGGTCTCCAGGACCTCCGCCGCTCCCAGCGCGTCGGCGATCGTGCTGAGCGCGTCGCCTTCGTCCAGGGCGAGCAGTTCCTTCTCGCTGACACCGAGGTCGGCGAGGATGCCGCGGTCCCCGACGGGGCTGTGCGACACGGCGTCGCCGGAAACGACGGTCTCCTCGTCCTCCTCGTCGGAGTCGTCCGCGTCGTCGGGTTCACCGTCCTCCGTGCCGTCCAGGTCCAGGGAGTCGAGGTCGACGACATCGTCGTCGCCGGGCTCCCTTCCGAGCAGTTCGTCGGTGAGCAGGATCTCGCCGTACGAGCTGCGGGCAGCGGCGGCGGCGTCCGAGACGTAGATACGAGGGTCCTCCTCGCCATCCAGGCGGAGAACGCCGAACCACGCGTCCTCCTGCTCGATGAGGACGAGTACCGTGTCCGCCTCCTCCGAGGCTTCACGGGCCAGATCCGTCAGATCCGACAGGGTCTCCACATCGTCCAGCTCTGTGTCGCTCGCTTCCCACCCGTCTTCGGTGCGCGCGAGCAGTGCGGCGAAGTACACCGTGACTCTCCCACTGTCATAGGCGTGCCGGTTGGCGGTCCCCCCGGCGGAGGCTGTGGGCGGGGCGCGTTTCTCCGAGTCCCACCCACTCGGAATCGTGGCAGAAACAGAGCCTTCAGGGGACGTCTTCGGCCTGCTGTGTCTGCCTCTTTTGATCGCTAACAGCGGATCGTACGCGGCCGTCGGCGCCACATCCGCACCTCCCCGCCCGCACGGCGTGGGCGGCGCGCAGGCGGGTTACCGGCGGATGTCGCGCACCCGCACGGCGTGGCAGCCGGCGAATGTCGCGCAAGCACATGGTGCGGCTCACGGCGAAGACCGCGCAAGAACCCCGCGCGTCCCGCGGCGGCTCCGAGCGCGTACCGGGCCGCCCAGCTCCGGCTTCCGAGCGTGTGCCGGCCGCCCAGCTCCGGCCTCCGAGCGTGTGCCGGGATGCCCGGGGGCGGCCTCCGAGCGCTTGGCGGGTGGCCGGAGCCGGTCTTCCGGGCGCGCGTGGCGGGTGGTCGGCGGTGGCTTCAGAGCGCGCGTGGCGGCTACCAGCGGAACGTGCGCATGCGCATCGCGTGCCGCAGCCGGGCGGTCTTGGCCCGGCGGGGCTGGACGCGGTCGCGCAGTTCGCGCGCCTCGGCCAGGTCGCGGAGGAACTGGGCGCGGCGCCGGCGGCGCTCGGCGTCCGTCTCCGGCCGTTCGGGGAACTCCTCGTCCCGGTCTCGCACAGGCTCACCACCCCAGGTCCGTCCCTCCCACTTTCCCCCCGCCGGGCGGTTTGATGCCAGCGGACGGGTGAGGGGCGGCGCCGGACCGTACCGGGACAGGGCACTGGTGGGCGGCCGGAGCCCGGCTACTGTTGTGGACATGCGTCTCCACGTCGTCGACCACCCCCTGGTCGCCCATAAGCTCACCACTCTGCGCGACCGTCGCACCGACTCCGCGACCTTCCGGCGGCTCGCCGACGAGCTGGTCACCCTGCTCGCCTACGAGGCCACCCGGGACGTGCGTACGGAGCAGGTCGACATCGTGACCCCGGTCTCCCCGACCACCGGCGTCAAGCTGTCCTACCCGCGCCCCCTCGTCGTGCCGATCCTGCGTGCGGGCCTCGGCATGCTCGAGGGCATGGTCCGGCTGCTGCCGACCGCCGAGGTCGGCTTCCTGGGCATGGTGCGCGACGAGGAGACGCTCCAGGCGTCCACGTACGCGACCCGCATGCCGGACGACCTCTCCGGGCGCCAGGTGTACGTCCTGGACCCGATGCTGGCCACCGGCGGCACCCTCGTCGCGGCGATCCGCGAGCTGATCAAGCGCGGCGCCGACGATGTCACCGCGGTGGTGCTCCTCGCCGCCCCCGAGGGCGTCGAGCTCATGGAGCGAGAGCTGGCGGGCACACCGGTGACGGTCGTGACCGCGTCGGTCGACGAGCGGCTCAACGAGCACGGCTACATCGTGCCGGGCCTCGGGGACGCGGGGGACCGGATGTACGGGGCTGCCGAGTAGGCACCCCCGCGCGTACGTACGGGCTTCAGCAGCCGTTCTTCGTGGCGGAGGGCGTCGGACGGGGCTGGGCCAGAACGGCCAGCGCCTTGTCGGCGTCCTCCTTCACCGTCAGGTTCCTGAAGCCGGTGCCGAGGATCAGGTCGACCTGGTCGGCCTTCGCGCGGCCGTCGGTCTTGAGCTGCGCGCCGGAGAGCTGGGTGTTGAGCACCGGCAGCGCGGCCTGGGCCGCCCCCTTCGCGCCGAGCAGTATCCCCGCGCCGTCGACCTTCTTGTCGTAGGCCTTCGGCGCGTTGCCCACGTCGCCGATCCGGAAGCCGCGCTTCTTCAGCTCGTCCGCGGTCTCCTTGGCGAGCCCGCTGCGGGGCGTCGCGTTGAAGACGTTGACGGTGATCTGGCCCGGCCTGGGCGGCGTCCCGGCGGAGGCGGAGGCCGTGGAGGCGCCGGAGGCGGTGGCCGAAGGGCTTGCCTTGGACGCGCAGCCCGACTTCGTTCCGGCCGCCACGGCCTTGTCGCCGCCGGTGAAGACGTCGATGAGCTGGAGGGTTCCCCACCCGATCAGCCCGAGCGCGGTGACGGAGGCGACGATGAGGAACGCGAGCCTGCGGCGCCCGCGGGGTCGGCGCATCCGCGGGTAATTGTCCCCCGTGATCCGGTACTGGCCACCCATGCCAGGGGGAGTGAGCATGCTCATGGGCGCAGCGTAGTGCTCCGCGGCGACGATAACTACTAGATGATCATTGTCCCGCGCTCAGTCCAACCCAAAAGGGTCAACAGGGGTCGGTCAGCCCAGTTCGAGGACGCGCGCGTGCAGTACCTGGCGCTGCTGGAGCGCCGCGCGGACGGCGCGGTGCAGGCCGTCCTCCAGGTAGAGATCGCCCTGCCACTTCACGACGTGCGCGAAGAGGTCGCCGTAGAACGTGGAGTCCTCGGCGAGCAGCGTTTCCAGGTCGAGCTGGCCCTTGGTCGTCACCAGCTGATCGAGGCGGACCGGGCGCGGCGCGACATCCGCCCACTGCCGGGTGCTTTCCCGGCCGTGGTCGGGGTACGGCCGGCCGTTTCCGATGCGCTTGAAGATCACACGGAAAGCCTACCGGTCAAGACCTTCCGGGCGCAGCCATGGCGACGGAGTGCGACGCTGGAAAAGACGCCGTAAATCAGGGCAAACCGGAAACAGGGGCCTCATATGAGTGACAGCGAGACGGTACCTCCGGCCACTGCCGGGACCACGCCCTCGGCGACCGCTCCCGCGACGGACGGAAGCGCTTCCGCGTCGATCGGTGGCGTTCCGGGGGCGAACAATGGCGCTTCCGGGGCGATTGGTGACGCCGCGGCCCTGCCCGAGGGAGTCCTTGAGATCGCCGCCGGGTACGCGTTCTCGGGACCCGCGCTCGATCTCGGCGCCCTGCTCTGGGACGCGCGGTGCGTGCCGGACGTACAGATCCGCATCCCGCTTCCGATGCTGAACCGGCACGGGCTGGTCGCCGGCGCCACCGGCACCGGCAAGACCAAGACCCTCCAGCTCGTCGCCGAACAGCTCTCGGCGCAGGGCGTGCCCGTGTTCCTCGCCGACATCAAGGGCGACGTCTCCGGGATCTCGGCCCCCGGCGTCCCCAACGAAAAGGTCCGGCAGCGCGCCGCCGAGGTACGCCAGGAGTGGACGCCGACCGGCTGTCCCGCCGAGTTCTACGCACTCGGCGGCATGGGCCACGGCATCCCCGTACGGGCGACCATCACGAGCTTCGGCCCCGTGCTGCTCTCCAAGGTGCTCCAGCTCAACCAGACCCAGGAGCAGTCGCTCGGCCTGATCTTCCACTACGCCGACCAGAAGGGCCTGGAGCTGGTCGATCTCAAGGACCTGCGCGCGGTCGCCACCTTCCTGACCTCGGACGAGGGCAAGGCCGAGCTGAAGGGGATCGGCGGCCTCTCGACCGCGACGGCGGGCGTGATCCTGCGCTCCCTCACCGCGTTCGAGGCGCAGGGCATGAGCCCCTTCTTCGGGGAGCCGGAGTTCGACACGGCCGACCTGCTGCGGACGGTGGCGGACGGGCGGGGTGTCGTGTCCGTCCTGGAACTCCCCGGGGTCCAGGACAAACCGCAGCTCTTCTCCACCTTCCTGATGTGGCTGCTCGCCGACCTCTTCCACGACCTCCCCGAGGTCGGCGACGCCGACAAGCCGAAGCTCGTCTTCTTCTTCGACGAGGCCCATCTCCTCTTCAACGACGCGTCGAAGGCCTTCCTGGACTCCATCACCCAGACCGTCCGGCTGATTCGCTCGAAAGGAGTCGGCGTCTTCTTCGTGACGCAGACCCCGAAGGACGTGCCCGCGGACGTCCTCGGGCAGCTCGGCAACCGCGTCCAGCACGCTCTGCGTGCCTTCACGCCCGACGACCAGAAGGCGCTGAAGGCCACGGTGAAGACCTTCCCCAACTCGCCGTACGACCTGGAGGAGGTCCTCACCGGCCTCGGCACCGGCGAGGCCGTGATCACCGTGCTCAGCGAGAAGGGCGCGCCGACGCCGGTCGCGGTGACGCGGCTGCGGGCGCCGCGGTCCCTGATGGGGCCGGTCGACGCGGAGGCCCTCGACGCGGCGGTGCGGGGGTCGACGTCGTACGGGCGCTACGCGCAGGCGGTGGACCGGGAGTCCGCGTACGAGAAGCTCGCCGCGGCGCGGGCACCCCGCGCGGGTGGTCCTGCGCCCGAAGCCACGGCGGCCCCGGCGAAAGGGCGGGCCAGGGCGCCCAAGGAGGACGCCTCCGTCGTCGAGCAGGTCGTCGGGAGCGGCATGTTCAAGTCCCTCGCGCGGTCGGTGGGGACGCAGATCGGGCGGGAGATCACGCGGTCGCTCTTCGGGACGGCACGGCGCAAGCGGTAGGGGCTGGTCCGGGGTGCCGGTGGCCGTCCCTCGGGTGAGGGACGGCCACCTTTCTGGTGTGGCTGGGCGGTGTGGGGTGTGGCTAGGCGCCCGCGGGGTTCCTCCGGGGGGACCTGTGCGGCTGGTCGTCCAGGACGGGGCGGGAGTCCGGGGTCGGTGGGCTCGGCTGCGGGCTCGCTTGCGGGTTCGGCGTCGGGGTGCGGGGCGGCTTCGGGGCGTTGCGTACGGCGTCTGCGCGCAGGAGTGCGCGCAGGACCGCGTACGGGTCCTTGGGCATGGCTGTGTCCTTGCGGTCGCTGGTGAGTGACGGGTCCGGAGGCCGGGTCTGTCAGCAGCGCAGGACCACGCAGCGCAGTGCGTGCAGGGTGGGGGAGTGCGACGGGGGCGCGGGTACGGGGCGGGGGTGCGGGCCGGGAGCCGGGTGGTCCGCACCGGTGCGGGGGGCTGGGCGCAGGGGGGTGACCGGGCGGTGTCCCCGGCCGGCCGGGGGGCGCAGGGCCGTGTCCGGTACGTCGGGTTCGGCGGCGGCAGGGGCCGGGGCGCTGGGGGCGGGGGATTCCGTGCTTGTGCCCGTCGCGGTGGGCGTCGAGGGGTGCGGGGGCGTCGCGAGCAACGCGACGACCAGCAGGACGAGCACCCTCAGCCTCATGAGACGTCATGTCCCCATCGGGAGCCGGTGGTTCATCGGCGGGCGGGGAGATCCGCTCTCTTGGCGTACCGGGCGGGCGCGGAGTTGACCTGTGAGGCCGGGCCCGCGGGTGTCAGACGGTGCTGGGAACATGGTGGGCGCGGCCGCGGATCCGGAACGCCGTGATGATCTCGGTGACGCCGACCGCGAGGAGCCAGCAGCCGCCCACCAGGGTGAGGACGCCGACCGACTCGAACGGCGAGACGATCAGCACGATGCCGGCGAGGAAGCTGACGATTCCCAGGAAGATCTGCCAGCCGCGGGCCGGTACGCCCGGGTCGGAGGCGGCGGCCAGGGTCTGCGTGATCCCGCGGAACAGCCAGCCGATGCCGATCCACAGGGCGAGCAGCAGGATCGACTGCATCGCGCCGCGGAAGCAGAACAGGCCCAGCAGGATGGAGAGGGCGCCGCTGATGAAGGCCATCACGCGGAGGGAGGTCGCCGCGTGGGTGCCGAAGGCGGCGACCAGTTGCAGGATGCCGCTGACCAGCAGGTAGAGGCCGAAGAGGATGCCTGCGGCGAAGAGTGAGGCGCCCGGCCAGACCAGGACCATGACGCCCAGCGCCAGGGTTGCCACGCCTGCGGCCAGGACTGCCTGCCAGGCGGCGCGGGTGAGGAGGTGCAGGGGGCCTTCTAGGGGCGTGGGGGGCGCGTCTCTTTCCTCGGTCATGTCTCATGCTGGGGGCGGCTCGGAGGGGGTCGCCACCGGGATGGACCGAGTGGTGTACGGGCTCGCTGGCGCGGCGTGGGAGGGCGCCTGGCCGTGGGCGGCCGCTCGGCCGGTGGGGGGTCGGGGGCGTGCCGGTACGTCCCGCCCGTCGCCGCCGGATCAGACGTCGGGCAGGAGGGGGCGGGTCCGGTGACGCGAACGTACGCGACGGGCATCTGGACGTACCGGCACGCCCCCTTCCGTGGGTGGGTGGCTGCGGGTCGTGCCGGGCCGAGGGCCTTCGGCGTTACTTGCCGGTCGTCTTTGCCGCTTTTGCGGCTGCCTTCAGTTCCTGTTTGTGGGCTCTTACTTTTGCCAGGGAGGCGGGGTCGGTGATGTCGGCTACCGAGCGGAAGGATTTCGGGGCGCCGTAGGGGCCCGCGGCGTCTCGCCAGCCCTTGGGGTGTACGCCGAGTTGTTTGCCCAGGAGGGCCAGGAAGATCTGGGCTTTCTGGGGGCCGAAGCCGGGGAGTTCCTTGAGGCGGGCCAGGAGTTCGTCGCCGGTGGTGGCGTCTTTCCAGATGGCGGTGGGGTCGGCGTCGTAGTGCTCCACGAGGTACTGGCAGAGCTGCTGGACGCGCTTGGCCATCGAGCCGGGGTAGCGGTGGACGGCCGGCTTCGTGGAGAGGAGGGCGGCGAAGGCCTCCGGGTCGTACGTGGCGATCTCCTGCGCGTCGAGGTCGTCCCTGCCCATGCGCTGGGCGATCGTGTACGGGCCGGCGAACGCCCACTCCATCGGAACCTGCTGGTCCAGGAGCATGCCGACGAGGGCGGCGAGCGGACTGCGTCCGAGGAGTTCGTCGGCTTCGGGCTGCTGGGCCAGGTGAAGGGTGACGTCCATGGATCGATGATGGCGGGTGTGGTCCTGAGACGCTCGCCGGTATCCAGAGGTACGGGTTCTGGTGTTCCTTCGCTCGCGTACGATCTCTCCTAGAAAAGTTAGGTTAGCCTAACCTGAGGAGAGTGGGGCTGGACCGTGACCGTCGAGATCTACCGTGATGCCTGGGGAATCCCTCATCTGCGAGCCGGCAGCGCGCTTGAGCTCGCCCGTGCCCAGGGCCGGGTGACCGCCGTGGACCGGGCCTGGCAGCTGGAGGTGGAACGGCACCGTTTCCAGGGCACCTCCGCCGCGTTCCTCGGCGCCGAGGCCGTCGGCTGGGACCGGTTCGCGCGCCAGGCCCGGCTCGACGACACCGCCAGACGCTGTTTCGCCGCTCTGGAGCGACGGGACCCCGAGACCGCCGCCTGGGTTCTCTCGTATGTCGAAGGCGTCAACGAGGGGCTTGCCGAGGGTGGCCGGCGGGCCGTGGAGTTCGCGGAGAGCGGGCTCGCTCCCGGGCGCTGGGATCCGTGGACCCCGCTCGGCGTCTGGCTCGGCACGCACATCCTTTTCGCCGGGTTCCCCGCCAAGCTGTGGCGCGAGGAGGTCGTGCGGCGGCTCGGCGCGGAGGCCGTGGGGCTCTTCGCCACCGACGGGCCCGGTACCTCCGGCAGCAACGGATGGCTGGTGAGCGGCGCGCGCACGGTCACCGGACACGCGCTCATCGCCGGTGACCCCCACCGCTTCATCGAGGACCCCGGCGTCTACCAGCAGATCCATCTCTCCTGCCCCGAGTTCGACGTCATCGGCCTCGGCGTCCCGGGCGTCCCGGGCATCGCCCACTTCGCCCACACGGGTCACGTCGCCTGGGCGATCACCAACGCGATGGCCGACTACCAGGACCTCTTCCGGGAGCGGCTGCGGCGGACCGGTTCCTCGTCGGGGGAGGTGGAGGCCCTCGACCCGGACGGGGAGTGGCGGCCCGTGACGCGGCACGTGGAGAGCGTGGAGGTCGCCGGGAGCGAGCCCGTCGAGGTCGAGGTGATCGAGACGGGGCGGGGGCCTGTCATCATCGGGGGAACCGGCGCGCCGGAGTCCATCAGCCTGCGTTATCCGCCCCGCGTCTCCGAGGACCTCGGCTTCAGCGCGCTGCTCCCCCTCCTTCGCGCCCGCCGGGTCGCCGACGTGGACCGCGCCTTCGACCTCTGGGCCGAGCCCGTGAACGTCGTACAGGCCGCCGACACCGAGGGCGGCCTGCTGCACCGGGTCGCCGGACGGGTCCCGGTGCGCGGTACGGACAACCGCACGCGGGTCGTCAACGCCTGGGAGCCGGGACGGGAGTGGCGGGGATGGCACGACCGGATGCCTCACGACCACAGTCACCGTGACGACGGGGTCGCCGTCATGGCCAACCAGCGGGGGCCGGCCACTCCGTTCGGGGTCGAGTTCGCCGCGCCGCATCGTGCGGATCGGATCGCGGAACTCCTCGGGGGGCGGGCGAAATGGGCCGTCGGTGACATGGCGGCCGTTCACACAGATACTCATCTGGCTTCCGCCGCTGCCCTGTTGGACCAGGTCGACGCTCTGCGGGAGGGGCTGAGTCCGCGTGCCGTCGAGCTGCGGGACCAACTCCTCGGCTGGGATCGGCACATGGACGCCGACAGCCATGGTGCGGCGGCGTTCGCGGCGGTTCGTGGCGCGGTCGTGCGCGGGCTCGCGGCGCAGCCCGCGCTGGCGGTGCTCGCCGAGCCGCCCGCCCACCCGGAGGTCTTCCTTCCCTGGCTCGCCCTCGTCCCCCGCATCGGGTTCGCTCTCGAAAACCTGCTGCGGGCCGAGGAGTTGTACGGCATCGACCGTGCCGCGATCGTCCGTACGGCGCTCGAGGAAGTGGCCGCCGACTGGACCCCGCGCGCCTGGGGCGAGACCCACCGGCTCGTGCCCTGGCGCGCGCTGGGCCGCACGTCGTACGACGAACCGGGGCTGTCCGGCGACCACGACTGCGTGCTGTGCACCTCGGCGGTCCCCGGGATCACCGACCTGAGCGCGCGGGGGCCGGCCGCCCGGTACGTGTGGGATCTCGCCGACCGGGAGCGGAGCCTGTGGATCGTGCCTCTCGGTGCCGACGGGGTCGCGGGAGCCGTCCACCACCGTGACCAACTCCCCCTGTGGCTCAAGGGAGATCTCGCCCCCGTGACCACCGACTGGAACGCACTGACCAGGGAGAACCATGCGGACTGAGCCGTACGCCGTGGACCGCGACGCCGTCCACGAGCAGCTTCTCGACGGCTTCGGGACCGTCCGTATCCTGCCCGTCGACCCGCACGCCGACCTGGACGTCATCCACGGCTGGGTGAGCGGGGAACGGGCCCGGTTCTGGGGCATGAACGGGCTCAGCAGGCAACAGGTGCTGGAGACGTACCTCCACCTGGACTCGCTCGACACCCACCACGCGTTCCTCGCGGTCAAGGACGGCGAACCGGCGGCGCTCTTCCAGTCGTACGAGCCCGGGGCCGACCGCGTCAGCGAGTGCTACGACGTCCGGGACGGTGACATCGGGGTCCATCTGCTGATCGCGCCCGCGGGAGCCGGCGGTGGGCGGCCGGGGTGGTCCTCCGCGCTGCTGACCGCGTTCACCACGTACCTGCTGATCGGGCTGGACCGGCGGCGGGTCGTGGTCGAGCCCGACGCGCGGAACACGAAGGCCATCGACCGGCTGATCAGGCAGGGGTTCGTCCCGGAGTCGCTGATCGTGCTGCCCGAGATCGACCTGCCCGAGGTGTATCTGCCGGAGAAGCCCGCCCAACTCGCCTTCCTGACACGGGAGAGGGCTTTCGCGGGGGGTTTCCCGCCGCGAAGATGAGCAGGACGCCGCTTTCGTCCGTACGTATCCGAGACCGGGGGAACGCGGGCGCGACCAGGACATGCGGATACGGAGACGGTACGTGAGCGGACGGCGAACGCGGCGGCACATCGTCCGGGGACTGGCGCTGCTGGGCACGGTGCTGGTCCTGGTGCTCTTCGGCGGTGTGGGCGGCGCGTCCGCGCACGCCGCGCTGAAGGGCACCGATCCGCAGGACGGCAGCGTGGTGAAGAAGGCGCCCACGCAGATCACGCTGACCTTCACCGAGTCCGTCGGCCTCCTCGACGACTCCTTCCGCGTGATCACCCCGGACAACCGCCGCGTCCACACCGGCAAGCCGGGGCACGCGGGCGACCGCGCCAACACCGCCCTGGTGAGCCTGCCCGACGACATGGGCACCGGCACCTTCACCGTGGCCTGGCGGGTCGTCTCGGCGGACAGTCACCCGGTCTCCGGCGCCTTCACCTTCTCCATCGGCAAGCCCTCCGCGACCGCCGCCGTCCTGCCCGCCGCCTCCGCCCAGGACACCCTCGCGAGCAACCTCTACGACATCACCCGCTACGTCGCCTACGGCGGGCTCGCCGTGCTCATCGGAGCCGCCGTCTTCGTCCTGGCCTGCGGGTTCCAGGGCAGTGTGCGCCGCCTGCTGCTGGGCGGCTGGTGGACCCTGTTCGTCTCCACCCTGCTCCTGCTGCTCCTGCGCGGCCCCTACGAGCGGGGCAGCGGCCTCGCCGCCGCCTTCGATCCCGCCGTGCTGCGCGAGACGCTGACCAGCAGGCCCGGGCTGGCGCTGGTAGGCAGGCTGGTGCTGCTGGGCGCCGTCGTCTTCTATCCCGTACGGGCGGGAGAGCGGGGGCCGGGACGGGTCAGGTGGGCGACCGGCGGAGCACTCGCCCTCGGTCTCGCGGTCACCTGGGCCGCCGCCGAGCACGCGTCCGCCGGCATCCAGGTCCCGGTGGCGATGGTCTCCTCCGTACTGCACCTGCTCGCCATGGCCGTCTGGCTCGGCGGCCTGACCGCCCTGCTCACCGCGCTGTACCGCCCCGACGAACCGGTCCCGGCAGCCGTCGTCACCCGCTTCTCCCGGCTCGCCCTCAGCTCGGTCGCCGTCCTCGCCGCCACCGGCGTCTACCAGTCCTGGCGCGGCCTCGGCACCTGGGACGCGCTGACCTCGACGTCGTACGGCCGCATCCTCGTCGTCAAGCTGTGCGCGGTGCTGCTTCTGCTGGCGGGGGCCTGGTTCTCGCGGCGCTGGACCGGGCGGCTGGCGGTTCCGGAGCAGATGGCCGCGCCGGTGCTGGTGAAGGAGCGGGTGGCCGCGTCGGTGGTGGTCGGGGCTCCGGGCGCCTCCGAGGGCGTACGGGACGGCGAAGGCTCCGACGACGCGGGAGCCGACGGGACCGGTGAGGCGGCGGCCCCGCCCGATTCCGGTGTGTACCGGCGGGCGCTGCGCCGTTCCGTCTTCGCCGAGGTCACCGTCGCGATCGTCGTCCTGGTGGTCACCACCGTGCTGACCGGTACCCAGCCGGGACGGGCGGCCACCGAGACCGCGGCCGCCGTGTCGGCCGCCGAGCAGCCCATGGGGTCGACGACGCTGATCCCGTTCGACGTCGGCACCCCCGGCGGGCACGGCAAGGTGCAGATCGAGCTGGCGCCGGGCCGGGTGGGCGAGAACTCCATCCAGGCCGTGGTCTACGGCCCCGACGGCGGGCTCGCCACCGTCCCCGAGCTTCGCCTCACCTTCACCCTTCCGAAGCAGGACGTCGGCCCGATCGACGCCCAGCTCGCGGACAAGGGCGGCTACTGGGCCACCGACGGCCTCACCCTCCCGCTGGCCGGCACCTGGACGATGAAGGCCACGGTGCGGACCTCGGACATCGACCAGGTCACGGTGGAGAAGTCGGTGGAGATCGGCTGACACCCGCCGCTCCCCGCGGCGGCGGCCTCGAACACTGTCAAGCCGTACGGCGGGTGACGGTGTGCAAGCTAAGTTCCCCGCTTGGAAGCTGTGAGTCACCACCGGGGTTCTTGCCGCTCCCCGGGGCCGGGCACAGCATGGGGCGACTCCTCACGGAATGGTTCATCCCCCTTCTGTCACCCCCTCGACCGGGAGACCCTGTGACCTCGCGAGACGTTCCTTCCGCATGCCCCGGAAACGTTCCCTCCGCCCGCCCCGAAGCGCTCGGGCGGCGCGGATTCCTCGGCCGTACCGCCGGCGCCGCGGTCGGCACCGCGCTGTTCGCCAGCCTGGAGACGGTCCCGGCCTCGGCCGCGTCCCGGGCCCCGGTGAGAACGGAATCCGGTCTGGTGACCGGTGTCCCGGCCGCCCTCGACGGCATCACCGTCTACAAGGGCATCCCCTACGCGGCCTCCACCGCCGGGAGGAACCGCTGGCGCGCGCCGCGGCCCGCACCCTCCTGGAAGGGCGTGCGCAGGGCGGACACCTGGGGTGCGGCCTGCCCGCAGCCCGTCACCGGCATAGCCGCCGACAAGGTGCCGCCGCTGAGCGAGGACTGCCTGAACCTCAACATCTGGACGGGGGCGGCCCGTTCGCGTGAGCGGCGGCCTGTCCTCGTGTGGATCTACGGCGGACGCAACAGCGCCATGTGGGCCTCGCAGCCGGTGTACGACGGTGCCAACCTGGCGGACAAGGGCGTGGTCGTCGTCACCTTCAACCACCGTGTCGGCGCCTTCGGGAACCTCGCCCACCCCGGCCTGAGCGCCGAGTCCGGGCACGGCGGCTCCGGCAACTGGGGCGTCCTGGACACGGTCGCGGCGCTCAAGTGGGTCCGGCGCAACATCGCCGCGTTCGGCGGGGACCCGGACCGGGTGACCATCGCCGGCTGGTCGCACGGCTCGTCGTTCGTCAACATCTCGATGATCTCCCGGCTCGCCCGGGGCCTGTACCACCGGGCCCTGCTGGCCGCCGGGGTGCAGTACACCAAGGACCCGGCGCTCGGCCATGTGGCGGGCGGTTACCGGACGTTGGCCGCCGCCGAGGCCAACGGCACCGCGTTCGCCGCCTACATGGGCGCCTCCTCGACCGCCGGGCTACGGGCGCTGTCCGCCGCCGAGATCGTGTCCAAGGTCTACGCGGACGACGCCCCGGCCGCCGGGACCGACTTCGGCAACGTCCTCGACGGCTACGTCCTGCCGACCTCGTACACCGAGGCCATGGAGTCGGGGGCCGAGGCCGACGTGCCGGTCCTCACCGGCAACAACAAGGACGAGAACGGTGCCTCGCCGGACCTGGAGATGACGGTGGACCGGTTCCGGGCGTACGCCGCGTCCGAATTCGCCGACCGGGCACCGGAGTTCCTCGCCCTCTACCCGGCCGTCACCGACCAGGAGGCGGCCCGGCAGTACAACAACTACGCGCGCGACGAGGAACGCGTCTCCACCTTCCTGTGGGGCACCCAGTTCAAGGAGACCGCGGGGAACAGGAGCCCGGTCTACAACTACTGGTGGACGCACGTTCCGCCGGGCTCGGACACCACCAACCCGGTCGAGCCCGCGGACGGCGCGGGCGCGTACCACGGCGCGGAGAAGTACTACCTCTTCGGCAACCTCTACGGAACCGACCGCCCCTGGACGGCGGCGGACCACGCCATCGCCGACACGACCTCCTCGTACGTGGCGAACTTCGCGGCCACCGGCAACCCCAACGCCGGCTCCGGACACTCCGGCCGCCACCCGCTGCCCACCTGGCCCGCCCTTCGTACGTCGAAGCCGCTGTCGATGGAGCTCGGGGACGGCTTCGCGCCGCTCCCGGCGGCCGACAGCGACGCCAAGTACGCCTTTCTGAAGGCCTACTTGGAGTCGCGGACCACGGCCTACTGACTCCTGGCGGAACGCCCGAGGAGGGCGCGCAGCCGTCGCCGCAGGGCGCCCGGAACGCGGCGCGCCCTGGCGGCGGTCGCGCCCGCGAGGTCCCGGACGGTGTGTGCGGCCGCACGCGGGAAGACGGCGGCGGGCTGCCGAGGGGCGGCGACGGTGCCGGCGCGGGTGTCCAGGAGCTCCTGGAAGAGGGCCGCGCACTGTCCGGCGATCGGCTCGGGGTCGTACCGCGCGCCCTTGAGCAGTCCCTCCCGGCCCATGCGCCGGCGTCGTGGCTCGTCGTCGATCAGCTCCAGGAGCGCCGCGGCCAGCGCGTCGACGTCGCCGGGCGGAACCAGCAGGCCGTCCACCCCGTGGCTGATGATCTCGCCGGGGCCGTGCGGGCAGTCGGTGCTCACCACCGGCAGGCCCACCCGCATGGCCTCGACGAGTGCCATGCCGAAGGACTCCATCCGTGAGGACATCGCCAGGATCGACGACTGGGCCATCACGGGTTCGACGGGGGTGACGTTGCCCAGGAAGGTGACCCGGTCGGACAGCCCCAACGCCTTGACCAGCGCCTTCAGTTCGCGGTCCTGAGGGCCGACGCCGCAGATCTGCAGGCTCCAGTCGGGGCGCCGGGCGGCCACCTGGGCGAAGGCGCCGATCAGGTCCGGGTACCGCTTCACCGGGGCGGTCCGGCCGACCGCGACGATCTGCGGGGCGGCGCAGTCGGAGGGGGCGATGCCGGGATCGGGGACGCTGTTGGGCAGCGCGGATATCCGTACGCCCGGCAGCCACATCCGGCGGCGGTACGCCTCGGCGTCGGCGCGGGTGGTGGTGGTGACCGCGTCGAGCCGGCGGTACACGCGGCGCAGAGTGAGGTTGAGCCGGTGCGTGTGCGCTTCGAGCGACAGGTGTTCCTGGCCGACCCTGACGACGTGGGCCGGGGCCTGCCGGGCGATCTGCACGTTGAGTCCGGGGCGGGTGCCGACGAGGACGTCGGTGTCCAACTCGGCCAGGAACTCGGCGATACGACGGTCCGTCAGGGCGCTGTACTCGTGGTACCGGTGTTCGCCGCGCGGGAAGTCGGCGGAGGGGACCGCGAAATCGGGGTGCTCGCCCTCGTAGCCGGGGCTCTTCCTGTCGGAGTCGACGAGATGGCGCAGGCGCACGCGTTTGTCGTAGGAGAAGCGGGGGGATTCGAGATGCCGGAAGACCGACACCACCTCGACCTCGTGCCCCAGCTCGGCCAGCGCGCCCGAGAGGTTGCACGTGGTGCGGATGGTTCCGCCGACGCCGTAGCCGTTGTGGATCAGAAACGTGACGCGCATGCGTGCCAATCCCCCGTTGGTTCCCGGCGGGCACCCTGTGAGCTCCCCGCCCACCTCAAAGGGTGGAAGCTTAGCGCGGCCTGTGAAACGGCTCTCGCCGTGCCGGTTCCCGACTGGCGGGACGGCACGGCGAGAGCTTGGTGCGCACTCGTACGGAAAGGGCTACCGCTCTCGTACCGAAAGGGCACCGCACTCGTACGGAAAAGGACTACCGATTCCCGCACTTGCTGATGTCGATGCGGACGATCTGCGGGTCGTGGTCGCTCGCCTGGTCGGCGAACTCGGCGTTGATGTGGACGACGTCGTAGTCGAAGTCGCTGACCGCACGGCTGGTCAGGATGTGGTCCAGGGTCTGCGAGTTGCCGTCGTACACGTAGGTGTAGCGCTGCGATTTGGGGAGCGTCGTGATCAGCGGGGTGAGCACCCGGCCGGCGGTGAGCGTGGTCACCGTCTGCGAGAACTCGTAGTCGTTCAGGTCGCCGAGCACGACCACCTTGGCGCTCCTGTCCGCGGCGAGCACGCTCTTGACGAAGGTGTTGACCTCGGCGGCCTGGGCGTTCCGCTGCGTCTCCGAGCTGCGGGTGGGCAGTTGGTCACTGCCGTGCAGCGGCTCGTCGCCGCCCTTGGAGACGAAGTGGTTGGCGATCACGAAGACCTGCTCGCCCTGGAAGGTGAACTCGCCCACCAGCGGCTTGCGGCTCGCGTCCCACGCGTCGCTCGCGGGGTTGATACGGCCCGGCGAGTAGGTGAGCTGCGCGCCCTTGCGGGTCTTCACCACACCGGTCGCGGTGGTGGCGTCGCCGCCGGGGCGGTCGGTGAAGGAGACCCGCTTGGCGTTGAAGAGGAAGACCTGCCGGATGTTGCCGCCCGGCTCGCCGCCGTCCTTGTTGTTCTCCGGCACGACATAGCGCCACGAGTAGCGGGGGCCGCCGGCCGCGACGATCGCGTCGGTGAACCGGGTCAGCGTCGCCTCACTGGTGACGGTGCCGTCGTTGGTGGCTCCGTTGTCGTCCTGGATCTCCTCCAGGGCCACGATGTCCGGGGAGTTGAGGCTGACCGCGACGCCGCCGGCCAGCCGGTCGAACTTCTCCTGCTCGTCGAGCGCGTCCAGGTTCTCCACGTTGTACGTGGCGATCGCCAGCTCCTTGCTCTTCTGCTTGCGCGTGGTCTCGGGCTTGAGACCCTTCGCGGTGAGCGTGCCGAGCTGGGTGGCCTGGAGGTTGTAGCCGCCGTACGTGGAGTAGTCGAGCGGGCCCGCCGTGGTGCCGGTGAGCACGTCACCGACGTTCGCCACCGGGAAGGTGGCGGTGTCGTCGATGGACATCACCTTGATACGGCCGGTGTTGGGCTGGTCGTACGAGGAGTACAGCGTGCCGCCGCGCGCGGTCGGGTTCTCGCCGGGCTTGACCGTCACCCACACCTCGTCGTACGCGGTCGTCGCACCGACCACCCGGGTGTCGGTGGCCGCGACGCGCACGCCTTCCAGGGACTCGTAGAAGTCCAGTGCGTACGCGGCCGGTTCGAGGGCCAGGGAGTCGATGCTGCCGCCCGCGGCGGTGGGCGTGTAGGCGCTCGGAACGCTGGTGGCGTTCAGGACGACGGCCTCGGGCAGCGCGTTGCCGCTGGAGAGCACCTTGGTGGTGGGGGTGCTGATCTCGGTGAGCGACTGGCTGGTGCTGCTCGGGTAGTACTCGGTGACTTTGCCGGTGGTCAGGACGCTGTCGCCGACCTTCACGGCCGGAGCCGCGGAACCGGTGTAGACGAAGACGCCCTCGCTGGTGCGGGCGTCGGCGTCGGGCTGCGCGTCCTGGATCCAGTAGCCCTTCGAGCCCGTGGTGCGCACGCCGGTGACGATGCCCGGGACGCGGGTGACGGTCTGCCCGGCGTACGGGGAGAGCCGGGTGGTCCCCTGGATGTCGTGGACGCGGACGGTGCCCGGTTCGGTCGAGCCGTCGTCACCGCCGCCGCCGCCGTCACCCGAACCGGCTGTCTCACCGGCCGAGTTGAACGGCGTGGGCGCGCCCGCGGTGAGGTCGGCGGCGTTGTCGTCGGTGTCCGCCAGGGACGCGGCGCGGGCCACGGCCGCGGTGTTGGAGGCGCCGGCCGCCGGGCCGCTTCCCTCCCGTACGACGGCCGTGCCGTAGCCCACCAGGTCGACGATCCGGCTGTCGGCCGCGCAGTCCGCGGCGGTCTTGCAGGCGAGCGCGGTGGTGCCTGAGACCAGGGCGATCGTGCCGGTGGTCGCGCTCATGGCGATCGTGCCGGTCGCGTCCGCGGTGGGCAGCGCCGTCGTCCCGCCGGTGCCCGCCGACTCGGCCACCAGGAAGCGTCCGCCGGGCGCGACCGAGCCGCTGAGCGCCGTTACTCCCCACTGGGAGGACGCCGACGGCGAACCGGGCAGGTACTGCACGCTGAAGCCCGACAGGTCGTACGCCGCCGAGCCGGCGTTGCCGAGCTCGACGAAGTCGCGGGTGAGCGTCGCACCCGAGTTGCCCCCGCCGCCGTACACCTCGGTGATCAACGCGCTCGCCGAGGGCGCCGCGGTGGCGGCGGGCACCGCGGTCAGGACGAACGCCCCGGCCACGCCCGTCGAGAGGAGCGGGTAGGCGAGATGGCGCCAACGGGGCCTGCTGTGTGGAGTTCTGGACACGCCGACTGTCTCCTTGGGTACGTCACGAACGTCAACGCGCCACCGGCGGGCGGCACATGGAGTGGCTGCTGTGGGGAGTCGGCTCAAGTTACGCGCGTAGACCGAGGGTGCCAAGGCGTCGTACGTTAAATCTCGGGAACGAGCGGGTGTCCGTCCCGGGCGAGCCATCCCCCCCCGCAAGCCTTGAGGAGCCGTCGCTCGCCATGAGCGACCACGATCCGGGGATGATGCCTCCCGCATGCCCCTGAGACGTATCCGGATCTGTCCGCCACGCCACCGGTTCACCACCGGACGCGGCCTCTACGCTGGACCAGAAAATCGAACACATGATTGAATTTTGCCATGCGACCGTTCCCAGCCGACCTCACCCAGGCACAGCAGGAGTGGAGGACCACCTACCTACAGCTCGCCCAACGGCCCGGCCGCACCGAGCTGCGCCGACGCCTGCACCAGCTCTCCGCTCGGCTGTTCTTCCATCCCTACTGGCAGCAACGGCGACCGAGCCCCGGCGCCTGGTGGGAACTGCGTGACCTGGGACGACCGGACGAGGACGTACGCGAGCGGCTCCATCGATGACGCGCCGGAATGCGGATCCGCAGGTCCCGGACGAGCCTGAGGACATGTCCGGACCGATTCGCGTGACCGTCCATCCACCGTCGCCCACCGGCGGCCGACGCGTACGCGTCGACGGCGAGATCCTCGGCCTCGCCCACAACCTGGCCGACGTAGCCGAGTTCCTCCGCCGAGCCGGGCTGGAACTCGACCCGGCGGAGGTGGCGGAGTCGCCGTGGATCGACTGGCGCGGCGCGGGCCCTGAGCGGTGGGGCGGGGAGACGAGCGGCTGACGTACCGAAGGGGCGATCCCCTGCCCCTGCCGGCAAGGGCTGTGTGGCCGCTTCAGTCGCCGCGTCCGACACCGCGATCGGGGGCGCTCATGTCCCCCGTGCCGGGAGTGCCGTCGGCGAGCCCGTAGCGCAGGTACACGGTGCCCTTCGGACCGGCTACCGGCGGTTCGAGGAGCGTGAGGTTCGCGGGCACCGCGCCATCGTCGAACACCTTCTTCCCGACGCCGAGCACGATCGGGTGCACCCAGAGGTCGAGACGGTCGAAGAGCTTCTCGCGCAGGAGGGTCTGCACCAGGTTCAGGCTCCCGACGACCTTCACATGCTCGTGCCGGTCACGGATCTCGCGCACCGCGGCGGCCAGATCCGGGCCGAGCTGTGTGGACCCGGCCCACGGAAGGTCGGGCCTGCCGCGGGAGGCCACGTACTTCGGGACGCTGTTGAAGAGCGTGGCGATCTCGTTGTCCTCGCCGCCCTCCTGGTGCGGCCAGTAGGCGGCGAAGATGTCATACGTCCGCCGGCCGAGCAGGAGGGCGTCCGTCCCCTCGTACGCGGCACCGACCTGCGCCCCGGCGACCTCGTCCATCAGCGGCGCCTGCCAGCCGCCGAACGGAAACCCCACCGGGTCCTCGTCAGGCCCGCCGGGCGCCTGCCCGACAAGGTCGAGGGTCGCGAACATCTCGACGTGGATAAGGCCCATGCCGTACTCCCGATATGAGTTGGTTTTCTCCGTCGGAAGGTAGACCCGCGGACGCCGGCAGACTCATCGCTGCCCGGGCCTCCAACATCGAAGGGTCCACTGAGAGGGCGAAATTCCACGGGTTGCCCCCAGCACGCTTTCAGCCTGTGGTGGGGGTACATCCGGATGAATCTCACCTGAGGCGCGATCCAGATTTTTCGGAGTTCGGCGGTCTGCGGATGTCGAGAACGTGCCACCGGCTCCGTCCCAGGGGCATCAGCGGCCCCCCCGGCCGCACGAGGAGAAGGAGAGACCAGCATGGCGATTCAGCGGATGGACAACGTCGGCATCGTCGTCGAGGACATGGATGCGGCCATCGCGTTCTTCGTGGAACTCGGTATGGAGCTGGAGGGCAGGGCGGAGGTCGAGGGCCTCTTCGCCGACCAGTGCACCGGACTCGACGGCGTCCACTGTGACATCGCGATGGTCCGGACCCCGGACGGTCACAGCCGGCTCGAGCTGGCGAAGTACCGCAGCCCCGCGGTGATCAGCGCCGGGCCGCGCAACCGGCCGCACAACATTCTGGGCACGCACCGCGTCATGTTCGCCGTCGACGACGTCGAGGACACCGTTGCCCGCCTGCGCCCGCACGGCGCCGAACTCCTCGGCGAGATCGCCCGGTTCGAGGACAGCTATCTGCTCTGCTACCTCCGCGGCCCGGCGGGCATCATCATCGGCCTGGCCGAGCAACTGCACTGAGAAGAAGGAACCGAACCACGCAGCCCCGTCTTCATGGCGCACGCCACACGGCCGCGGCCCGGATGCGCGCTCGGTACACGCACGTCACGCGGCCGATGCTCCGGAAGGTGGCGCAACAGGTTGGCGCCATGCTCCGCGAACCGCCGCCGACAACTGACTGAGACGGGAAGCCAACTGAGACGGACAACGTCGAAGGGCCCCACCTTGCGGTGGGGCCCTTCGACGTTAGTGCCCGGTGAGGCACTGGCGGAGGATACGAGATTCGAACTCGTGAGGGGTTGCCCCCAACACGCCTTCCAGCTCTGCTGGTTGCTGTTCCTGGTAGTTCAGACCCGTTCAGATCCTGCATGTCGCCCTCTGCTGACACGGCTGTGAACGAGCGCGAACTCTCACAGATGAGATTGCCGTTGAGACTGAGCGACAGCATCAGCAGCACCACCCCAGTCGCGCCAGAGGCCCATGTGCGCATCCTTGATGCGGGCTTCTGCCAGGCTGCCCGACCAGCTCCTCAGGTGCCCTGAAGGTCCGCTGCGGTCGCCGTGGTTGCTTTACTCCGCTGCTGTACAGCACGCCCACTGACCACCGCCTTAGGAGTGAGGTTGGGCGATCACAGCCCGCCCTGCGGGTCCCTAACTAGTCTTCGCGTCGAGCCCCAGGCAGTTCGTGCGCACTCTGCACATCTGCATGGACCTGACTGCCCAGAGTCATCACGTTGAGTGTTGCGGAGTTCTCGCTAGCGATTGCCGTCTCAACTCTGGCTACCAGGGTCCTATACGCCTGGGCGTCTGGTAGGTCAGCGTACGGTCCCACCTTGGCTTGGAAGTAGATCCGCTCGTGGCCCAGCAACTGCTCTGTCGACCGGTAGTTCTTCCACTGCTCGCGGTATCGGTACACGCTCTCCAGCGAGACAGAGCCCACAACGACCAAGCTCAGTACCGTGGCGGTGAGCTTGGCGAACGACACGTCAAGGTTGACTAAGACGGGCACCAATGCGCCGCCTACTACGGACAGCGTTCGCATTCTCAGGTGCATGGCCTTCGTCTTGACGGCCTTCCTGTTGTACCACTCCTGGTACTGAGACAACCTGGTCTCTACATAATCCTGCGCTGTGGACACTGGTTGGGTGGTTTCTGGATGCATCTCGAGCGAGCGCGCTTTGTCCATCCCCGGCATGAGGTGCAGTAGATCGGGGCCGACTGGTGGAGTCAACTCCCCTCATTGCTAGGGGTGCGGCCTGCTATAGAGGTCGGTGGAGCGGTTTGGGCGGGACCTGCCATGGGGCGAGACATCATGGCCCTTAACGCTGACCGTGAATCGGGCTGGCTCCTCGCCTGCCCGCAATTGCCCGATCGGTTCCATGATCTTGGAGGCTCGCCCCATGGCGGCTGCCTGAAGCCGTGGAGCCGACCGCCCTAGCCCCGTGTCGGCCGTTTTTGCCTCGGCCAAGATGGCTCGCTCAATCGCGCGGCCGGCGTATCCGGGGACGGAGCGAGACGCCGTGATGACGTAGGGAAAGCCTGATCAACCAGGGTGGTGACGGCTTTCAAGACCGCTCGGCAGCTCTAGCACCGACCGCCGCTGACCAGCAGCTTCCCGGTTGCGCCTTCTCGGCTAGGAGCATTCTGGCCAGAGGATGGCCACGAGGCGGCGTCTCGGCGCCTACCAAGGTCGGCTGGCCGCCTTCTCGTCAAGGCCGCATTCGGTCAGCCGACGCTGATCTAGGGATGAGCAGGTGTCCCCGATCGGCCGTCGTTGGCTACTGCTGGCTGCGTGCGAGATGGTGTGTGCCCATCCGGGCAGAGGGCAAGTTGACGGCATGGATTCGACCTCCCTGGCAGCGGTGATCGCTGCAACGGTCACCGCTGGCGGATGGTTAGCCAATCATGCGCTCTCAGCACGGGCCGATCTGAAGCGAAGGCGAACCGAGGCGCGGCTCACGCACGTCGAAAACCAACTGGAGCAGCTCTACGGCCCCCTTCTATTCCTGGTGAAGGAAGGACGGTCGGCCTTCGATGACTTCTGCGACACGCTCGGGCACACTCCCGCGTTCCCCCCAGACGGGCACCTCAGCTCTGCAGAAAGGGACCTATGGTTGTTCTGGGTTGACCATGAGTTCATGCCACGCAATAAGGCGATCCAAGATCTCTTGGCCTCAAAGACCCACCTGCTTGTGGGCGATCGGATACCAGACTCCTTCCTGGCGTTCATCGACCACTACAACTCCTGGCGCGTGACCCATCAGAGGTGGAAGGAGAGGGAGGTGGAGTACTCCTGGCACTCCAAAGCCCACTGGCCTCTGTCGTTCGAGACAGAGGTGGTCGCAACCTACGAACGTCTCAAGAACCTTCAGATCCACCTGGCCGGCCTCGTGAGGGGCATGGAGGCTTGAAGACCGTTCAGTGATCCGCAAAAAACCGGTCCTGAGCAGTGCGTTTGCCGTCTGTCGTTGTCTCACAGAGACCGCCCCAACACGCCGTCAGCCCCGAGTCACCTTGTCCGGCAGAAGGCGGCTGGTGAAGCCTTCGGCGCGCAAGCCCTGGTACGCCACCGCCACGTCGTCGGGGATCACCTGTTCGATCATGAGCCCCGCAATCCGTCCGTATCCACCCCTCGGGCTGGGACATCCTCACCCCCGACCCGCGTGAAGTCTGCTGGCGGCGCACACAGCTCACCGGGGAACTGCCCCTGCCCGTCAAGGACACCGGCGGCAGGGGCATCGACCTGCTGATGCGGCTGCGCAACTTCGCCACCGCGGAGACCGAATGCCTGGCCATCGTGTGGCTGATCGGCTGCCTCGGACCGTCCGGGCCCGTCCCTGCGCCGTTCCTCACCGGCCCGCAGGGCGCGGGCAAGTCCACGGGTGGCCGGATGCTCGTGCGGATCATCGAGGGGATGAGCGGTGACCTGCGGCGGGCACCGAAGGATGAAGAGAGTCTGATCGCGGCGGTGGCAGCGGGATGGGTCACCGCACTGGACAACCTCTCCCACGTCACGCCGGACCTGTCGGACGCGATCTGCTGCATGGTGACCGGAGCCGAGAGCGTCAAGCGCGCCCTGTTCGCCAACGGAGACGTGTTCCGCGTCGGCTACCGCCGCCCGCTCCTCCTCACCGGTATCGATGTCGGAGTCATCCGCCCCGACCTCGCGGACCGACTCCTGCCCTTGCGGTTGGAATACCGCCCCAAGGTGGCGCCGCGCAGCGGCTCTTTCTTCACGCTGCGAGGCGCACCCAAGTACTACAGGCAGCCCCTTCTTTGTCCTAAGAAGGAAGACCCTGCGTCATGCGCGTCTTGCGGACCGAAAAACGGCTCCTGACTTGCGGCAACAGGCATGACGCAGACGGCTTCCTCTGCGTTATCTGCGTCATCCGATGACGCACCCCATGACGCCGGCATGACGCACGCCCTAGCTACTACGTCAGACAAAACCTCAGTTCAGAGCCCCGGATGACGCTGCCGACGCGATGACGCAGAAATCCGTGCTTCGGACAGATACGCCTACCCGCGACCCCTGAAAGACCCCAAGCTCCTTCCTACGGTCCTAGGGAGATCTCTGCATGGACACGGCCCCCGTCGACGCATTCGACACCACTCTCGTGCTCCTCACCGTGGAGGAGGCTGCCCGCCGCCTCCGTATCGGAAGGACCACCTGCTACCGACTCATCCACACCGGAGAGGTGGAGTCCATCCCCGTCGGCAGTCTCCGCCGCGTCCCCGCAGACGCACCTGCCGAATACGTCGCCCGCCGACGCGCGGCCCAACGAGCCGCTGGACGACGCCAGGGGCGGCGGCACTCCCGGAGGGCAGGCCGCCCCCCTCTCCCCACCCCGGCACCGAGAATCAGGAGTCTGCCAGGGGAGAAGAGAAGAAGCGCACCCGCCGGGCCAACGGCGAATCGGCCGTCTACTACGGGAAGGACGACCGTTGGCACGCCCGCGTACCGATGGGCTACAAGGACGACGGGACGCTCTACCGCCGACACCTGACGCGCCCGACGCGCAAGGACCTCGTCGACGAGGTCCGCAAGCTGGAGAAGCAGCGCGACGAGGGTTCGGCGCAAACAGCCCGGCAAGCCGTGGACGGTCGACAAGTGGCTCTGGCACTGGGTTGAGAACATCGCCAAGCCAGTCATCAGCGAGAACACCTACGACGGCTACGAGGTGGCGGTGGCGGTTCGCGTGCACCTCGTGCCCGGTCTCGCAAAACACCGCATCGACCGCTTGGAGCCCGAGCACCTGGAAAGCCTGTACCGCCGGATACAGAAGAGCGGGAGCAAGGCTGGCACGACTCATCAGGCACACCGCACCATCCGAACCGCCCTCGAAGAGGCAGCACGGCACGGTCACGTAGCTAAGAACGCTGCAGCGCTCGCAAAACCGCCACGGATGGAAGAGGCGGAAGACGAGGTTGAGCCCTACTCCGTGGAAGGGGTTCAGAGCCTGTTGCTCGCAGTCAACAAGCGCCGGAACAGCGCCCGTTGGATGCTGGCACTGGTGCTCGGTCTGCGGCAGGGCGAGACGCTCGGACTGCGCTGGTCTGACGTCGACCTGGACGCCGAGTACCTGAAGCTGCGCCGGAACCGTCTGCGCCCTAGATGCGAGCACGGGTGCCCGGAAGCGTCACCGTGCGGCCGCAAGGCGGGGTACTGCCCGGACAAGGTGCAGGTCCGGCGCGAAACCAAGAACACCAAGTCCAGAGCGGGTCGCCGCGCGGTGCCCCTGCCTGGCCCGCTGGTCGCCATGCTCCGATCGCATGCCGAGGTGCAAGCACGGGAGCGCAAGACGGCCGGCAACCTGTGGGTCGAATCGGACTACGTGTTCACCAAGCCGCTGGGTGGCCCGCTGAGTGCCAACACGGACTATCACGACTGGAAGCGGCTGCTCGAAGACGCATGTGTTCGGGACGGCCGGCTTCACGACGCCCGGCACACCGCCGCCACGGTGCTCATGCTGCTCGGGGTCCCTGCCCGCGTCATTGACCAGATCATGGGATGGGAGCCGGGCACCCTCCGCACGCATGCGGGCGCGGTACCTCCATGTACCGGACGCCATGCTCAAGGACGTTGTCCAGAAGATCGCCGATGCCACAAGAGGGCCCTCGGCCCCTCTTGTGGACAAAAACAAGGACAACGAGGGCTGAGGACAACGTCGAAGGGCCCCACCTCGCGGTGGGGCCCTTCAACGTTAGTGCCCGGTGAGGCACTGGCGGAGGATACGAGATTCGAACTCGTGAGGGGTTGCCCCCAACACGCTTTCCAACTGTGGTGGTGGGGTGTGGGGGTGCGTGCGCGCACGTTCACCTGGGTTCATGAGCGGCCGGACGGTGGGGCAGGTTCGGTGCGCGGTCTCCGCTGAACGGTGGTGAACGGGGCTGAATGAGACGGAAACTGAGACGGCGCGATGCGAGTTGCGCTACGAGACTCCTTGTCCCGAGCCCGCAAAAGACGGGGGTCGCTCAGGTCGCGTGAGTGATCAATTACCTGGTCCCCGGTCGTACTTACCCAAGTCCCTTCTCTCCTGAAGTGGATCGTAGCCAAGCCGAACTCGAAAGCTCCGCTCAAGGTTCTGGCGTGCGGCACGAGCGTGGCCCACGAGCTGTTCGCAACCTGTGGCATCGCCGCTCCGTGCAGAGTTCAGCATGTCGTCAAGGATCTTCCTCAAGCCGCGCACGTCACGCCACATTTCCGCTGATGCATCGAGGTTGAGGCCGTGGTAGAGGCTGATGAACTCGTCATGAGCGGCACCAGCCGCCTTTGCTAGATCCGGATCAGATGACTCGCCGCCAGCCTGTGCAAGCTGGACGGAGGCCTGCCGAGAATGGCGTTGGGCCACGAGGAGCTGTGAGTACGTCGTGCGTAACGCCGCCCTGGTCTGGTGTTCCAACTCGCGCGTTTGTAGGCGCAGTTCGTGGATAGATTCGTACCTCTTCACGATGAGGCCGGCAACAATCCCAATGAAGACAGCCGTAAGAAGCGCGTTCACTGCCCCCGCAGCCAGCGTCTCTCCGAAGTCGAGTTGGGAGAGCGTCATCCCGAACTCCTCTCTCAAAGCGCAGCCCACGGCAGTCGTCACCGACACCGCATCGCTGACCCTGCCGCCGTTCGTGGCTGAGTGCTGTGACCGTCGTCCTGACCTTGGATGGTGTCAACGCAGTCCGTCGCGGAGTACGTCCTGCGTTACCTACGCGAGGTGGTTGACGCTAATGCCGGTTGCGTAGGGACCGAAACTGCAGGGGCTCCAGCGCTCCGTAGGCCTACCGTGACGCTGCTTGCGTCCGGGTTGGCTGGTCATCTTGGCCAGGGACTGACCGCGGGTGTGTGGAAGATGCGGCAGTCGTGCCTACTTCCCGAGAGGTTCACCGCGCGGTGTTCCTGTGATCTGGCTTCTTCCGGATCTCGCGCTTGACGGAGCGAACAGCCCTCGCGGCTGAGATCGTCTTCTTTGCCAGCTTGGGTACCTGATCCAGTAGATGACCCACTACAAGCGTGGCACTCGTGATGGCGCCAATAGTTGCAAGTGCCCAGTCCCCAACGCTCACGCCGGTACCTCGTTTCGGCTGGTCGAGCACACCCGCAATGGGGCCTCGACTCCACGTACTCGGAAGCCCGGCGTCGGTCTGAGAGGCGGTGTGCCACTAGCGACGCCGATGCTAGTTGTGCCGCGTCAATGCCCGACCTAGGCACTTGCCAAACATGCCGACTCGACGCAATGGCGATGAATGATTCTCAGTCCATCGGCGAGGACATCGACGACCCGGACCTTAGCTTGGGAAGCTCGTGTCTCCTGGTGGCGGATTACCGTGTTGACCTGCGGCCAACGGAGCTGGTGCCCCAGGTGAGCCGCCTTCGATTCCCTGGTATTCCCTGTGGTTCCCCGTACAACCTGGCACGCGTCTGGCACGACTTCTTCGCCTCGGACTCTCGGCAGGGGACATTGTGGTCGCGTCTCGTTGGCGTGCCGCGGTGAGTACGCACAGAACCATGGTGCCGTCGTCGTTTCGTAGGGGAGGATGCAAGAGAGTGCCAACGATCGAGAGCACGACGGGGTGGGGATGAGCCAGGGAGAATCTGAGCCTGTGGTCGGCATTGTCAAGCTGACGGGCCAGGAGGCACGCGAAGCCTGGGGCTCAGAGGCGTACTTGATCCTCGTAGGCGTAGCGCAGACGTACCACGCAGTAATCACTTACAAGGAGTTGGCGGAAGAGATCCAGAGCCGCACTGGTATCCGGACCAAGACTCTCCTGCACAACTGGATCGGTCCGATCTTGGGCTGGGTGGTGCGTGAAGCCCACCGTCGCGGTGACCCACCACTGACAGCTCTGGTGGTCCATACAGACGACGGCAAGGTAGGCAGCGGCTACAAGGAAGTTCTGGCGGTCGCCGGAGAGCCGCCGGTAGATGACGAGCTGGAACGTGAGCACCACGCTGCCGACGCCCGCCTTGCTTGCTACCGCCACTTTGGGGCGACCATGCCGCCTGGCGGCGGTGTGCCGGCCCTCGCCCCCAGACTGCAAGCCGCCGTCGAACGCCGTCGCGAGCGCACCGATAAGCCCGCCCGGGTATGTGAGCGCTGCTTCGTCCAACTGCCTTCGACGGGCGTTTGCGATTCGTGCGGATAGCCGACGACTGCTTCGTCCCGAAGCAACTGAAACGGGGGTGCTGTCTCGGGCTGCTGCATGCCTCACCTGCGCCAATCGTCCGGAGACGTTCGCGCTTGTCCGCCGATGTTCGTCGGCGTTGTCACGCAATTAGGCACTCACCACGTCGTCGACTCCCCTCTTGTGACGCTTGCTCGCCCCTTGTTCAGCTCGGCCTGGACGCGCTTCGTCCAGGCACCTTCGTGGAGGTAGCAGCTAGCAGCGCGATGTCCCCTTCACTGTCTTGTTGTGGCAACGACCGCCGATCGCCGTGAGCGATCAGGGCCGCTGGTGCGGTGGGAGCTTGCAGCGGCGGTCACCCTCGCGGGTGACGATGAGCATCGCGAGCCAATCGATGAGCGCATGAGGCAAGTCGAGTACGGCAGGATGGGGGGCCAACAGGGCTCCTGCGCCAATGGGTTGAGATTTCGAACACCTCCCATAACGGCACGGGAGCCCTGTGCGTTGTGGCCACGATGCCTGTCACCCGATCGGTGGCCACCCTTAAAAGACCTCAATGGCCGGCTGTGCTGATGATCGTGGCAACCAGGGTGATCAGCACGGCTGCTCCAGCCAGCGCAACCGACAGCGGTTGGGTGAGTGTCGGGTGACGGTGGACGCAGTAGGCGAGCAATCCGACGGCCATCAAGCCGACCAAGCCGAGCAGCAGGACGACCAGCATAACGAGCGTGGACATGCGATTCCCCCTTGGGGCGCGGTCTGGGGACATGCGGGCGAGGTGATCACGCGGTGTCCTGACCAAAGCTAGTCAGCCGACACTGATCTATCGCCGTTGTCCAGCGGCGCGACGAGTGGAGGTTGTGTCGTCAAGGGCCAGGGACAATCTCCGCACGGCGATCTACGAAAATGCGTGCTCGTATTTTTGGCCTAACTAAGCCCAGAATCAGACCGCATAAATCAGCACGGTAGGTCTGTGTGGCGTCTAAAAGTGGCGGGAAGGATCGCACGGTACGGATCCTTCAGGAGGCAGCAATGGACCAGCCCGTGCGGCTCACGGTTCACGTTGGACTCATGCCCCCCAACGACGGAAAGATCGTCGTTTGCCGAAGGGCGAACAGAGAGGAACGGCAGGTTCCGCTCGAGCTTCAGTTCAGTGAAAGGGCAACCCTTCGGGAACTGGCCGCCGGTGTCCTCTTGGAGCACATACCAGGTGACCCCTCGCAGCATTACGATGGTCAGTGGATTACTCTTGACTCGCTCACAGGTCTGCCTTCAGGCAGCAAACCCAGTTCCCGCACCATCGAGACTGTCAAGTCCAGCCTTCACCGGGTCGAGAAGAAGATAAACGCCCAATGCGGCGACACAGCTGCAATATTTCTCAGCACAGATGGAAACAAAGCGTCCATCCCGAACAATATGCGCACAAACTTCGGCATCATTACCGAGTACTGTTCCGGCGCTGAGAATGCGAACAGTTACGCCAAGGCCATCAAGCTCGCGTCGACTGCCGAAGATTTCATCGCAGCGTCGATGTCGCTAGAGTACGGTTCCGAGGAAGTCAAAGCAACCAAATCTTTTAGGCCTCTCGGGTTGAACCTCTACTGGAAACCCAAGGCTCTATTGATAAGTTTATACATGGGAGATGCGCTGAGTAACCCTACTCGCAAGGTCGACAACTATCGACGTCTTTTGCAGTCTGCCGAGAATTGGAACACAGACTTCAAATGGGACGGTGATGAACTGGTACACGCCGCGCTTTTCTTTGCGCGTATGGAGTCAAGCGAATATGATCACTTGGCGGCCTTCCGAGATTATCGCGGTCGAACCATCGCTGCAAAGGATCTGCGCGACATCAATGCCCTGAAGCGGAGGATATTCAGGGAAACCATGTCGCGCTTCGGCCGAGAATTGCACGTTTACCGAAGCCAGCCCATCAGCGAGGAGTTCGAATACAGGTCCAGTATGGACCGCATTAAGATATATCGCAGCTTGTTGAAGGATGACGGCGACCATTTTCTGCAAATCGCCATGCGGTATCCTAATCTTGGCGAAATCAGTTCGGCATGTCATGACGCACTCAAAGAAAGCATGCATCGCGCAGGCGATGGAATCAATTCAAAGCTTCTAGTGCGAAGCCTGGCTGCCTTGGAAGTGCTTATTCTGGCGCGACGCAATGAGGTCTTTCGCGCAATCCTGAATGACCGTGCGGTATCAGGGCGCGATGAAAATTTTCTTTCGCTTGTCCGATCTGTCGAGCGTAATGGGCTGCAATCGATCCTTTCTGGTGAAGCGGCCCGGAGATACCCGAACGTCGCGGAAGAAGGTACCAAAGTTACGCATTTGCTCACCGGCGTGAGGTCCTCTCGCAACCGGGAAATCGGCGGTGATGATGCGAAGGGCATCGCATCATGATCCGCTACTCCGTCAATCCAACGGCGCTCGATTCTCGGAAAGGTCCGGAATGATACCTCAAAGCGTGATCAAGGAACTTCAGGTGTCATCAGCCGCGCCTGGTCGCGTCATTCTCGGCATCGACCAGCACTGTGAGTTGCGGAAGACATTCGCTGCAGCACCAATGCGTCCCGTATTGGTTATCGGTCCACAGCGAAGCCGAAAGACAACCAGCATGGTTATTCCGACACTCTTGGAATGGAAAGGTGCGGCGGTTGTAACATCCGTACGCACTGACGTCCTGTTTGGGAGTTTTGAACGCCGCAGCTCGGCCGGTCGAGTCTATGTCTATGAGCCGGCCGGGAGGCTGCAACGAGAGGGGCCTGTTATGGGATGGAACCCCCTTGATGACTGCTCCACTTGGGATGGAGCCATGGCCACGAGCAGGGCGCTGACTGAAGGTGGCTACCTGAGCATGCGTGAAGGTGAATTCTGGTATGGTATGGCGTCGCAACTTCTCACCCCCTTACTCTTCGCCGCTGCCGTTAACCATTACTCCATGACAGATGTGATTCGCTGGGTTAAGTCGCAGGAAGAGTTCGAGGTGCGTTCCCTGCTCCAAGCGGCCAATAATGCAGAAGCCAGTCAGGCTTTTGAGGGAATAGTATCCCTGGAGAACAGAACCCTCTCCAGTATCTACGGAACGCTTATGTCTAGCCTGGCGGTGTTCGACTATCAGTCGGTAGCGGACTCTGCGAGTGGTGGACTGGATATAGGGGAATTCTTCGACGGGGGTGACAATACGCTCTATATCTGCGCTCCGCCGGATGAGCAACGGCGTTTCGCCCCGTTGTTCACCACTTTAATTCGCCGTATCCTTCGAGAGGCATACGCGCGTGAAGCCACAGGGCAACCAACTTCGCCCCTGCTCCTTCTCCTGGACGAGGCCGGGAACATTGCACCGCTTCGAGACCTGGCCACATTGGCCACGACCGCAGCGGGTACCGGAATTCAAATGGTGACCGTTTTCCATGACCTTTCGCAGATGATCGGAATTTACGGAGAATCTGATGCGCTGACCATCGCGAACAATCATTCTGCGCTTCTGCTGCTTCCCGGTAACCGGGATCCGCGGACCTCGCAACTGCTTGGGGACCTTCTTGGAGGGGAAATAATCCCAGGGCTTGGAGGCGGTGCATCAGGTAGGTATCCACTGCGCCGTATCGAACCGGGACAGGCTGTGTGCATCTACGAGCATCACAGTCCGTTTCTCTTGACGCTACGTTCTTCCACTCATGATCCAGAACTGCAACAATTGGCGCGTACGCAGTACGTGCAACCAGCAAGCAATGTCGTGCCACTTCGCAGTACCCGGAAACTGCCGTGGCATGGTTCACTCAATGCGTAGGGAAACGCGGTCCGCGCTTCAGCGCAGAAATCGGTGATGGCAAGTGAGTCTTTTCAATAATCCCCCTCAAGGGTGTAGTGCTCGCTGAACCTCATGTAGCCTTCACCAGCTCCCATTTAGTATCGACGAGCATGCGTGACGCTCGACCGCTGCTCCAGTTCGAGAGATCCGCCCCTTCGCTCGCTGGTGCCATCGGTTGGCCTCGATCATCAGAAGGTGGATGCAAGGCCCACGGCTGTCGCAGCGAGAGGATTAGGTTGGCGTAGCGGGTTTGGCCGGTGGCCTGCCCGGTCTGGGGTCGAGCATGATCAGGGGGCCATAGGCTGGTTGGCAACTCGGGCAGGCTTTGGGCCTGACCGCAATGTGCACGAGTGGCCCCCTGGTCTTGCTCGACGCGGGCCCCGGGCCGGGGAGGTGGCTAAAGCCGTGGAGCCGACCGTCCCAGCCACGACGTACCCCTTCACTGACATCAGGCGGCTGCATGCTTTGAGCGCGGCACGGGCGCCGGCAGGGCTGGAGCGGGGCGGAGACAGGAGCGCAGGCCCGGCCGGGGGCCGGGCCGCGCGCGGGGAGCGGAGCGAGCCGCCTTGAACTAGTAGAGAAAGTTGTAACTCAGCCGGACGCGTGGGGCTGTGTCTTGTCTCGGTTGATAGTTGACACTGCGGCTTCACCTGATGCTTGACACCGCTTGCCTCGGCTTGGACGTATATCTCGGCAGGCAAAGGGATCACGCTGGCAGGATGCCGTTATGGGGAACACATGTGCGTGGCCCGTGTTGCGAACCACGGATCTGGCTGAGGCGTTGAGGCTCGCGGAGAGGTTGCTGTCGGTCGCGTCCTGGTACAACTCCAGCGGCTGCTACCTGGATGCGTGGGCGCGCGACGATGACCAGCTGCGGCGTTTGACCGAGGCTTCTTCTGAAGCGAGGGTTGAGTGGTACGGGGAGGGCCACATCGGCTTTCCCGCGAGTCTGCTCCTGAACGTGACGACCTTTGCGCAGGCGGGTGATGCCCTGGGGGCTTGGGCGGATATCACCAGATGCTATGTCCTATGGCATGACCTGAAGTGGCCGACCGTGCCTGAGCTTGGACTGGTCGAGGAGTACAAGTACGCCGAGTTGCAGGTCGCGTGCAACAGTCACGACATCCACTGTGAGGAGTGGGCCGCCGAGCACACCGTCTTCATCCACGCCCGCCCCGGGCATGACGAGCGGGCTGCTTGGCTGGCGGCGCAGGTCGACGCCCAAGTTGTCGGGTCCCCCGAGGAGGGGTGGTAGCTGATTAGGTGGTCCCGTTTGTCACCTGGCAGAAGATCGTCTAGGTCTGACGTCAAACATCACCCGACGTCAGCCGGTCAACCATCAACTGATACGCGGCACTTCGGCTGGGGTGTATCTAGGCGGAGGTGGGCCCAGCTGAGATGCGCCAGAGCGGAGCCTCGTACTGGTCCGGCCGGCTACTGAGTAGTAGGGCCCTGAGGTCCTGGCGCTTTTTGCCGTTGAGGCCGAGTGCCTCGGTGATCCTGCGAAACGTCGTGTGTGTGATGCCGCGGCTGCGGGCGTCGGCCTCGAACTGGTTGAGTTGTCGGAGCGTGCCCTCTGGGTCGAGCTTCTGTTCCGGTTGGCTGCCGAGCCAACTGGCCTTGTTCCGCTCGTAGTCGATCTCCGAGTAGCCGCAGATTTCGCGGCTGTGCTGCTCCGCTTCCTCAAGGGTCTCCGTCGCGAGGATGGCGCGGGCAAGCTCGTTGCGATTCAGCGCGTCGTCTAGATCCGCTCCATGGACGGTGGGGCCTTCCTCGCTGAGCGGGACGGGTAGGCCGGCGTCCCTGACCTCGCAGAGGCCGCGGACTCCTCGGGCCGTGGCCGCCAACATGCCTGTTGCCTCGGAAGGGTGCCACTCCAGAACTGAGCCGACCGTTTCGACGTGCTCGGCCGTGAATGTGAGGAGCGCAGGGCCCATGCGATCGTGCAAGTCCTCGGCCGGGATCTCTCCATCCAGCCCAGGACCGGCGACCAAAAGCCTTACCGGTACGTTGACTTGGCAGCACGCCGCCAGCGTGAGGGCATCGGCGAGCGGGCTGCGGAGCGTTGGTTCGTCGCCCCTGGCGAGGATGTCGCCGCCGACGTCCAGGAGGTCGATGGACTCGGGGGCCAGGTGCTCGATGAGTTCTTCGAGTTGGCGTGTGATGCCCTCGGCGCCGTGCTCTGGATCGATGAGGGCGAAGGTGTGCGGCAGTTCGGCTGCCAGCCGGGGGAGTGTCGAGCCTGCGGGAGCGATCGGCTTCGCTTCGGCGGGTACGGTCCACACGCTTCGCGTGAGTGGACGTAGGCCCGTGAAGTTGGCCGGCCCTCGTGGCCCTGGCACCGGATCGATCAGCAGCCGGTCCCACGCGTACGTGAGGATCACCGCCGGACTTCCGCCACCTCCGTAGAGGGCTGCGTCGAGCATTGCGGCGGCGACTGCGTCGCCCCCTCCTCCTGCTGCCACGATCAAGCGGGTCACCCGCGTCAGCGTACGGGTTCCCCTGCTGACCACTCACCCTATAGTGGCTACTGGTCATAGCCACTTAGGGAAGGGGCTCCGATGCCGCAGATCGAAGAGACCCAGCCCAAGTACCTCCAGATCGCTCACCACATCCGCGATCAGATCTTGCGAGGCGACTTGAGGCCTGGCGACGAGGTTCCCTCGGAGCGGCAACTCGCGGCTTCCTGGAACGTTTCGCGGCCCACGGCAGCTCGGTCGCTGGAAGCCTTGAGTCATCAGGGGCTGGTCGAGAAGCGGCAAGGGTCGGGCACCTACGTGCGCGGGCTTGCCGTGAACCGGCGGGCCCGGGAGCTCTACGGCCGTGCCAAGCAGACCGGCAAGATCTACACGGCTGGCGAGTACGCGGTGATCACGTCGGCCGGATGGCTTGAGGCTCCGGACTACGTTGCCGAGGCTCTGAGTCTGGCGCCTGGCGCCCGGGCTGTTCACCGCCGTCGTGTGACCAAGAATGAGTCTGGGCCCATCACGATCTCCACCTCGTGGTTCAGCCCCGATGTCGGCGAGCGCGCCCCCAAGCTCCTTGATCCCGGCCGGATTCAGGAGGGAACGCTCATGTACGTAGAGGGCATGACGGGCCGTCAAGGCAGCTACGCCGAGGATCGGATGTGCGCCAGATTGGCGACCGGTGATGAGACCGCTGATCTCGAACTCGACGCGGGTTCAGCGGTCCTGATTGTCCATCATGTGGTCTATGACATGCAGGATCACCCCCTGGAGTTCGCCGAAGCGACTTACCCGCCCGGTCGTTGGGCGTTCGAGCAGGGCTACCCGATCAGCTAGAAAGTCCCGCCTGTCTCAGCGAACCGCTTGTGGCTTCGAGTGGCTAATGCCACTATCCAGTAAGTGGCTAAGGCCACTTGACCGGAAGGGGCATGGGCGTGAGCCAGGAGCGCGCGGAGTTACGGCACGTGTCGCAGGAAGCGGACTGCCGTGGATGCCGGGGGCGAGGGTGGAAGCACGTTGGCTCCCGCTCCGCCCTGGCGCTCTCCGCCGCCGATGCTCGCGCCTGTGCGACATCCAAGCGGCGCTGTCTCGACTGCGACGGCACTGGTAAGGAGTAGTGGTGCTCATGGCGGATGCACACGATGAGTCCGGTGGGGCGGCTGCTGAGCCGCCGCCGATCGGGGGTATGACCCTCTATCCGGTGCCCGAGTCCGTTGCCCGGGCGCGGCGCTGGTTTCGTAAGTTCACCGCTCCGTACAACCTGGCGATTCCGATCGACGACTGTGTGCTGATGCTCTCCGAGCTGGTGACGAACGCGATTCTCTACGGAGAGGCCGAGGACGCTTGGCGGGTGCGGGTCGAGTGGACCCGGGTGGGGGAGTCCCTGCGGGTCGCTGTGCACAATCCCGGGTTCCCGGCAGACGTCCGACTGCGTAGTCCCGATGCCAATGACGCGCACGGGAGAGGACTCCTCCTGGTCGACGCGCTGGCCGATTCCTGGAGTGCCGGCCCGAGCCGCTTCGGTGGAACCGTCGTGTCGTTCCAGGTAGACCAGGCCTGGAAGCCGTGGGATCGACCCGCCAAGTAGGCACACGCGAGTCCGAGGGTGTTCAGCAGCCTCCTCATTTGAGTAGGCTGGTTGACAGGTTGACTTGGCGGATTCTCACTAGGCGGAGCTATGGCGTACGAGGTGGCTGCACCCAAATATGTGCGGCTGGCGCAGACGCTCCAGGGGCGCATCGAGGACGGTACGTATCCGCCGGGAAGTCGCGTCCCGAGTGAGAATCAGCTTGTCCAGGCCTTCGGCATGTCCCGCCCCACTGTCGTTCGCGCTCTGGAGTTGCTAAAGCGGGATGGCTGGTTGGAGTCCCGCCAGGGGTACGGAACGATCGTCCGTGGGCGCCCCGAAGTGATCGAGCGGAAAGATCAACGGGGGCGTGAGGCGCTGGAGCGTGATGAGTCGGCCGCGCCCGGGCGTCTCATTGAGGTCGGCCAGGTGCCCGTGCCGCCGCGGGTTGCTTCGCATCTCGGTGTCCCGAAGCGGGCCAAGGTACTCGTCCGGCGGCTGCTGGTCGAAGAAGACGGAGAGCCCGTCGAGCTCTCCTCTTCCTACTTCCCCGCCGGCCTCGCGGAGGGCACTGACCTCGCTGACTCGACTCCGCTCGCGGAGGGACTGCGAGCGCATTTGGAAGCGCGAAAGAAGGTCCGCTTCGACCACGTCACGGAGCGGGTTTCGGCTCGTATGCCGAGCGCCGAGGAGGCAGGTCTCTTGGCCCTGCCCAAGGGGGAACCCGTCCTGAGTGTGCTCGTCGTCGCGTGCGATGTGTCCGGACAAGCCTTGCAGGTCACGGACGTGCTGCTACCCGCTGATCGGCAGGAACTGGAAGACACCTACCGGCTTGGCTGACTGAGTCGGCGCTCTCTTCGCTGTTGGCCTTAGGTTCGCGGCTGCCTGCTGGCCATCCGGTAGATCACGTACGTGAGGGCCAGGATGAAGTCTGTGGCCACCCAGAATGCGACTACCAGGCCGACCCCGATCGTGGTGCCGAGGTCGCCGGCGTCCTCGCACAGTTGGAGGTCGTCGCCCGTTAGGCCAGAGCACGATTCGGGCGTCCCGCTGCTACTGGCGACGCCTGCCACGATCCAGATCAGGAACAAGATCTGGACCGCCAGGAAGATCCAGAAGAAGACGCGATGGCGCTTCCTTGGGGGAGGGGGCGGCTGCCCCTGGTAAGGCGGTTGGTCTGGTGGGGAAGCCTGTTGAGGTCCGGGCCATTGGCTCGGTTGGGGTGGCGACGGACTGGGAGACCGTGCGCCCCATGTCTGTGGTGGGTGGCCTTGTGGGTGCCGAGAATGCCGAATCTTGCTCATGGACCCGTCCTTCCATGAGGCGTTGTCTCTCATCGTGCGCTTGTGAATCCGTTGGTGCTTGCTGGGGTCGTCGGCCCGATCACCTGAATCACTTGACAAGTCAACCTGGCATCTCTAACTTCGAACTTGCTAAGTCAACCTGTCAGGTCGTCTGGCAGGTGTCTACGAAGGAGAAGTTCTGTGCGTGTGATCCGAGTTGAGACCTCGTCCGCGACGATCCTGCTGACCGAGGCTCCTGAGCCGAAGGTCAAGGACCGTCAGACGGGCGAGATCGCCAAGGACGCTCTCAGCGGTGAGGCGTTGATGAAGGTCGGCGTCGTCTACATCGATGAGGGGGAGTCGTCGCTCCTCGCGGTGACCGTCCCGGAGAGCGGGGTGACTGACGGCCTGGTCGTCGGAGCTCCGGTGTCTCTCCCCGGCCTCATCGCCCGGCCGTGGGAAAGCGTCTTCAGCGGGCAGGCCCGCCACGGCATCGCCTACCGAGCTGCTGCCGTGGTCGCCGGTGCTTTCCCGGCCGGACAGGGGAACTGATCTCGTGTCCGAGCTGATGACGCTGGTCGAACTGGGCGGACCGCTCGCCGCGATAGGTGGGGCGGTCTACGCCCGGAAGGCGCACCCGGCGGTCTACTGGGCCACGGTCGGGCTGCCGTCGTCGGTGGCGCGGCTGATGGCCTCGTACGGCTCCACCATGGATGCCTGCGGGCTGACGGTCGCGCCGTCCCGACTGCGAGCCCTGGCCGTACGGGCGAGCACTCGTCGTGAGGTTCGCCCGGTGCCTCCGCGGCGGGGTCTGATCCGCCCGACCTCTACGGGACTGCGGGTCCGGCTTCGGCTGGCTCCCGGTCAGGAGCCGGCGGACGTGGCCGCCTCGTGTGAACGGCTTCGGCATGCCTGGGGCGTTCACGCCGTGCACGTTCGCGAGATCAAGCCGGGTGTGGTCGAGCTGCGGTTGGTCGGCTTCGACGTGCTGCGGAAGGTGAAGATGCCCCGCCGGGGCGAGCATGACGTCTTGGCGGTACCGGTGGCGTTGCGTGAGGACGCGACCGTGTTCGTCCGCGACTACCGGACCGTTCCTCACCAACTAGTCCTCGGCGCGACGCTGTCGGGGAAGTCGATGTTCCTGCGCAACCTGCTGACCGGCCTGGCGACGCAACCGGTCGCCCTGGTCGGGATCGACTGCAAGCGCGGCGTGGAGCTGGCGCCGTTTGCTCCGCGGCTCTCGGCCCTGGCCACAGATTCGAGTGAGGCCGCCGAGCTGTTGCCTCTGCTCGTCCAGGAGATGGATGCCCGATACGACCTGATCAGGGCTCGGCAGGGCATCGCGCCTGGCACTCCCGACGAGGAGATCACCTCGGACGTGTGGGGGCTGCCGGCGCACGAACGTCCGGCGCCGATCGTGCTGTTCGTGGACGAGGTGGCCGAACTCTTCCTTGTCGCCACGCGCAAGGACGAGGAGCGACGGGACGAGATGGTGACCCACTTGATCCGGCTCGCCCAGCTCGGCCGGGCTGCGGGCATCTACCTGGAGATCTGCGGGCAGCGCTTCGGCGCTGAGTTGGGCAAAGGAGCGACGATGCTCCGCGCTCAACTCACCGGCCGTGTCTGCCATCGCGTCAACGACGAGGCCTCGGCGAAGATGGCGCTCGGCGATATCGCCCCCGAGGCGGTCGGTGTTGCCTCCACCATTCCGGCCGAACGTCCGGGCCTGGCCGTGGCCGGCGACACCTCGGGCGGGTGGGGGCGTATCCGTACCCCGTACCTCTCGCTCGCCGATGCTGCGGCGATCTGCCGAGAGACGGCTGAACTCGCCCCCCGCGTAAAGGTCTTGGAGCCCTTCCGGCCGCACGCTCTGTTCCCGCCCGTGGCCTCTCCGACCGCGGTGACAAAGCCGAGTCCCGCGACCGGCTGACCTGCTCCCTCATCGGTTGGCACGACCGTCTCGTGCCAAGTCCCTACCCCTGCCGTGCCCGAAACCGATCGAGAGGACGTGATCAGGATGGCCGAGAGTTCCTCGGCGCGTGCACTTCCGAACCGCGTGGATGCCGTACTGATCCAGGCGGCTATTGCCGCCGCGTTGTCCTTCGCTCATCTCCACGACCTGGCTGTCGCCGCCGGACAGGACGGCTGGAAGGCATGGGCCTACCCGGTGAGCGTCGATCTCCTGTTGGTCGCGGCCTGGAAGCGGTTGCGGTCGGGGGAATCCAAGGCGGCCGGATGGTCCTGGTTCCTCGTCGCGCTGGCCGCCAGTCTCGGCGCCAATGTTGCGACGGCGGGGCTCCTCGACCTCGACAACGTTCCGGCCTGGCTCCGTATCACCGTGGCTGGTTGGCCGGCGGTCGCGTTCCTCGGCGGCACGTTGCTCGCTCACGGAAGCACCGATCGTTCCGCAGCGACCGCCGAGCAGCACGAGGGCCTGACGAAGACAACGACGCGACCCGATCCCGACTCCGGGGCTGCTCCCGAGTCGCCTCCCGCTGCCCCGCGGCCCGCGCTCACCGCCAGTCCAGCCGACCAGGTTCCGGCCGCCCTCGTCGAGCACGCCCGGAAAGTGGCCGCCGAACACCACACCCGCACGGGCGCCTCCATCGACACAGCAACCCTCCGTGCCCGGCTGGGTGTCCCGGCCCCGCTCGCGGAGGCCATCGCCGCTCAACTCGCCTGACCGACAAGGAATCCGCTCTTGCATTCGTCCACGCTGCGAGCCCTCCGGCGCGCTGCCGAACTGACCCGTCAGAACAGGTTCACCGAGGCCGTCCTGATCGCCGAGCCCGTGATCCTCAACGCCGACATCGACGAGGGCGACGAGATCCGTCGCTGGTTGACCGACCACGTCGCCGACTTCACCGGACAGAAGGAGACCCGCTCATGCCCGCCGAACGCCGCTTCCGTCGAGTGATCCGCATCGGCCCCGTACAGGTCGGCACTTTCTACGACGGCCGGGGCCGCGAGAAGCACACAGCCGCTTGTACGGCCCCGCGCTGCGGCTTCTCGACCGACTACGACAGCCGGGCCGCCGCCGAGCTGGCAGCCCGAACCCACCGATGCTCCGCCCGCTGAGGAGATCCCAGTGACCGTCAGCCTGCCCCTCGTCTTCGTCCTCGGGGTCATCGCCTGGGCCGCGATCAAGTTCCTTGGCATCCGCCTCTGGGTCGCCGTCGTGATCGCCCTCTTCGGCTTCTGGCTCTCTCAGACCTTCCTTGCCCCCGCGATCGAGTCCGGCACCCGCTCCGGAGTCGACGTCATCGACGGCACCAACCGCTGAAAGACAGGAGAACCGCCGTGCTGCTCCGCCCGAAACTGCCCGACTCCGCACCTGTCGCGACGGCACACGTCGTCGCCTCTGCCGAGCAACGCGCCGCCCCGGTGGCCTGCTCGTGCAGCCACGCGCACGCGCCGGTGCCGTCCCCCAGCAGCCCTGTTGCCCCGTTCCTGGCTCGCCCTGCCGCTGCCGTCGCGTGCGTTCTCGTCGTCGGCGTGGTCCTGACCGCTCTCCTGGCCACGGTCGCCATAACGGCCGTCTCCGTATCCATCGCGGCCCTCGTGCTGCGCTCCCTGCTCAACGGCGCCAATAGGCGCTGACCAGCCTGCCGGGGCGGCCTCGATACCGCCAAGCATCCCGCCGCCCCGGCAGGCGCGGACCTCCCGACCAACAGCCGAAAGGACAGCTCCATCATTACCGGACGCACTTCGCCCCCGCTCGCAGACCTGGGGGCACTCGCGACGCTCGGCAACATGCCGACCCTCGTGCGGCAGTTGCGAGGCCTGGGCGGGTGTACGAACCCCGTACGCCTCGACGGACACCGGACCGAATACCAACTCAACTCTCAGACAGGGGAGATCGGCCGAGTCCTGCACCACCTGGACTCCTCGACTCTTCCCGCCGGCCGTCTGCTCATACGGTGCAACAACCGTCGTACGACCCGCTGTTCGGCCTGTGCCGAGACCTATCGGCGCGACACCTACCACCTGATCACAGCGGGCCTGCGCGGCGGCAAGGGCACTCCTGACACCGTCGCCGCCCACCCCCGAGTGTTCGCCACCTTCACCGCACCCGGCTTCGGGCCGGTTCACAACCGGCCCGCCGACCGACGGGGCACCGTACGCCCTTGCCGCTGCGGCACGTTGCACGACCAGGACGACTCCGAGCTCGGCACTCCGCTCGACCCGGCCACGTACGACTACGAAGCGGCGGTGCTCTGGAACGCACATGCCGGGATGCTCTGGCGCCGGTTCTCGATCTATCTCCGTCGAGAGGTGGCCAAGCGGGCGGGACTCTCGCAGAGGGCATTCCCGGACCACGCGCGCGTGTCCTTCGCGAAGGTCGCCGAGTACCAACGGCGCGGCGCCGTGCACTTCCACGCCGTGATCCGCATCGACGGCCCGGAGGGCGGGAGCAGCACCCCACCGCCCTGGGCCACGGCCGAGCTGCTGACTGATGCCATCGCTGCCGCGGCTGCCAAGGCAACGGTGGTCGGCCCCGTGGTCGACGGCCGAGCGCACGTCTTCACCTTCGGACGCCAACTCGACGTCCGGCCCATCCGATCCGCCGACTTCGACGGCTCGACCGAGCTGACGGAACGCGCGGTGGCGGCCTACATCGCCAAGTACGCGACCAAGGGAGCAGAAGCCGCGACAGGCACCCTGGACCGGCCGATCAGGTTCCTCGCCGAGCTCGACGGCGTACGGATCACGGACCACGCACGCCGCATGATCCGAACCGCCTGGAATCTCGGCGCTCGCCGCGAACTGGCAGAGCTGCGGCTCAGGGCCTGGGCTCACATGCTCGGCTTCCGCGGCCACTTCTCCACCAAGACCCGCCGCTACTCCACCACCCTCGGCGCACTTCGCAACGCCCGAGCCGAATGGCGCCGCGCAGAGGCACTTGCAGCTCTGCCCGACGACCCGCGCCCCGACCTCGACGACCAGGAGGAGACGACGTACGTCCTCGCCCACTGGGCCTTCGCCGGAATCGGCCTCACACGCGGTGAGGAATGGCTCGCTGCCACCCTCGCCCCCGCCCCTGGAACGGAAGGAGAACCGACCCATGGTTGAGTCGGCACGTACTCACGCCGTTCTCCAAGCACTCGACGCATCGCTCGCGCTGCTGACCGTTGAGGAGGCGGCGCGACGACTCCGCATAGGCCGTACGACGTGCTTCAAGCTCGTGCGTGCCGGCGAGATCGAGTCCGTGACGGTCGGTCGTCTCCGCCGCGTTCCGCCCGATGCTCTACCCGCTTACGTGTCGGAATTACGTCGTCGTACCGGCAACCGGCGTGAGGGGCGGGCATGACAGAGCAGAAGCGCACCCGCCAGCCCAACGGCGCCTCGTCGATCTACCTCGGCAAGGACGGCAAATGGCACGGCCGGGTGACGGTCGGAGTCAAAGACGACGGCAAGCCCGATCGCCGTCACATCGAGCGCAAGACCAAGGCCGAAGTGACCAAGGCCGTCCGCGAGATGGAGCGGGCCCGGGACGACAAGAAACTCCGGAAGCCGGGCAAGGGGTGGACCGTCCAGAGCTGGCTTGAGCACTGGGTCGAGAACATCGCCAAGCCGTACGTCTCCGAGAACACGTATGACGGGTACGAGGTCGACGTACGCGTTCACCTCGTCCCTGGCCTGGGCGCTCACAAGCTCGACCGCCTGGAGCCCGAGCACCTCGAACGCTTCTACGGGAAGATGCAGAGCTCCGGGAGCTCCGCCGGCACCGCTCACCACGCGCACCGGACGATCAGGGTCGCCCTGGGTGAGGCAGTCCGTCGCGGGCACGTCGTCACCAACGCTGCCGAGATCGCCAAGGCTCCCCGCCTGGAAGAAGAGGACATCGAGCCGTTCACGATCGAGGAGGTACAGAGCCTCCTCGTCGAAGCGGCCAAGCTCCGCAACAGCGCTCGGTGGGTCGTCGCCCTGGCGCTCGGTCTCCGCCAAGGTGAGGCGCTCGGCCTGCACTGGGAAGACGTCGACCTGGACGCGGGGTACGTCCGTATCCGTAAGAACCGGCTGCGCCCGAAGTACGCGCACGGCTGCGGCGCCAACCCGTGTGGCCGGAAGGCGGGCTACTGCCCCAAGAAGGAGCAGACCCGTCGCGAACACAAGTCCACCAAGTCCCGAGCCGGACGGCGCACCATCGGCCTGCCCGATCCGCTGATCAAGATTCTCCGGCAGCACAAGGAAGTCCAGGAGCGGGAGCGGATCGCGGCCGGCGCCGACTGGGAGGGCAAGGGGTACGTCTTCGCCTCGCCGGCTGGTGGGCCGCTGAGCCCGAACACCGACTTCCACGTCTGGAAGCGACTCCTGAAGGACGCGGGTGTGCGAGACGGTCGTCTCCATGACGCTCGGCACACCGCCGCGACCGTGCTCCTGATTCTCGGCGTCCCAGACGTCGTGATCGACTCGATCATGGGTTGGGAGCCCGGGGGAGCGGCCAGGATGCGCGCTCGCTACATGCACGTGACGGGGACCATGCTCCGCAAGGTCGCCCAGCAGGTTGGCGACGCTCTTTGGGAGCCGACCGGATCGGACAACAGAACCAACTGAGACGGAAAATGAGACGGAAACCGTCGAAGGGCCCCACCGCAAGCGGTGGGGCCCTTCGACATCGTGCCCGGTGAGGCACTGGCGGAGGATACGAGATTCGAACTCGTGAGGGGTTGCCCCCAACACGCTTTCCAAGCGTGCGCCCTAGGCCACTAGGCGAATCCTCCGCGGCAAACAATACAAGACGTTGAGGAGTGCTCGCGAACTCGTTCCCACCGGCAGGTTCCTGTACTCTGTGCGGAGCCCCTCACGTGGCGCTATCTGACTGAACTCCCCCAGGGCCGGAAGGCAGCAAGGGTAGGTTGGCTCTGGCGGGTGCGTGGGGGGCGCTTGCGTTTGCGTGCCGTACTTGCAGGGGCGTGGGCGGGGGCCTGTACGGGTGTGGGGCCGGGGGCGGCTTCCGGGCGGTCCCTGTTGTCAGTGGGCGCCTATAACCTCGTACGCGTGTCGTCTCTCGCGCTGTACCGCCGTTATCGCCCGGAGTCGTTCGCCGAGGTCATCGGGCAGGAGCATGTAACCGACCCGTTGCAGCAGGCGCTGCGGAACAACCGGGTCAATCACGCGTACCTGTTCAGCGGTCCGCGCGGGTGCGGGAAGACCACCAGCGCGCGGATCCTGGCCCGCTGTCTGAACTGCGAGCAGGGGCCGACGCCGACGCCGTGCGGAGAGTGCCGGTCGTGCCGCGACCTGGCGAGGAACGGGCCGGGTTCGATCGACGTCATCGAGATCGACGCCGCGTCCCACGGTGGTGTCGACGACGCCCGTGACCTGCGCGAGAAGGCCTTCTTCGGGCCCGCCGGGAGCCGGTACAAGATCTACATCATCGACGAGGCCCACATGGTCACGTCGGCCGGTTTCAACGCGCTGCTGAAGGTCGTCGAAGAGCCGCCCGAGCATCTCAAGTTCATCTTCGCCACCACCGAGCCCGAGAAGGTCATCGGGACGATCCGCTCGCGGACCCACCACTACCCGTTCCGGCTCGTGCCGCCTGGGACCCTTCGGGAGTACCTCGGCGAGGTCTGCGGGCAGGAGGGCATTCCCGTCGCGGAGGGAGTACTGCCCCTGGTGGTGCGGGCCGGCGCCGGGTCCGTGCGTGACTCCATGTCCGTCATGGACCAGCTGCTCGCGGGCGCGGGCGACGCCGGTGTGACGTACGCCATGGCCACCTCCCTGCTCGGGTACACGGACGGGTCGCTGCTCGATTCCGTCGTCGAGGCCTTCGCCGCCGGGGACGGCGCCGCGGCCTTCGAGGTCGTGGACCGGATCATCGAGGGCGGTAACGATCCAAGGCGGTTCGTCGCCGACCTGCTGGAGCGGCTGCGGGATCTCGTGATCCTCGCGGCCGTGCCCGACGCCGCCGAGAAAGGGCTCATCGACGCTCCCGTCGACGTGGTGGAGCGGATGCAGGCCCAGGCCGGCGTCTTCGGCGCCGCCGAGCTGAGCCGTGCCGCCGATCTCGTCAACGAGGGACTGACGGAGATGCGCGGCGCCACCTCGCCGCGACTCCAGATCGAACTCATCTGCGCGCGCGTGCTGCTTCCCGCCGCGTACGGGGACGAGCGGTCCCTCATGGCCCGGCTGGACCGCATCGAGCGCGGGGTGAACTTCTCCGGGGGCGGGGGCGCGCCTTCCATGGGGTACGTGCCTGGGGCCGATGCGCCTCTGCACGTGCCTGGGCCCGGGCACGCGCAGGGTGGGGCTCCGGCCTCGGCGGGGCAGGCGGTTCCTCCCGGGAGCGGCGTCGCGGCGGCTCGGGCCGCGGTGCGTGGGTCGGGGGCCGGGCCGGTCGCCGACCTGGCCGCTACCGCCCCGGTAGCCACCGCCCCGGTCGCTCCCTCCTCGGCTCCTCCGGCCGCTTCTCCCGCACCTTCTGTCAGCGCACCTCCCACGGCCGCACCTCGCCCGCCCGTACCTCCCACGCCCGCAGTTCCTGAGGCCGCACCTCCCGCGGCGGAGCGGCCGCAGGCTCCGACCGCTCCCGCCGCTCCACCGGCGCCCTCCGCTCCGTCGGGCACCGCGCCCGGCTCCTGGCCCACCCCGACGGCCGCGGGCAGTGGCCGGCGTCCCGGCGGATGGCCGACGGCGGTACCCACGGGCGGAGGACAGCCGGCTGCGCCCGCGGCCCCGGCGCCGTCGGCCGCGGCGTCCGCACCCGCTCCGGCCGCCGGCTTCGCGTCTCCCACGGGCGGCGGCCCCGACCCCCGCACGCTCTGGCCGAACATCCTGGAAGCGGTGAAGAACCGTCGCCGGTTCACCTGGATCCTGCTCAGCCAGAACGCGCAGGTGACGGGATTCGACGGCACGACTCTGCAGATCGGCTTCGTCAACGCGGGCGCCCGGGACAACTTCGCGAGCAGCGGCAGCGAAGAGGTGCTGCGGCAGGCGTTGTCCGAGCAGTTCAACGTCCAGTGGAAGATCGACGCCATCGTCGACACCTCGGGCGGCTCGGGTGGGCCGGGCGGTCCAGGAGGCTCGGTGCCGCCCGCGCCGGGTGGCGGATCCGGGTACGGCGGGGGGTACGGCGGGGCGCCGGCACCCTCGCGGCCCGCGCCCCAGCAGCCGTCGTCCCCGGCTCCGGGCTCCGCCGCGTCCCCTGGCCCTTCCGGGAGCCACGCTTCCGCCGAACCCACGCGGGCATTCGCTCCCGCCGCCCCCGAACCGCCCCCGGTCGCCCCCGAGGACGACATCCCCGAGGACGACGACCCCGATCTCGTCGAGTCCGCCCTCTCGGGCTACGACCTGATCGTCCGCGAACTGGGGGCCACGGTGGTGGAGGAGTTCTCGAACGAGTAACGGGTAACGAGTAACGGGTACCAGATAACAGGTAACGAGCGATCAGCGACGAGTAGCGAGCGACGGGTAGCGGGACAATCCGGTGGGCGCGAGTCGCCGGTTCGGACACCCGGTGGGGGCGAGGCGCCAGTAAGGGCGTTGGAGGATCCCACCATCATCCGCACCCCCTCCTTCGGCGGCCCCCACAAAGGCACCCGCTCCCGGCGGTTAGGCTGACCCCGTGAAGGTCCTTGTCATCGGTAGCGGCGCCCGCGAGCACGCCCTGTGCCGTTCCCTGTCCCTCGACCCCGACGTCACCGCCCTGTACTGCGCCCCCGGGAACGCAGGCATCGCGCAGGTGGCCGAGCCGCACGCGGTCGACGCCCTCGACGGCGTGGCCGTGGCCGCGCTGGCCACGGAGCTCGGCGCCGAGCTGGTGATCGTCGGCCCGGAGGCCCCGCTCGTCGCGGGGGTCGCCGATGCCGTGCGCGCCGTGGGCATCCCCTGCTTCGGCCCCTCCAAGGAGGCCGCGGAGCTGGAGGGTTCCAAGGCCTTCGCCAAGGATGTGATGGCAGGAGCGGGCGTTCCGACGGCACGCTCGTACGTCTGCACCACACCGGACGAGGTCGAGGAGGCGCTCGACGCCTTCGGTGCCCCGTACGTCGTGAAGGACGACGGGCTCGCGGCCGGCAAGGGCGTCGTCGTGACCGACGATCTCGCGAAGGCCCGTGACCACGCCAACGCGTGCGACCGCGTCGTCATCGAGGAGTTCCTCGACGGCCCCGAGGTCTCCCTCTTCGCGATCACGGACGGCGAGACCGTGGTCCCGTTGCAGCCCGCCCAGGACTTCAAGCGGGCGCTGGACGGCGACGAGGGCCCGAACACCGGCGGCATGGGCGCGTACTCGCCGCTGCCCTGGGCCGACCCCAAGCTCGTCGAGGAGGTCATGCAGACCGTCCTCCAGCCGACCGTCGACGAACTGCGGCGCCGCGGCACCCCGTTTTCCGGCCTTCTTTACGCGGGCCTGGCGATCACCGGCCGAGGCGTACGGGTCATCGAGTTCAACGCCCGCTTCGGCGATCCCGAGACCCAGGTCGTCCTGGCCCGCTTGAAGACGCCCCTCTCCGGGGTGCTGCTGGCCGCGGCGAACGGCACTCTCGCCGATCTGGAACCCCTGCGCTGGAGCGACGCCGCGGCCGTCACCGTGGTCATCGCCTCGCACAACTACCCGGACACCCCGCGCACCGGCGACCCGATCACCGGGCTCGACGAGGTGGCGGCCCAGGACGCCCCGTACGCCTACGTTCTGCACGCCGGGACCAGGCACGACGGCGAGACGGTCGTCAGCGCCGGGGGCCGGGTGCTCTCCGTCACGGCGACCGGCACCGACCTCACCGAGGCACGTGAACGTGCGTACGAGGCGGTCGGCCGCATCCGTCTTGACGGTTCGCAGCACCGCACGGACATCGCGGCGAAGGCGGCGGCAGAGGCGTAGAGCCTGGTCAGCACAGTTTTCCGGGCCCCGGATTCCGTACGGAATCCGGGGCCCGATCATTGCCCACCGTCATCCACCTTTCCCCAGAGCCATTCCATCGAGTGACCGATGCCCCATCCGGCTGACGGAGGGCGGGGCCCCAACTAGGGTGCGGCGAAAGCGTTCCGGCACTTGGCCCACCGGCATTGCGATGTCGGTGGCGGGTGCCACAGTGGGGGAGTGAGCAACGCCAGGACATCCGCCGACGCGGGCTGCGAGACAGCCCGCGCCGGGCGGACCGTAGGGGGTGAGGTCCGGTCGTGACAGGTATGGGTGTGGAGGTGGGCGCGCAGTCCGCGCGCTCCCGGGCTCTGGCCGTGCTGCGTGTCCGCAGCAGGGCGCTGGCCGTCGCCCTGCTGCCCGCGGCCGTCGCCGTCGTCCTGGTGGCCGGCGGCTCCACCGGGCACATCACCGGCGGCGGCTGGGACACCACCCGCTGGATCGTGACCGGCTTCGCCGCCGTCGTGCTCCTCGCCGCCGCGGGCATCGCGCTGGTCGTCGCCCGTGCCCGGCCCGCCGTGAGTCCCACGGTCGCCATCGCCGAGGAGTCGGCGCCCGACCTCTACCGCATGGTCCGCGACCTGGCGGACCGACTCGACGTCCCGGCCCCCTCGGCGATAGCGCTCACCCCGGACTGCGACAGCTGGCTGGAGGACCGCGCCCACCTGTCGCACGGCCGGCCTGCGCCGGAGGACAAGGACGACGCGGAAGGAGCGCGAAGCCTGACAGGTGTACGCGGGATTTCGACGCGTTCCCGCCAGGCACCGTCCGCCCCTGTCCTCGTCATCGGCTCCCCCTTCCTGTGGTGGATGCGCGTCGGGGAACTGCGCGCGGTCCTCGCTCCGGTCGTCGCGGGCACGGGCCCGTCGGCGCACCCCGACATAGCCGCGGCCCGCCGTTTCGTACGGGGTCTGGACGCGGCCGTGGCCGTGGCCTCGGCGCCGACCCACGGCCCGCTGTCCCGCGCGGTGCTGGGCGGCGTCGGCTGGGTCACCCGGCTGTTGCTGCGCAGTTGCCGGGGCCACGCGGCCGAGATGGAACGAGGCGTGGCAGCCGCCGCGGCCGAGCGTGCACAGGCTGTGGACTACGGCCTGCGGATCGTCGCGCAGGAGCAGGTGGGACTGGCGTACGCGGGCTGGGACCGGCTCCTGACCCGCGTCGCGCTGCCCGCCTGGCGGATGGGCCGCTGGCCCTCCCGGCTGGACGCCGGCGTCGTCGCCGCCCTCACCGAGCTGTCCCGACGGGACCGGCTGGCCGAGGGTTTCACCTCACGGCTCGGCGAGCGCCCCGCCTGTGACCTGCTCGAAGAGCCCGGCACGGTGGACGAGGCGGCCTCGCTGCTCGCCGCCCGCCTCTTCCACGGCGGTCCCGCCGAGCCCGGGCCCGACTGGGCGCCCGTGGACTGGCTGGACTATCCGGACGAGGTCGTCGACCGCAAATGGCGCGCCGACGCGGCCCGCCTCCACCGGGTCCTGGACGCGCTGGGCGTCCGGCACGCCCCGAACCCGGCCACACCCGACTCCGGCGGCCCCACGCTGGCCCGCGTGATGAACCACCTGATGACTTCGCCGGACGACGACAAGGACGTACTGGACGAGGACAAGGACGTACCGGGCGAGGACAAGGACGTCCCGGGCGAGAACCGGGACGTACCGGGCGGCGGCAAGGACGTATACGCAGCGGACGGGGACACGGACGTATCGGGTACGGACTTGGGCCGGGACCCGAACTCGGACCGGGACCCGAACTCGGACTCGGGCCCGCACCCGGACCCGCACCCGGACCTAGACCCGCACCCGACCCCCGACGGAGCCCTCGCCCCCGAGACCCCCACCCCCGCCTACGCCGAGATGGGCATCGGCCTCGACGAGGACGACGCGGAGCTCGGGAACGAGCGGACGGCCGCGCTCGCGGCGGGGCTCAGCGCGGAGGTGGCACGCGAGGAGGCGGCGGCACCGGACCTGACGTCCGGATCGCCGGCGGCCGGCGCCGAGCCGCAGGGGCCCGACCTGGCCTTCTGGGACGACGGACTGCTGCCCCTCTTCCCGCTTCAGCCGCCGCGGACCGGCCGCGAGCTGCTGGCCGACCATGTGACGGCCATGGTGTGCTGCGCCGCGATGGACACGGCGGGCGCGGCGCCGGGCCTCGACTGGCTCGACGGGCCCTCACTCCTCGTCGACGGCGAACGTGCCGCCGACCTGAGCCCGCGCGTCCTGACCCTCGTCGAAACCGGCGACCCCGCTCCTCTCCGCGACTGGCTCCGCCGTCTGGGCGTCCGCCCCGAGAAACCGGTCCGCCTGATCTGAACGCGGCGCCCGCCCCTTCCGGGCCCGCTCGTTCAATTCGCGACGAAGGGTGACGGCGTGCGTGCGTAATGTGATGTGCTGGGACCGAATCGCGCACACAGCAGGGACGCACGAGGACATAAAAGGACGTACAGGAACATATGCGGGCGTAAAAGGGACGCGATGGCAACAGGGAGGGGAGTCGGCATGGGGTCCGAGCAGATTCGCCGCTGGGAGTCGGGTGCACTCGCCCACGCCGTCACGGACCCTTTCGGCCAGGGCCCGGTCCCCTGGCTCCGCGGCGACGAGCAGTACTTCGACGACACCGGTCACGTCGTCCCCTGGTACATCGACCACGCCCCCGGCGCCGTCAGCCCTCCCGAGAGGGGACGCGGCCGCCGGACCCATGCGGCCGAGGACGCCGTCAGCGCCATCCCGCATCCCAGGGCCGGCGGCCCCCGCCCCGCGGACGACGTCCACCGCCAGATCAAGGGGTTCACCTCCACCGGCGCGGTCGCCCCCGGTGAGGCCATCGACTTCCGTGTCACGGTGGACCCGCCGCAGGAATTCAGCGTCGACGTCTACCGGATCGGCCACTACGGGGGCGACGGAGCCGCGAAGATCACCACCAGCCCCCGCCTCTCCGGCATCGTCCAGCCGCCGCCGCTCACCGCCGACCGCACGGTCTCCTGCCACCACTGGTGGCTGTCCTGGCGTCTGCAGATCCCGAGCTACTGGAACATCGGCGCGTACGTGGCCGTACTCACCACCGCGGACGGCTACCGCTCCCACGTCCCCTTCACCGTCCGGGACAACCACCCGGCGGACCTGCTCCTGATCCTCCCGGACATCACCTGGCAGGCGTACAACCTCTACCCGGAGGACGGCCACACCGGCGCCAGCTTCTACCACGCGTGGGACGAGGACGGCCGGCTGCTCGGCGAGGCCGACGCCGCGACGACGGTCTCCTTCGACCGCCCCTACGCCGGCGCGGGCCTCCCGCTCCACGTGGGCCACGCCTACGACTTCATCCGCTGGGCCGAGCGTTACGGCTACGACCTCGCCTACGCCGACGCCCGCGACCTGCACTCCGGCCGGATCGACCCCACCCGCTACCGTGGACTGGTCTTCCCGGGCCACGACGAGTACTGGTCGCCGTCGATGCGCCGCATCGCCGAACTCGCCCGCGGACACGGCACCTCGCTCGTCTTCCTCTCGGCCAACACCATGTACTGGCAGGTCGAGTTGGGCCCGTCCCCGTCCGGCGCCGCCGACCGACTGCTGACCTGCCGCAAGCGCAGAGGCCCCGGAAAACCGGCCCTGTGGCGTGAGATCGACCGGCCGGAGCAGCAACTCATCGGCATCCAGTACGCGGGCAGGGTCCCCGACCCGCACCCCCTCATCGTGCGCAACGCCGACCACTGGCTCTGGGAGGCGACCGGCGCGCACGAGAGCGACGAGCTCACCGGCATGGTCGCGGGCGAGGCCGACCGCTACTTCCCGCGCATCCCGCTCCCCGAGCACCAGGGGCGCATCCTGCTGGCCCACTCCCCGTACGCCGACAGCGAGGGCACCTCCCGCCACCAGGAGACCTCCCTCTACCGCGCTCCCTCCGGCGCCCTGGTCTTCGCCTCCGGCACCTTCGCCTGGTCCCCGGCCCTGGACCGCCCGGGTCATGTGGACCCGCGCGTCCAGCGAGCCACGGCCAACCTCCTGGACCGCATCTGCAAACACGACTGAACCCGCATGGAACGCCCTCCGGTGGGGACCCGCCCAGCGCACTCGTCAGCGCGCCCCCGCGCCCCGGCCGCGAGGCACCCCACGTACCCCCCGGCCGAACCCGCTCCCCTCATACGGGAGAATCGAGACACATGGACAGAACCACGCGGAGGAACCGTGTCCGGATTCGTTGAAAAGCCCGAGCCGCTTCAGGTTCCGGGACTGGTGCATCTGCACACCGGCAAGGTGCGTGATCTGTACCAGAACGAGGCGGGCGACCTCGTGATGGTCGCCAGCGACCGCATCTCCGCCTACGACTGGGTGCTGCCCACCGAGATTCCCGACAAGGGCCGCACCCTCACCCAGCTCTCCCTGTGGTGGTTCGACAAGCTCGCCGACCTGGTCCCCAACCATGTGCTGGGCACCGAACTCCCGCCGGGCGCCCCGGCCGACTGGGCGGGCCGCACCCTGATCTGCAAGTCGCTGCGGATGTCCCCGGTCGAGTGCGTCGCCCGCGGCTACCTCACCGGCTCGGGCCTCACCGAGTACCAGCAGACCCAGACGGTCTGCGGGCTCGGCCTCCCCGAGGGCCTGACCGACGGCTCCGAGCTCCCCGGGCCGATCTTCACCCCGGCCACCAAGGCCGCGGTCGGCGAGCACGACGAGAACGTGTCGTACGAGGAGGTCGCCCGTCAGGTCGGCGCCGAGACCGCGGCCCGGCTGCGCCAGACGACCCTCGCCGTCTACACCCGCGCCCGCGACATCGCCCGCCACCGGGGCATCATCCTCGCGGACACCAAGTTCGAGTTCGGCTTCGAGGGAACCGGCGAGAGCGAGACCCTGGTCCTCGCCGACGAGGTGCTGACCCCGGACTCCTCGCGCTTCTGGCCGGCCGAGCAGTGGGAGCCGGGTCACGCGCAGCCGTCGTACGACAAGCAGTTCGTCCGCGACTGGCTGACCTCGGCCGAGTCCGGCTGGGACCGGGCGAGCGAGCAGCCCCCTCCCGCGCTGCCGCAGCACATCGTGGACGCGACGCGCGCCAAGTACATCGAGGCGTACGAGCGCCTCACCGGTACGAGCTGGACCTGAGCACCACGCGCGCGAGGACGTACGACAGAGGCCCCGGTCGATGACCGGGGCCTCTGTCCTCGCTGGAGCGGACGACCAGGTTCGAACTGGCGACCTCAACCTTGGCAAGGTTGCGCTCTACCAACTGAGCTACGTCCGCGCTGCGCCGTGGCGCGAGAGCAACTATACCCAACCCCGCTCGCGCGCGAGACGCACCGCCGTGTGCCGGTTCTCGGCCCCGAGCTTGGTCGCGGCGGACGACAGATAGTTCCGTACGGTGCCCTGCGAGAGCGCGGCCCGCTCCGCGATCTCCGCGACCGGCGCCCCGTCGGCGGCGAATTCGAGCACCTCGGCCTCACGCGCGGTCAGCGGCGAGTCACCGGCGGAGATCGCGTCGGCGGCCAACTCGGGATCCACGTAACGGTTTCCCGCGTGCACCGTGCGAATGATCTCCGCGAGCCGCTGCGCGCTGACCGTCTTGGGGACGAACCCGCGTACACCCGCCGCGAGCGCCCGCTTCAGGTGCCCCGGACGTCCGTGACTGGTCACGATCAGCACCTGGCACGCGGGCAGTTCGGCCCGCAGGGATGTGGCCACCCTCACACCGTCGGCGCCGGGCATCTGCAGATCCAGTACGGCGACATCGGGCATGTGCGCCCGCGCCATCGTCAGTGCCTCCGGCCCGGACGCCGCCTCGGCCACCACGACCAGATCGTCCTCCAGGCCGAGCAGCGCGGCGAGCGCTCCGCGGATCAGATGCTCGTCATCGGCCAGCAGGAGGCGTACGGGAGGCGCCGACGTCACGGGCGGGACGGGTGGTACGGAAGTCATGACGTGACCCCACTCACTGGATCTGGATCTGCGTCTGCGTCTCGGTGTGGAGCTGGATACGGAGCGGGCGAGGCGGGCCGCCGGGAGGCCGCGTCCCGCTCGGAGGCGTCCGGCACGGAAGGCACCGGAACAGCGGGCACTGGAACAGATGGCACCGGAACAGATGGCACCGGCACGGATGCCACCGGAACAGATGGCACCGGAGCCGGCAGTGGTACCACCGCGGTCAGCCGGAAGACACCGCCGTCGGCGGGACCGGCCCGCAGCACCCCGCCCACCTCGGTCAGCCGTTCCCGCAGCCCCACGAGCCCGGACCCCCTGCGGAGCGTGGAGTCCGACCGGTCCTCCGTCACCCCGTCGTTCTCGACGGTGAGCGTGACCTGCCCATCCGCGACCAGCAGCGACACCGTGCACCGCTCGGCGTTCCCGTGCCGCAGCACATTCGTCGTCGCCTCCCGTACGACCCAGCCGAGCGGCGGCTGGACCTGCGCGGGCAGCCCCGTCGCCGAGCCGCGGATCTCGCATTCGATGCCGGCGGCGGTCAACACGCCCTGGGCGCCCGCGAGTTCGTTGCTCAGGTCGGCCTCCCGATAGCCGCGCACGACCTCGCGCACCTCACGCTGCGACTCCTGCGCGATGCGCTGCACCTCGATCATCTGCTCCACGGCCTCGGGCCTGCCGCGGCGCGCGAGCTGTACCGCCAGCTCGCTCTTCAGGGCGATCACCGCGAGGTTGCGGCCCATCACGTCGTGCAGATCGCGTCCGAAGCGCAGCCGCTCCTCGGCGACGGCGAGCCGGGCGCGGGTCTCGCGGGCCTCGTCGAGCGTGTAGACGGTGTCGAGCAGCCAGACGGAGAGGTGCGAGGTGCCGGCGAACAGCGCGGTGGTGATCAGGGTCACCCCTGCCGTCCCCAGCGCGGCGGCCGCCGGGAGGCCGACCAGGAGCCCCACACCCGCGACGCCGGTCGCGACGCCCGCCGCCATGACGAGCGTGCGCCTCCGGTCGCGGACGGCGAGGGCGATGGTCCCGAAGCCGTACGACGGGACCGTCACGGACAGCATGGCCGCGCCGGACTCGGTGCCCGAACCGTTGCCGCCGTGCTCGAACAGGACGAGCGCGGCGACCCCGAGCAGCGCGGTGACGCCGCCGAGCGCCCACAGGAGTCGTACGGGCAGCTCACGGTTGCCGCGTGTCCAGTCGAGCACCCGCGACGCGGTCAGCGCGCAGAACACCCCGTGCCCGCACACCGCCAGCAGCACCGGGACCACGAACCGCGCCCCCACCTGGCCGACCGCCGGAAGCCCGACGCCGGCGATCGTGACCACGGCGACGAAGTGGAACGACCAGCGGGTGTACGTCTCGACCTTCGCCGGCGTGCTCTTGCCCCGCCACCAGACCCCAGGTCTCCGCATGCTCCCGCTCCCGTCGCCTCTCACCGTCGGGGTTCCCAGCGGAACCACCGTCGTACAGCAAACACCGCGAGAACCGTCCAGGCCACCGCGATGGCGAGGGCACCCATCGCCTCCGCCGCGGAGAGGTCTCCGGTCCAGCCGCCGCGTATCAGGGTGATCACCGGGGTCAGGGGCAGCAGCTCGCAGATCCTGGCGAGGCCGTCGGGCATGAGCTCGAGGGGGAAGAAGGTGCCGGAGCCGAGCAGGGAGACCATCAGCAGTGGCATGGTCGCCACCTGGGCGCCCTCCACACTGCTGCTGAAGGCCGCGGTGACCGCGGCCAGCGGGGGCCACATGACCAGGCCCAACAGCAGTCCCAGGACGGCGAGATGAGGTGCCGAGGGCGCCCCCACGTCCAGCAGCGCGACGCATGCCGCCGTCAGGACCACGCACTGCACCAGCGCGATCGCCACCGACGGCAGAGCCGCGCCCGCGAGGATCTCGGTGTCCCGCAGCTCCCCGGTGCGCAGCCGCTTGAGGACGAGTTCCTCGCGCCGGGCCGCGTACACGGTCACCAGCGAGCTGTAGACCGCGAAGAGCAGCGAGAAGCCGATGGAGGAGGGCAGGATCACCGACCCGGTCGAGAGTCCCGCGCTCTCCAGATCCATCTGGTCGACCGTCGAACTGAGGCTGAAGGGCATCACCACCGGCACGAACAGCGCGGCGAAGAGCGTCGCCTTCGTACGCCCCAGGAGCGTGAGCTCGGCACGCGCCAGGGCGGCCATCCGTCCCGTCACGGTAGTAGTGGTCTTCGTGGGCTCTGTACTCGTTGCGGCCACCGCGCTCACGCCACCGTCTCCTTGCTCTTGTCGTCGTTCCTGTCCTGAGGGTCCTGGGGGTCCTGGGGAGCGGCGCCCGCGCCGGAGGCCCCGGCCGCCTCCCGCGCGATCCGCAGGAACGCCTCCTCCAGCGAGGCGGACCGCACATCGAGCCCCCGCAGCTCGACGCGTGTCCGCTCGGCCCACAGCAGCAGTGCGGTGGCCGTCCGCTGGAGTTCGTGGGTGCGCAGCCGGACGGTGCGCCCTTCCGTCTCGTGCCCGGTGATGCCGAGCGGGGCGAGCGGGGGCAGGTCCCCGACGAAGTAGCCGTCGGGCAGTTCGAAGGAGATCCGGGACGGCTGGGAGGCGGTCACCTCGGCCGGCGTTCCGGTGGCGGCGATGCCTCCCTCGTGCAGGATCGCGAGCCGGTCGGCCAGCTGCTCGGCCTCTTCCAGATAGTGGGTGGTCAGCAGCACGGTCGTACCGCCGTCGCGCAGTTCGCGTACCAACTCCCAGGTGCTCCGGCGTCCTTCGGCGTCGAGTCCGGTCGTCGGCTCGTCGAGGAAGAGGACCTCGGGGCGGCCGAGGAGGGCGAGCGCCAGGTCCAGGCGGCGCTTCTCGCCGCCGGACAGCTGCTTCACCCGTACGCCGGACCGCCGGGCGAGCCCGACCATGTCCAGGGCCTCCGCCGTGGGGCGCGCGCCGCTGGTGCAGCCCGCCCACATCCGTACGGTCTCCGCGACCGTCAGCTCGGAGGGGAAGCCGCCCTCCTGGAGCATCAGGCCGATCCGGGGCCGTACGAGCGCCCGCTCCTTGTACGGATCGTGCCCGAGGACCCGTACCCGGCCGCCGCTCGGGGGCGCGAGTCCCTCGAGGAGCTCGACCGTGCTGGTCTTGCCCGCCCCGTTCGTCCCCAGCAGTGCGAAGAGCTCACCGCGGCCCACGGAGAAGGTGATTCCACGCACCGCCTCGAAATCCCTCCCGTACACGCGGCGCAGCTCAGTGACCTCAATCACGTCATCGTGCTCGTTCGTGTTCATGGATTAAGCGTCCCCGCGGACAAGGCCCGGCGGCAGTGCGCGGTGTCATCACTCCGCATGACATATGTCAGACGGCTGAGACGGAGGGGAGCGCGCGAGTACGACAAAGGCCCCGGTCGATGACCGGGGCCTTGTTTTCGCTGGAGCGGACGACCAGGTTCGAACTGGCGACCTCAACCTTGGCAAGGTTGCGCTCTACCAACTGAGCTACGTCCGCATTGCCTCCGACCAGCTCTCACTGATCGGCGCGAGCACCACCCTACCTGATCCAAATGGATGCCTGGTAAGGGATGCAGAGCGGGTGACAGGAATTGCACACTGCGCCTTCCCCCTGGAAGGGGGATGTTCTACTACTGAACTACACCCGCGTGACCCCGTGAGGTTCGGCGTTTCGGCCTGGCCCCTCGGCGTGTTCCAGACTCTAGCTGACCAGCGGGGGGTCTGCGCAAGTCGGCTCCGCTCAGGGGCGGATGACCGGCCTGGACGGGACGCCGGCCGGGGGGGGGGGGGGGGGGGGGGGGGGGGGGGGGCGGGCGGCGCGGCGGCCCCGCGCGCGCCGGCGGGGGGGGGGCGGGGCCCCGCGCCCCC
>NZ_JBITHE010000005.1:479906-505499 GCF_044457665.1 Streptomyces sp. NPDC050535
CGGCCGTCGACCGGCGGGCAGCCGGTCGACGGCCGGACAACGGCCGGTCAGCGGGGCCCCGGTTTCAGTGCGCCTCGGCGAACGCCTCGTAGACCTTCTTGGGGATGCGTCCGCGCGGCGGCACGTCCAGCTTGTTGGAGCGGGCCCAGGCGCGGACCGCCGCCGGGTCCGGGGTCAACGCGGTGTGCGTGTACGCCTTCCCGGACCTCGATTGCTTGCGGGCGGCCTCGAGGTAGGGCGCGAGCACCTTGCGCAGTTTCTTGGCATTGGAAGGATTCAGGTCGATCTCGTACGACTTGCCGTCCAGTCCGAAGGCGATCGTCTCCGCCGCTTCTGAGCCGTCGATGTCGTCAAAGAGAGTGACCACGACACGCTGCGCCACGAATATCGGTCCCTTCATGCGGCACCTCTGCGATCAACGGTCATGACGTGCGAAGACGTCACGGAGTTGTCGGGGAGATGTCGACTGTCCGGCTGTTATTGGGCAAAGTATCGGCTATTGCGATTTCCTTTGTACAGTGCCCGGCATTGCATTGTGAAGCCCGACTAAATCCTTCCGCGTGTCCGGAGGCAATGGGGTCCTGCCGTTCTTCTGCGGTTTTTCCCAGGATTTTCCGTGGGGACCCCCGCGTCGATGCGAGATCGTGATCGGGCTCACGTAGGATTCTACGAATCTACGCGAGTAGAAATTTTGTGCGGGTAGTCTGAAGCGACCTGCTCAGCACCACACACCGGGAGTGCCAGTGGCACGCGTCGTAGTCGACGTCATGCTCAAGCCGGAGATCCTCGACCCCCAGGGCCAGGCGGTGCAGCGTGCACTGCCGCGTCTCGGATTCGAGGGTGTCTCCGACGTACGTCAGGGAAAGCGATTCGAACTGGAAGTGGACGGACCGGTGGACGACGCCGCGCTCGCCCGCATCCACGAACTCGCGGAATCCTTCCTCGCCAACACCGTGATCGAGGACTTCACCGTCAAGGTCGAGGAAGTCGCGGAGGCCGGAAAGTGACCGCTCGTATTGGAGTCGTCACCTTTCCCGGAAGCCTGGACGACCGGGACACGCAGCGCGCGATCCGGCTCGCCGGCGCCGAACCCGTCGCGCTCTGGCACAAGGACAAGGACCTGAAGCAGGTCGACGCCGTGGTGCTGCCCGGCGGATTCTCGTACGGCGACTATCTGCGGGCCGGTGCCATCTCGCGCTTCTCGCCGGTGATGGGGACCGTCATCGAGCAGGCGAAGTCCGGAATGCCGGTTCTCGGCATCTGCAACGGCTTCCAGGTCCTCACCGAGGCCCACCTCCTCCCGGGCGCCATGCTCGGCAACAACCACCTGCACTTCATCTGCCGCGACCAGAAGCTGCGGGTGGAGAACGCGGAGACCTCCTGGACCGCCGACTACGCGGTCGGCCAGGAGATCCACATCCCGCTGAAGAACATGGACGGGCGGTACGTCGCCGACGAGCACACGCTCGACATGCTGGAGGCGGAGGGCCTGGTCGCGTTCCGCTACGTCGGCGGGGGGTCCGGGGGGTATCCCCCCAGTGAGCACAGCAACCCGAACGGTTCGCTGCGGGACATCGCCGGGATCACGAACGCGGCCGGGAACGTCGTGGGCCTCATGCCGCACCCCGAGCACGCCGTCGAGCCGCTGGTCGGTTCGGGCCGTACCGACGGGCTCCCCTTCTTCACCTCGATCCTCAAGAAGCTGGTCAACGCATGAGCCGCACGCCTCTGGACACGGTCGAGAACGCGGCCGCGACCCCCGACGTCGAGCTGCCCTGGGCCGAACTGGGCCTGAAGAAGGACGAGTACGAGCGGGTCGTGGAGATCCTCGGCCGCCGCCCGACCGGCGCCGAGCTCGCCATGTACTCGGTCATGTGGTCCGAGCACTGCTCCTACAAGTCCTCCAAGGTCCACCTCCGCCAGTTCGGCGAGAAGGCCCCGCAGAGCGACGCGCTGCTCGTCGGCATCGGTGAGAACGCCGGAGTCGTCGACGTCGGCCAGGGCTATGCCGTCACCTTCAAGGTCGAGTCGCACAACCACCCCTCGTACGTGGAGCCCTATCAGGGCGCGGCCACCGGCGTCGGCGGCATCGTGCGCGACATCATCGCGATGGGCGCCCGCCCGGTCGCGGTCGTCGACCCGCTGCGTTTCGGCGCGGCGGACCACCCCGACACCAAGCGCGTGCTGCCCGGTGTCGTCGCCGGCATCGGCGGCTACGGCAACTGCCTCGGCCTCCCGAACATCGGCGGCGAGGTCGTCTTCGACGCCTGCTACCAGGGCAACCCGCTGGTCAACGCCGGTGCCATCGGCGTCATGCGGCACGAGGACATCCACCTCGCGAAGGCGTCGGGGCCTGGCAACAAGGTCATCCTGTACGGGGCCCGCACGGGCGGCGATGGCATCGGCGGCGCCTCGATCCTGGCCTCCGAGACCTTCGACGACGCCAAGCCGAGCAAGCGTCCGGCGGTCCAGGTCGGCGACCCCTTCCAGGAGAAGCTCCTCATCGAGTGCACCCTCGAGGCCTTCGCCGAGAAGCTGGTCGTCGGTATCCAGGACCTCGGCGCGGCCGGACTGTCCTGCGCCACCAGCGAGTTGGCGTCCAACGGCTCCGGCGGCATGCGTGTGACGCTGGACGACGTACCGCTGCGCGACTCGACGCTCTCGCCCGAGGAAATCCTCATGAGCGAGTCGCAGGAGCGCATGTGCGCGGTCGTCGAGCCGGCGAAGGTCGACCGGTTCATGGAGATCTGCGACAAGTGGGACGTCATCGCCACGGTGATCGGTGAGGTCACCGACGGCGACCGGCTGGAGATCTACTGGCACGGCGGCAAGATCGTCGACGTCGACGCGCGCACGGTCGCGCACGACGGCCCGGTCTACGAGCGCCCCTACGCCCGCCCGTCGTGGCAGGACGCGCTCCAGGCGGACGACGCCAACAAGCTGCCCAGGCCCGCGACCTCGGATGAGCTGAAGGACCAGGTCCTCCGGCTCGTCGCCTCCCCGAACCAGGCCTCCAAGGCGTGGATCACCTCCCAGTACGACCACTTCGTGCAGGGCAACACGGTGCTGGCGCAGCCCGAGGACTCGGGCATGATCCGCATCGACGAGGAGACCGGGCTCGGCGTCGCCATCGCCACGGACGGCAACGGCCGGTACGCGAAGCTCGACCCGTACGCGGGCGCGCAGCTCGCGCTCTCCGAGGCGTACCGCAACGTCGCCACGACCGGCGCCAGGCCGCTCGCCGTCTCCGACTGCCTGAACTTCGGCTCGCCCGAGGACCCGGCGGTGATGTGGCAGTTCGCCGAGGCGATCCGTGGACTGGCCGACGCCTGCCAGCAGTTGGGCACCCCGGTGACCGGCGGCAACGTCTCGCTCTACAACCAGACGGGCGAGGTGGCCATCCACCCGACCCCGGTGGTGGCCGTCCTCGGCGTCATCGACGATGTCGCCCGCCGTACGCCGGTAGCCTTCCAGGAGGAGGGGCATCTGCTCTACCTGCTCGGCGACACCCGCGAGGAGTTCGGCGGTTCGGCCTGGTCGCAGGTCGTCCACGACCACCTGGGCGGCCTGCCCCCGAAGGTCGACCTGGAGCGCGAACGCCTGCTGGCCGAGATCCTGATCTCCGCCTCCCGCGACGGCATGATCGACTCCGCGCACGACCTGTCGGACGGCGGTCTGGTCCAGGCGGTCGTGGAGTCGGCGCTGCTCGGCGGCAAGGGCGCGCGGCTGGTCGTCCCGGACGGGCTCGACGCGTTCACCTTCCTGTTCTCGGAGTCGGCGGGCCGCGCGGTCGTCGCCGTTCCGCGCTCGGAGGAGCTCCGCTTCAACGACATGTGCGGGGCGCGGGGTCTGCCCGTCACCCGCGTCGGTGTCGTCGACGGCGACTCGGTCGAGGTCCAGGGCGAGTTCACGCTCCCCCTGACCGAGCTCCGCACGGCGCACGAGGGGACGATCCCGGCGCTGCTGGCCTGAGTCCCAGGTACGTGTGTGCGACCCTGCCCGGTCCTCCGGCATGCTGTTGGCGGAATCTCGTCAGACGCGTTGTGCATGGTCGCCGAGTCCCAGCGAGACGCTGTAGCCATGGCGTGTCGCTGGGACTTCGGCGTATCTGCCGCGCCCGGCGAGCGTGCCGATAGCGCCCTCGGCGTCCTGTGGGCTCTCCACACCGGCACCCACCTCCACCCCGGCTCCCGCGTCGGCTCCGTGACGGGCATGACCCTCGTCCGTGTGGACCCCGCGAAGGTCGGCCCCGCGGCGCCGGGCGCGCTCCCGCCCACCGGGGTTGCCGACTACCCTCACCGCCATGCCCCCGGCCAGAAAACGCACCCGCACGTACGACCCCGCCAAGATCCGCACGGCGGTGCTCGCCCAGTTCGGCAACGTACGTGCAGCCGTACGCGACCTCGGTGAAGAGGAGTTGGCCCTGCCCACGGGCCTCGGGGACTGGACCGTCCGGGAGTTGGCCGCGCACATCGCGATGGCCGTCGAGACCGTCAGCCGGAGCATCGACCGGCCGGAGCCCGGCAAGGGTGAATTCACTCTGCTCGACTGGCCGTTCGCGACCGCTGGGCGGGCCGGTGACATCGCCGAGGACAGCCGTGAACTCGCCGGGCGCAACCCCGACCTCGACGCGCTCTACGCCCGCACCGAGGAGCGGATCACGGAGCGCCTGGCCACGGCCCCCGACGACCGGCCGCTCGGCGCCCGCACCGGCACCATCACCCTCGGCGACTTCCTCGTCACCCGTACCGTCGAACTCGTCGTCCACACGGACGACCTGAACCGCGCCGTGCCCGGCCTCGACATCCCGTACGACCGTCAGGCGCTCGCCGCCTGCACCCGGCTGCTCGCCGACGCGCTCGCGGTGAAGGCACCCGGCGCGTCGACGGAGGTGCGGATTCCGCCGTACGCCGTCGTGCAGTGCGTGGAGGGCCCGCGGCACACGCGGGGCACCCCGCCCAACGTCGTCGAGACCGATCCGCTGACGTGGATCCGGCTCGCGACGGGACGCACGGAGTGGAAGGCGGCGCTGGAGGACGCCAAGGTCAGCGCGAGCGGGGAGCGGGCGGACCTGGGCGGGCTGCTGCCGCTGATGGGCTGAGGCACCGGACCACCCCCGTCCCGACCTGCGCGGAACCAACCACCCCACCCGCCCCGTCGAACCGGCATGTACAGGCAGCGACTCACCCTCAGCGTCCTGACTCTCATCCCGCTCGCCATGGCCTGCGGCAACGAATCCGGGGCCGGCGGCGATGCGGTCGGCTCGGGCGCGCGGACGGATGTCACCGGCGCGCACTGGATCATCGACGGCATCACCGTGGACGGCACCCGCCACACCGCTCCCGGCGGGGCGAACGTCGAGTTCGGGGAGGACGGCGAGGTCCAGGGAAACTACGGCTGCAACCACTTCAACGCGACCGCCTCCTTCAAGGACGGGCGTATCGACGTCGGGGACGCGACGACGACGGACATGGCCTGCGAGAAGGGGCCGATGGACTTCGAGCGGACCCTCGCACGGACGCTCGCCGACGGCGCTCTCACCACGGCGGCCAAGGGCGACCGCCTCACCCTCACCACTCCCGCCGGCGACCGCGTCCACCTCAGCAAGGAGCGGGCCGCCGCTCTCTACGGCACCAAGTGGACCGTCACGGCACTCGGTGCCGGGGACACGGTCCACTCCCTCCCCCAGGGCGCCGCCCCCTACCTCGTCCTCGACACGGCGAAAGGCACCGTCGCCGGCCGTCTCGCCTGCAACGACGTGTCCGCGAACGCCACCGTCGGCGACGGACATATCACCCTCGGAACCCCGAAGACCACCCGCATGATGTGCGACAACTCACTCATGGCCACCGAGAAGTCCCTCATGGGCCTCTTCGACGGCAAGGTCGACTACGAACTGGATCACCGCACCCTCACGCTGACCAGCGCAAACGGCGAAACTGTGACGGCCGTCGCAAGCAAGTGAGCCGTCGGGGCCCCGTTTTCCCAATTCGGACCAGTGGTCGATCTCGCCTACACTCGGTGCCGTGCCACGTGGTGACGGTCGACTCAATCATGATCTGCTCCCCGGTGAGAAAGGCCCCCAGGACGCTTGCGGCGTCTTCGGAGTCTGGGCTCCGGGCGAAGAGGTCGCCAAGCTCACTTACTTCGGGCTGTACGCCCTCCAGCATCGGGGCCAGGAGTCCGCGGGAATCGCGGTCAGCAATGGTTCCCAGATCCTCGTCTTCAAGGACATGGGCCTCGTGTCCCAGGTCTTCGACGAGACCTCTCTCGGTTCGCTCCAGGGTCACATCGCGGTCGGTCACGCCCGCTACTCGACCACCGGCGCCTCCGTCTGGGAGAACGCCCAGCCGACGTTCCGTGCCACCGCGCACGGTTCCATCGCGCTCGGCCACAACGGCAACCTGGTCAACACGACAGAGCTCGCCGAGATGGTCGCCGACCTCCCCAAGCAGGACGGCCGCAACACCCGCGTGGCCGCCACCAACGACACCGACCTCCTCACGGCGCTGATCGCCGCGCAGGTCGACGACGACGGCAAGCCGCTGACCATAGAAGAGGCGTCCGCCAGGATCCTCCCGCAGGTCAAGGGCGCCTTCTCGCTCGTCTTCATGGACGAGCACACCCTGTACGCGGCCCGCGACCCGCAGGGCATCCGCCCGCTGGTCCTCGGCCGCCTGGAGCGCGGCTGGGTCGTCGCCTCCGAGTCCGCCGCCCTCGACATCTGCGGCGCCGCCTACGTCCGGGAGATCGAGCCGGGCGAGTTCGTCGCCATCGACGAGAACGGCCTCCGGACGTCGCGATTCGCTGAAGCGAAGCCCAAGGGCTGCGTCTTCGAGTACGTCTATCTGGCCCGGCCCGACACGGACATCGCCGGTCGGAACGTGTACCTCTCGCGCGTGGAAATGGGCCGGAAACTCGCCAAAGAAGCTCCCGTCGACGCCGATCTGGTCATAGCGACCCCGGAGTCCGGGACGCCCGCCGCGATCGGTTACGCGGAGGCCTCCGGCATCCCGTTCGGCGCGGGCCTCGTCAAGAACGCCTACGTCGGCCGGACCTTCATCCAGCCCTCGCAGACCATCCGCCAGCTCGGCATCCGCCTGAAGCTCAACCCCTTGAAGGAAGTCATCAAGGGCAAGCGGCTGATCGTCGTCGACGACTCGATCGTCCGCGGCAACACCCAGCGCGCGCTGGTCCGGATGCTCCGCGAGGCGGGCGCCGCCGAGATCCACATCCGGATCTCCTCGCCCCCGGTGAAGTGGCCCTGCTTCTTCGGCATCGACTTCGCGACCCGCGCGGAGCTGATCGCCAACGGCATGACCATCGAGGAGATCGGCACGTCTCTGGGCGCCGACTCCCTGTCGTACATCTCCATCGACGGCATGATCGAGGCCACCACCATCGACAAGCCGAACCTGTGCCGCGCCTGCTTCGACGGCGAGTACCCGATGGACCTCCCGGACCCCGAGCTGCTCGGCAAGCAGCTCCTGGAGACCGAGCTGGCGGCAGGTCCTGCCGCCACGGCCGCGGCCGACGCGATCCGTCGCCCCTGAGCCCCCTCATCACCAACCCGAAAGATCCCAGGCAATGTCTGAGAGCACAGGTGCCAGCTACGCGTCCGCCGGCGTCGACATCGAGGCCGGCGACCGCGCCGTGGAGCTGATGAAGGAGTGGGTGAAGAAGACGCGGCGCCCCGAGGTCCTGGGCGGCCTCGGCGGTTTCGCCGGCCTCTTCGACGCCTCGGCCCTCAAGCGCTTCGAGCGCCCGCTGCTCGCCTCCGCCACGGACGGCGTGGGCACGAAGGTCGACCTCGCCAGGCAGCTCGGCGTGTACGACACCATCGGCCACGACCTGGTCGCGATGGTGATGGACGACATCGTGGTGTGCGGCGCGGAGCCGCTCTTCATGACGGACTACATCTGCGTCGGCAAGGTGCATCCCGAGCGTGTCGCCGCCATCGTCAAGGGCATCGCCGAGGGCTGTGTCCTGGCCGGCTGCGCCCTCGTGGGCGGCGAGACGGCCGAGCACCCGGGCCTGCTCGGCCCCGACGACTTCGACGTCGCGGGCGCGGGCACCGGCGTGGTCGAGGCGGACCAGCTGCTCGGCGCGGACCGTATCCGTACGGGTGACGCGGTGATCGCCATGGCGTCGTCCGGTCTTCACTCAAACGGGTACTCGCTCGTCCGGCACGTCCTCCTGGAGCGCGCCCAGCTCAAGCTCGACCGGCACATCGAGGAGTTCGGCCGCACGCTCGGCGAGGAGCTCCTGGAGCCCACCAAGATCTACTCGCTGGACTGCCTGGCCCTCACCCGCACCGCCGAGGTGCACGCCTTCTCGCACGTCACCGGCGGCGGACTCGCGGCCAACCTGGCCCGCGTCGTCCCCGACGGCCTGCACGCGATCGTCGACCGCGGGACCTGGACCCCGACCCCCGTCTTCGACCTCGTCGGCAGGACCGGTGACGTCGAGCGCCTGGAGCTGGAGAAGACCCTCAACATGGGCGTCGGCATGATCGCGATCGTCCCCGAGGAGTCGGCGGACGTGGCGCTCGCCACCCTCGCGGACCGCGGGGTGGAGGCCTGGATCGCCGGCGAGATCACCGAGCGGGGCGAGCACACGAGCGGCGCCGCACTGATCGGTGACTACGCCGTGTAGAACCGGCCCGCACGGCGACGGGGCAGCGCGGCCCGGGGCACAGGCCCCGGGACAGCACAAAACCCGGTCCGGTGGAACACCCCGGACCGGGTGAGGTGCAGATGTCATGAGGCTCTACGAGAACGCCGAACCTGCTGACCCGCTGTGAGCGCTACGCGCCGCGACGTTGAGGCTGGGGACCGGACTCGTCGTCCTCGTCCTCACCGTCGTCGTTATAGAGATCCGCGTACTGCGCGTACGGGTCGTCTTCTTCCTCGTCGTCGTCCTCGAACGGCTCGCCATTCGGCGGCTGTTGCGAGGTCGAAGCGCCCAGCTCATTGGCCAGACGCGAGAGGTCAGTCCCGCCGCTGCTGTACTTCAGCTGGCGGGCGACCTTCGTCTGCTTGGCCTTTGCCCGGCCGCGCCCCATGGCTCGACCCCCTCGGATACGGGGCTCGATGGCCCCAGAGTCTTGACACGCGTTCATGATCTGGAACGGGCTCTCCGTGAAGAGACCGGTCCGTAGGGCTTCCACGGTACCTGCTCCCGCGCCCATACGGTACGTCGCCCGCAGGACGCGCGTGTGCGCAGAACCTGCGAGGAGCCCCGTCCTCGCTGGTCAACCGCGATTTTAACCTCTTCTTGGCGGGCGACCCGCCGACAGACGTGAGAGTTCTCTCCAACACCCGCCGGCGGGTACCTCCCGGCGGTCAGCCGCGGCGCGCCTCGGCCATCCGCTGCTCGGCGATCCGGTCGGCCGCGGCGGCCGGCGGAATCCCGTCTTCCTTCGCACGTGCGAATATGGCGAGCGTGGTGTCGAAGATCCTCGCGGCCTTCGCCCTGCACCGGTCGAAGTCGAAACCGTGCAGCTCGTCGGCGACCTGGATGACGCCGCCCGCGTTCACCACGTAGTCGGGCGCGTACAGGATCCCGCGGTCCGCGAGGTCCTTCTCCACACCCGGGTGCGCCAGCTGGTTGTTGGCGGCGCCGCACACGATCCTCGCGGTGAGCACCGGCACGGTGTCGTCGCCCAGTGCCCCGCCGAGCGCGCAGGGGGCGTAGATGTCGAGTCCCCCGAAGGGATTGGCGCCGCGGATCAGCGCGTCGGTGTCCGCCGCCACCGCGACGGAGGGGTGCTCGTCGAGGATCCGCCGGACCGACTCGGCCCGCACGTCGGTGATCACGACCCGCGCGCCGTCGTCCAGCAGGTGGCGCACGAGGTGGTGGCCCACCTTGCCGACGCCCGCGACGCCGACCGTGCGGCCGCGCAGCGTCGGGTCGCCCCACAGGTGCTGGGCGGAGGCCCGCATGCCCTGGAAGACGCCGTAGGCGGTCAGCACGGACGAGTCGCCCGCGCCGCCGTTCTCGGGGGAGCGCCCGGTCGTCCAGCGGCACTCGCGCGCCACGACGTCCATGTCGGCCACGTACGTACCGACGTCGCAGGCGGTGACGTAGCGCCCGCCGAGGGAGGCCACGAACCGGCCGTAGGCGAGGAGCAGTTCCTCGCTCTTGAGGGTCTCGGGGTCGCCGATGATGACGGCCTTGCCGCCGCCGTGGTCGAGGCCGGCCATGGCGTTCTTGTACGACATCCCGCGGGCGAGGTTCAGGGCGTCGGCGACGGCCTCCTGCTCGCTCGCGTACGGGTAGAAGCGCGTACCGCCGAGGGCGGGGCCCAGGGCGGTGGAGTGGATGGCGATGACGGCCTTGAGGCCGCTGGAGCGGTCCTGGCAGAGCACTACTTGCTCATGACCGCCCTGGTCCGAGTGGAACAGGGTGTGCAGTACATCAGCAGGAGCGCCGGATACGTCGGTCACGGTGGTGACTCCAAGGTAATGAGCGGCGGTTGACGTGCGGGTCCCGTAAGGGTGGCGGGCTCCCGTGGGCATGAGACTAGGGCCTGGGCGGGGCCGCCATCCGCGCAGTGTTCAGGATCACCCTCTCCCGGAGTACGGTCCTCCTCGGCCGTGGCACGATTTGCCGTGGTTTCCCGGTCGCTTGTGCGTGGGTTGCGCGGGTTCGGACCGGGTTTCGTGTCCGGTCGGTTGGGGAGTGAGCAGGCGTGCCCAAGGTGTCCGCGGTGATCGTCCCGTATGCGTCCTATCTGCGCGTGTACGAGCCGCTGGCCGCCTTCCCGGAGCCGGAGCGCGGCCACTGGGCGGGGTACGCCCGCCGCCCCGAGCGCCCTTCCTGCCAGGACGAACTGCGCCGCTCTCTGGCCGACTTGCTGCCCACCCCGCCGATCCCCGTGCCGGTGCACGAGAGCGCCGACGCGTTCGTGGTGGAGGTCGACGGGGTGGTCTGCGTGTGCCCCTGGCGCACCCGGCTACGCGGCTGGCAGGCCTTGGGCGACCTGGGCGGGGAACTGCCGGAGTCGGTCCTCGACTCGGTCCTGCCCCCGCTCGTACGCCGCCAGGCGGCCCTGGACTACGAACGCTGGCTGGAGCGCAACCCCGACGCCCGTCCGTGGATCCGCACGTCGACCTGGCAGGTGCCGCTGAACTGGTTCGTGCTCGTCTCCGACGAGGAGCGGCTGTACGAGAAGGGGGCGGGGGCCGACGGAGCGGCTCCGGCGCTGCGGTACCGGACGCCGATGGTGCAGGCGCGGCGGCGCACGGCGCGGGCCCTGAAGACGCTCAGGGACACCATCGAGGACGGGCCGCTGATCGACGGCCTGCTGGAGGTGGGGCGCTGGCTGGAGGAGTTCCACCCGCGCTCGCTGGTCGAGCTGGACTACGGCGGGCTCGTGCACGTGCTGCCCGCCGGCGAGCTCGAGGGCGATCACTCGGCCGCGGACGTCCACGAGGGCATCGAGGCGCTGCGCACCGGGGACGGGACGGCGGCGGGCGAGGCGTACGGGCGGCTGGTGGAGCGCTGGCGTTCGGTGCGTGACCGGCAGTCCGCGAACTGACGTACCGTCGTCCCACGCGTCCGGCGTCGGTCTGTGCCGCAGTCACATGCCGGGCGACTAGGGCGTCCTCACGCATCGAGGAACACTCATCACGGGACGTAGGTCTCTATCCGGGCTTTTGCGTCAATGGCGTGCCAAGCGTGACGGATGGCACTTTCCTGGCCCTTGCGCCGCTTGCCACTCCTCGTGCCAAAATAGGACAAGGAGCCCGGGGGAGGACTCCGTCCGCCCACGTATGGGTGGAATCTCAGCATTGCACGCTATGGGGGGTCTGGTGACTCCTGATCGCCCTGTGACTGATCGTCACAGCGGCGTGACTGTCCGCTATGGCATGGTCCATCGGCTTCCGTCGCTGATGAACACCTGGGAGGGCAATTCCATCGGTTTGGCCGACGTGGCTGGACGGATGGTGTAGTTGTAGTGCCGAGGACAAGCCGTTCGTCCTATAACCGACTCGGCCCGCGTCCGCCATTTCGGGCAACGCGGGTCAAGGTGCAGAATTTAGAGGAATGAACCGAGAAGGTTCGGTTCTCCCGAGGAGGCCGCTCATGACCGCTCGCACCCCTGATGCCGAGCCGCTGCTGACCCCGGCTGAGGTCGCCACGATGTTCCGCGTGGACCCGAAGACGGTCACGCGGTGGGCGAAGGCCGGCAAGCTTACGTCCATCCGCACGCTCGGCGGGCACCGCCGCTACCGCGAAGCTGAGGTCCGCGCGCTACTCGCGGGTATCCCGCAGCAGCGCAGCGAGGCCTGAACAAGCGCATAGCCGGGCAAATCGGTAGGTCCCCCAATCTGCCGACACGTCCGAACCACAGCTCCAAGCGACGCGGGTTCTGCCCCAACGGGACCCACGCCCGACCCAATTACACAAGCTTCAAGGGTGCGTCGTAGATCGCGCTGGACTCCGCCGGGTCCAGCGCGATCTTTTTTGTGCGCCGATTGCGCGCCGCGTGGCGGGTCTGTGAGTGAGCTTGTCGGAGTCTGGGCAGGGGTGTCGGATCTCCTGTGGGAGTCCTCGCAGGCTGGTGCAATTGCACATATTAAATTGACCAGTTGTAGGTGAGGTGTAAGTTCCTAGGTTTTCAAAAATCATGCGGTGACACCCGTCACATGCCAGAGTCCTTGTCCCCTGCGACGCCTCGCGCTAGGGGAGTTGGGTACTCGCGACTGCTTCGGCTCCGTCGGCGTCCCCGGCGCGGTCGGCTCCGTCGGCGTCCTCCTCGCCGTGCGCCGCGGGCTCCATGGCCAGCCGCAGGAGCCGGTGGCAGATCGGGCAGTGGCGCGTCAGGTGGCGGTACTCGGAAGCGGCCGCGAGGTGGGCGCGGAGCAGGGCTCGTGTCTCGTGCCGGGCGGACGCCGCCATACGCACCTCCAGGGGGCCTCACGAGGCGAGGGGCCCTGGTTTCTGGGTACCGGTGGAATGTGACGACGTCAAGACATCCGAAGGGCCCGGCATCGAGACGAGCCGGACCACCGGGCGAGGAGGGCTCCACTTCGCTGCCGACTCCACGGCATGTGAACGGCCCCGTTCCCTCGCCGGCCGCGGGACATGACGAAGGCCCCGATCCGTTGCCGGATGCGGGGCCTTTCGCTCACTGCGGTCCTGACGGGATTTGCTGCATCCGATTGCGGCTGCGCCGCGGGCGCGGCCTCCGCCTCGACAGGGTGGCGGAATCCGGCGGGTCGGCCGCGGGGCATGACGAAGGCCCCGATCCGTTGCCGGATGCGGGGCCTTTCGCTCACTGCGGTCCTGACGGGATTTGAACCCGCGGCCTCCACCTTGACAGGGTGGCGAGCACTCCAAGCTGCTCCACAGGACCTTGTTTCGCAGCCACTTGGTCGTGCGCTGGGCTGCGAAAAGAGACTCTACAGGAGGGGTGGCCCGGGGGCGAACTCACCCACCGTACCTACGCCGTTACGGGGCCAGCGCGTCGATCGCCTTCACGATGCGCTTGTCGGAGACGGGGTACGCCGTGCCGAGCGCGTGGGCGAAATAGCTGACGCGGAGCTCCTCGATCATCCAGCGGATGTCCAGGACCTGCCGGGGTACCGGCCGGCCCTGCGGAAGCTGCTCCAGGAGCCAGGCGTACTCGTCCCGCATCTCGTGGACCTTCTCCATGCGGGCGGTGTCCCGCTGGACGTTCGTCGGCATCTGCTGGAGGCGGCGGTCGGCCGCGACCAGATACCGCATCAGGTCCGGGAGCCGCCGCAGCCCGGTCCCCGTGACGAAGCCGGGCCTCACGAGGGCGCCCAGCTGCGCCCGTACGTCCGTGAGGTTCGCGAGCAGGGTCGGGCTCTGGATGCCCTTCAGACGGCGCTCAGCGGCCTGCCAGGCGGCGAGGACCTGCTGCACCTGGCCGACGGTGCGGACCGTCGTGTCGACGATCTCGGCGCGCACCTTGTCGTAGAGCTTGCGGTACGACTCCTCGTCCCAGGCCGGGCCCCCGAAGTCCGCGATCAGCCTGTCGGCCGCCGCCGTCGCGCAGTCGTCGAAGAGGGCCTGCACGGAGCCGTGCGGGTTCGCGGACAGGGCGAGCTTCTGGGCATTGCTCAGCTTGTCCGAGGCGAACTTGCCCGGGTTCACCGGGATGTTGCGCAGGATCAGCCGCCGGGTGCCCTTCCACATGGCCTCCGCCTGCTCGGCCTCCGTGTCGAAGAGCCGTACGGAGACGGTGTCGCCGTCGTCCACGAGCGCGGGGTACGCCTTGACCGGCTGGCCGGCCCGACGGGTCTCGAAGACGCGGGTGAGCGAGCCGATCGTCCAGTCCGTCAGGCCCTTGCGCTCCAGGGACTCCCCGCCCTCGCGCTCCGCCGTCGCCGCGGCGGCCTGCGAGATCGCCTGGCGCGCCTTCGGCTTCAGCCGGAGCTGCAGCGCCTCCAGGTCCTTGTCCTCGGCGAGGTTGCGGCGCCGCTCGTCGACGATCCTGAAGGTGATCCGCAGATGGTCGGGGACCCGGGACCAGTCGAAGTCGTCGGCGGTGAACGGCACGCCGACCATGCGCTTCAGCTCGCGCGCCATCGTCACCGGCAGAGGCTCCTGGAGGGGAAGGGCCCGCTCCAGGAACTTCTGCGCGAAGTTGGGGGCCGGGACGTAGTGGCGGCGGATCGGCTTGGGGAGGGAGCGGATGAGCTCGGTGACGACCTGTTCCCTGAGGCCCGGGATCTGCCAGTCGAAGCCCTCGTCCGTCACCTGGTTCAGGACGTGCAGCGGGATGTGGACGGTGACGCCGTCCGCGTCCGCGCCCGGCTCGAACTGGTAGGTGACCCGGAACTTGAGGGGGCCCTGGCGCCACGAGTCGGGGTAGTCGTCCTTGCTGACGTCTCCGGCCCGCTCGTTGATGAGCATCGACCGCTCGAAGTCGAGGAGTTCGGGCTCCTCGTGCCGTTTGTGCTTCCACCAGGAGTCGAAGTGCGCCCCGGACACCACGTGTTCCGGCACCCGCTGGTCGTAGAAGTCGAAGAGCGTCTCGTCGTCGACGAGGATGTCCCGGCGCCGCGCCCGGTGCTCCAGCTCCTCGACCTCGGTGAGGAGCCGGCGGTTGTCGGCGAAGAACTTGTGGTGCGTGCGCCAGTCGCCCTCGACGAGCGCGTTGCGGATGAAGAGCTCGCGGCTGGCCTCCGGATCGATCCGCCCGTAGTTGACCTTGCGCTGGGCGATGATCGGTACGCCGTACAGCGTGACCTTCTCGTACGCCATCACCGCGGCCTGGTCCTTCTCCCAGTGCGGTTCGCTGTACGTGTGCTTGAGGAGGTGGCCGGCCAGCGGCTCGACCCACTCGGGCTCGATCCGCGCGTTGACGCGGGCCCACAGGCGCGAGGTCTCCACCAGCTCGGCGGACATCACGAAACGCGGGGGCTTCTTGAAGAGGGCCGAGCCCGGGAAGATCGCGAACTTGGCACCGCGGGCGCCCAGGTACTCGTTCTTACCCGTGCTCCTGCCGCCCTCCGCCGCGGCCTCCTTCACGTCCTTCATGCCGATGTGCGACAGGAGGCCGGCGAGGAGGGAGACGTGCACGCTCTGCTCGGCGGCATCGTCCTCGGTCGCATGGATGCCCAGCTGTTTGGCGACGGACCGCAACTGCGTGTAGATGTCCTGCCATTCGCGAATGCGCAGGAAGTTCAGGTACTCCTGCTTGCACATGCGGCGGAACGCGGAGGAGCCGCGCTCCTTCTGCTGCTCGCGCACGTACCGCCACAGGTTCAGGTACGCGAGGAAGTCGGACGTCTCGTCCCGGAAGCGGGCGTGCTGCTGGTCCGCCTGCGCCTGCTTCTCGGCCGGGCGCTCGCGCGGGTCCTGGATGGACAGCGCGGCCGCGATGACCATGACCTCGCGCACACAGCCGTTCTTGTCGGCCTCCAGGACCATCCGGGCCAGCCGGGGATCGACGGGAAGCTGGGCGAGCTTGCGGCCTGTCTCGGTGAGCCGCTTGCGTACGTCCTTCTCGCCCGGGTCCAACGCGCCCAGTTCCTGGAGGAGCTGGACGCCGTCCCGGATGTTGCGGTGGTCCGGCGGGTCGATGAAGGGGAACTTCTCGATGTCGCCGAGACCGGCCGCCGTCATCTGGAGAATGACGGAGGCGAGGTTCGTACGGAGGATCTCGGCGTCCGTGAACTCCGGGCGGGCGAGGAAGTCGTCCTCGGAGTACAGGCGGACGCAGATGCCGTCGGACGTACGGCCGCAGCGGCCCTTGCGCTGGTTGGCGCTGGCCTGTGAGACCGGCTCGATGGGCAGCCGCTGGACCTTGGTGCGGTGGCTGTACCGGGAGATACGGGCGGTGCCCGGGTCGATGACGTACTTGATGCCCGGAACGGTGAGCGAGGTCTCGGCGACGTTGGTCGCGAGAACGATCCTGCGCCCGGTGTGTTGCTGGAAGACGCGGTGCTGCTCGGCGTGCGAGAGGCGGGCGTAGAGAGGGAGGACCTCGGTGAAGCGGTAGTTCTTCTTCGTCAGCGCGTCCGCCGTGTCGCGGATCTCCCGCTCCCCGGACAGGAAGACCAGGATGTCGCCCTTGCCCTCGCCCTGGAGCTCCTCGACGGCGTCGCAGATCGCGGTGATCTGGTCGCGGTCGGAATCGTCGCCCTCCTCTTCCAGGAGCGGGCGGTAGCGCACCTCGACGGGGTACGTACGGCCGCTGACCTCGACGATCGGCGCGTCGCCGAAGTGCCGGGAGAAGCGTTCGGGGTCGATGGTCGCGGAGGTGATGACGACCTTGAGGTCCGGCCGCCTGGGCAGTAGCTGGGCCAGGTATCCCAGCAGGAAGTCGATGTTGAGCGACCGCTCGTGGGCCTCGTCGATGATGATCGTGTCGTACGCGCGCAGCTCGCGGTCCGTCTGGATCTCGGCGAGCAGGATGCCGTCGGTCATCAGCTTGACGAAGGTGCCGTCCGGGTTCACCTGGTCGGTGAAGCGGACCTTCCAGCCGACGGCCTCGCCCAGCGGGACGTCGAGCTCGTCCGCCACCCGCTCGGCGACGGTCCGGGCGGCGATCCGGCGGGGCTGCGTGTGCCCGATCATGCCGCGGACGCCGCGGCCGAGCTCCATGCAGATCTTGGGGATCTGGGTCGTCTTACCGGAACCGGTCTCGCCGGCGACGATGACGACCTGGTGATCACGGATGGCCGCCGCGATGTCGTCCTTCTTCTGGCTGACCGGGAGCTGCTCGGGATAGCTGATCGCGGGCACACGAGTGCGCCGCTCGGCCATCCGGGCCTCGGCCCTGGTGACCTCCGCGTCGATCTCGGCGATCACGGCGGACCGGGCTTCGGGCTTGCGGATCTTGCGCGCGCCCTCGAGCCTGCGCCCGAGCCGGTGCGCGTCGCGCAGGGACAGCTCGGCCAGGCGGGCGGCGAGATCGCCGAGGGCGGGGGCAGGGTGCGTAGACATACGCCGTCCAGGATCTCACCTCGGCGAAATGACTGGCGAACGCTTTTGCGCGGCGGCCGCCGGAGACGGCGCCGCCGTGGCCGGGTGGTGTGGACGAACACGGCCGACGACGCGGAGAAATATCCTTTGAGCGGCTTTAGGTTGGTCGTTATGTCCGACATGCCGCACGGTGCCCACGGTAAGCCGCCCACCCGTCGTGAACGGTGGACGGCCTTCAAGGAGTCACCTTTCCTGCCCGCGACCGTGCTCGTCCTGATCATCACCGCGGCGGCGGGCCTGTTCGCGGGCTCGTACACCTACACCATGGCGAATCCGACGCCGCGCCATGTGCCGACGGCGACGGTGGGGCAGTACGACGAGGTGCGCGGCAAGTCGTTCGTCGACGGGATGGAGAAGGCGCTGGACGCCTCGCTGAAGATCCGTTCGTACGAGAGCCGGGCGGCGGCCGTCCGGGCGGTGGACGAGCAGAAGGTCTTCGCGATCCTCGACGTACGGGAGTCGGGGCGGGCGGTCACGCTCGACGTGTCCGGGGCGTCCGGTGCCTCGGTCGCGACGCTGCTTGCCGAGGCGGGCCTGGCCGTGGGCAAGGAGACGGGGGTCGCGGTCACCGTCGCGGACATCAAGCCCCTCCAGGAGGGCGATCCGCGCGGTCTGGCGATCTTCTACATCTCGCTCGCCGCCGTGATCATCGGTTTCGTCGGCGCGATCCAGCTCAGCGTGCACGCGCGGGGGCTGAACCCGGCGGAGCGGATCGCGTTCACGGCCGCGTACGCCCTGCTCGGCGGGTTCACGATCGCGGCGGTGGTGGACTGGTTCCTGGGCGCCCTCGATCTGCCGTTCGTCGAGTCCTGGCTGATCCTCGCGTTCACCATGTTCACGTCGGGCATGGTCTTCACGATGTTCAACACCCTCGTCGGGCGCTGGGCGATGATCCCCACCTGGGGCCTGATGGTCCTCCTCGGCAACCCGTCCTCGGGCGGCGCCGTCTCCTGGCCCCTGCTGCCGTCCGTGCTCGGCTTCATCGGCCGCTGGCTGCCGCCGGGCGCCTCCGTCAACGCCCAGCACACGGCGGTGTACTTCGCCGGCCACCAGCACGCGTTCCCGTTCCTGGTCCTCGCCGGGTGGGCCCTGGTGTCCTGCGCGGTCTTCTGGACGTGGCGGCACCGGCACCCCGGCGGCCGGACGGCCGAACCGGCGCACGCCGCTGACTGAGCGCCTCGGACGCGGCCGTCGAGCAGGGCCCTCGCACACGGTCCTCGGAAACGGTCCTCGGAAACGGCGAAGACCCCGTCCGGTGGACGGGGTCTTCGGGGTGGTGGCTGGGGCCGGGATCGAACCGGCGACCTATCGCTTTTCAGGCGATCGCTCGTACCAACTGAGCTACCCAGCCACGAAGTTCCTTGCGGAACTTCAGCGGTCCTGACGGGATTTGAACCCGCGGCCTCCACCTTGACAGGGTGGCGAGCACTCCAAACTGCTCCACAGGACCAAGCTGTTGTGTGCGGCTGTGTAAGAAAGTGTCGCACACGGTTTTGCGTGCCCCCAACGGGTGCACATGCAGATGGTTGCAGTTCCGACCAGCGGTGTCCAATCGGTATCGGCCTGCCCGTCATGGAGAGAGAGCTAGCTCACAAGGGCGCCGGTTCACTCGCCCGCGAGCCGTCTGCGGACCATCTCGAACTCGACGTCGGGCGTGAACTCGGGCTCCCCTCCGTCGTGCCGGACGAGCCGGGTGAGCGTCCCCGCGTGCCACCAGAAGACGTCCGGGCTGACCGGGCCCACGGCGTCCCTGAAGTTGGCGGCGGCGAAGACCGTCATGCCGTACAGCGTCGGGAGCAGGGTGGTGTCCCGGTCGGCGTTGAGGGGGCGGAGTACCAGTTGGTGGCGGTTCGGCATGGCCACCAGGGCTCCGTCCGGGCCGAGGTCGCGGCCGCTGAGGTCCCGGGCGAGCTGGTCGGCCGCCAGGGCGCGGCTCGAGGTGAAGAAGGAGTCCCCGTTCACCACGTCGAAGCGCATGTCCTCGGGACCGTGCAGGACCGTGTGGCTCTCCACCGGAAGTTCGCGGAGGTTGGCCAGTGCGCGGATCCGCAGGCCGACGATGCCGCCCAGCGGCTCCAGCAGGTCGTCGGGGAGCGTCATCACACTCTCGTGCAGGTCCAGGGCGAGGACCTCGCACAGGCCGGGAGCGACGACGCGGGCATGGAGGTACCGGGCCGGGTTCGGCTCGATGAAGTCCCGCGCGACCACCCAGGGACGCAGCCGGGCCAGCAGTTCGTCCGCCGTGAGGAAGTCGAGCGGGGACGGGCCGTCCAGCACCCGCACCAGGCGGCCGATGTGTCCGCGGATCAGCTGGGGCCACCAGCGCGGCCCGCGGGGGTCGTTGTGGCAGATCGCCGCGATGTTGCCCAGGCCGAACCGGCGTCCCGCGCTGTCGCTCACCGAACCCGCGTACAGGGTGACCTCGAGCCCCTGCTCGGCGAAGGCCTCCCGGACCTGCGCCCGGAAGTGCGCGGCCTCGTCGACGGAGAAGAAGGAGTACTCGGCGTCACGGGAGACGGCGCGGGAGGGGTCCCGCCGGTCACGCTCCGGCGATCGGCGAAAGTTCCACATGAGGCGGCCTTCCGGGTCGGGTCGATGGTGGTGACCGAGTCCCTTGCTGTCAGGCCACAACGTCGGCTGCCGCGAGAGGGTTCACATCGGAACTGTCGCGGTTCTGTCCCGATGCCTTGTCCTGTACGGGGTGTACGGCATGCGAGGGCCCGCGGTGCCAGGCAGGTGCCTCGGCTCCGCGGGCCCGTTCGGTTCCGTCCCGGTGGGATCTGCGGGGGCGCTTCGGGGGCGCGGCCTACCCGTCGGAGCCCTTGCGCAGGGTCACCGCGGAGCGTTGCCATCGGGACACGCCGTCGGCGATCTGGGCCCCGGCGGTCCCCGACCACGCCTTGGCGGCCCGTTCGGTGATGGCCGCCACCTCCGCCTTGGCCGCCGCCGAGATCGGGCCCGCGTTGGCCTCCTTGTACCAGGGGCGCAGGCGGATCAGGGCGGGCCGTACGCCGGTGGCCAGGAGCAGGGCGGTGCCCTTGGGCAGGGCGCGGATCTTGTCCGGGGGCAGCACCGGGTCCAGCCGGTAGGAGTACGAGCGGGAGGTGCCCTCCTTGCTCCTGGAGATCGACGGCGTACGGATGTCCTGGTTGCCGACGAGCTTGGAGACCTTCTCCACGAAGTCGGCGTCATCCAGACCCGCGCCGAGGAGTTTGATGGTGGCCGCGCTCCACAGGGCGTCCATGCCCGCGTCCCCCCACACCCGGCTGCCCTGGCGGTAGCTCTGGAGGAGGGTGACGACGTTGATCCCGCGGGAGCCGAGGTGGCTGTAGAGGTCGGGCAGGTCGGAGATGCGGCAGACGTTGGCGGCCTCGTCGAGGACGGCCGTCATGGGCGGGTCGAGCCGGCCGCCGGTGCGCTCGGCGGCGACCACTCCGGCGCGCAGCGTCGCGTCGGCGAGGCCCGCGATGACGCCCGCGGCCGAGCCGCCGCCGTCCTTGGACAGCAGGTAGAGGGTGTCCTTGCCGAGCACGTGCACGTCCGGCCTGAACTGCGGAAGGCTCGGGTCGGGCGTCACCCACTTGACGATCTCCGGGTCGAGCAGGCAGGCCACGCACTGCCGGGCGGTCTCGTAGATGCCGTCGCGGGTCTCGACCGCGCCGCGGACCGTGCCCTGCAACTGCTCGGCCATGGCGACCATGTTGACGTCGCGCAGCAGGTCCACCGGTGTGCGGTCGGCCGGGTCGGCGAGCCAGGCCAGCAGGTCGAGCACGGAGCCCTTGCCGCGGGCCGCGGCGAGGAACAGGGCGGTGAGGGTGTTCTGGGCCGCGGAGATCCAGAAGTCCTTCTTCGACTGGTCGTCGTTGACCGAGGCCACGAAGTGCCCGGCCAGCCGGCGGGCGCCCTCGATGGTGTGGCAGTCGGAGAGGATGTCCCACCACATCTCGCGGGGGGCGTGCGCGATGCCCTGCGGGTCGAAGGTCCACACCGTGCCGACCTTCTCGCGTTCGGCGCGGGTGACGGAGTACACGTCGGACTTGTTGGAGGTCAGCAGTACCGCTCCCTGCGCCCGCAGCACGCGCGGGACGGCGATGCCCGTGGATTTGCCGGCGCGCGGGGCCATCAGGTCGAGCTCCACGTCCTCGTAGGAGGAGCGCAGTTCGGGCCCGCTCGGTTCGAGGTCGCCGAGGAGGTTGCCGGTCTCGTCGGGGTGGAGGTGCTCCCGGCCCTTGAGCGAGGGGCGCAGCTCGCGGGCGCGGGCCGCGATGCCGCTGGGTCCCATACTGGCCAGCTCCCGCCGTCCGGCGAGGCCCTTGGGCCGCGACACCCAGCGCATCACCTGGCGCCCGACCAGCAGGGCGATCGCGACGAGGGTGCCGAAGAACAGGACGATCCCGGTCGCCACGCCGGTCGTCGAGGCGCCCGGCCACAGCGTTTCCGGGCCGTCGGAGAGCAGGGTGCCGAAGGTCGTCAGGGCGAACGGCGGGGGGTTCCAGCCCGAGCCGGTCACGGCGGCGCCCAGGGTTCCGCCGAACCAGACACCCCCGAACATCAGCATGAACCCGCCCGCCACCATCACGATCGCCCACGGCATCAGTTCACTGCCGTACGAACGGCCCTTGGCCGCGTTGCCTGTCATGGGGAGGACCTCCTGGCTTCGACCGCGTTACTGGTCACGCGGGTCACCTCCTGTCCGGTTCCGTTTTGGAGAGGTCGGGGAGATGGCCGTACGGGTCGTCGGGAATGTGCTCGAACCCGCCCGCGTTGGCCGGCTTGTTCGCCACCCAGCGCTTGTTCGTGTCGTGCAGGTGCCGCTCGGTGTCGGTGATGGCGACCTTGATCGGGATGCCCGGGCGGCCACCGACCTTGATCAGGAAACGGCCGCGGCCCGGCGGCTCCTCGCGGTCCCCGTGCGCGGCCCAGCCCGGCGGCGAGGACCAGGAGGAGACCAGGGTGATCTCGCGGCGGGACAGGCCCACGATCTGGCCCAGCTCCTCCATCTCCTGGCGCGGCAGCCCGGCGACCACCACCATGCCGGCGCGTTCGACGAAGCCGCGCGCCTTGACGCGGTCGGTGTCGCTGCCCAGCGACTCGGCGTCCTTCAGGGTGTGGGTGATCTTGGCGTCGCCCAGGCCGAGGCTGCGGTTGAGGCGGGTCAGGGCGTCGATGCGGTCGACGATGCCGGAGGCGGCGCGCAGTGGCCGCCACAGCTCGTCGAGCACCGTGAAGAACCAGCGCCGGGGCGCGAGTCCGGCGTCCGCCAGGGCGTGCGAGGCGGCCACCGTGCCGAGACCGTCGGACCACGAGGCCAGCATCGCCGCCGCGGTGAGCTGGGTGTCGGCCTCGCCGATCCGGGAGATGTCCATGCACACCGCGGACGAGTTGAGGTTGATGCGGGTGGAGGTCTCGGAGGCGAAGGTGTCGCCGAGCGGTCCGTCGAGGATGCCCAGCAGCGAGCGGTGCAGCGGGTCGACGGCGTCGCGGTAGCGGCTCTCGTCCCCGCGGTCCAGGGTCACCGCCCGCACCCGGTCAGGACCTTCGACGAGGACCCTCACCAGGTCGCCCAGCAGCGGCGCGCGGTTCGGCGGGGTGCGCTCGCGCAGATGGTGCAGGGCCGCGGACAGTACGGACTGCTCGTGGTCGTCCATGGGGCGGTCGCGCACGATGGTGATGAGCGCGGCGACCATGTTGAGGACGCGGCCGTGGGTCTCGGCGTGCAGCACCCGCCCCGCCTCGCCGCCGATGCGCCGGGCGGCGGCGCCCATGGCGCCGGGGTCCAGGACGTTGATGCCGCCCATACCGCGCCCGATGGAGATGACCTGGCCGCCCAGGGCGCGCACGGTGTCGGCGTAGTCGGGCTTGAGGTCGCCGAGGACCAGCGGCACCACACCGGTGGCGGCCAGGCCGATCAGCATGCGGTTGATCAGGGTGGACTTGCCGAGGCCCGGCATGCCGAGCATGAACAGGGACGGGTTGGAGATGTAGTGGGCGCGGGTGAACCAGGACAGCGGGTCGCCGCAGACGGTGGCGCCGGTGTAGAGGTGCTGGCCCAGCGGGACGCCGGTCATGGGCGCGCCCGAGCCCGCCGCGAACGGCCACAGCCCGCACGCCTGCACGGTGGTGGCACGCCACATCGTCGGCGGGTCCACGTTGGCGACCTGGCCGCCGCCGGGGCCGTACCAGCCGCGCGGAGGCGCCTGCTTCTCCTTCTCCTCCCGGGGCTCGGCGCCGGGCTTCTTCCTGGCCTCCGCCTTCTTCCTGTTGCTCTTCTTGTCGTTCTTCGTGGGGCTGAGGTCCGGGCCCTCGTCCTTGTAGGTGATCGGGGCGTCGTCGTCCTCGTAGGCGGTCCTGCCCTTGTCGCGCGTGTTCTTGGTCCTCACAGTGCTTCCTTCAGTTCGCGCGGCACCAGGGTGTACTCCCACGGGAGGATTCCGGCCGGCAGCGTGCAGCTGAACGCCGCCGCCTGCATCCGGTCGGCCGGGCGCATCAACAGCCGTGCCCCGGCGAGCAGGTTGCGCACCGTCACGTTCGCGTCCTCCAGGTCCGCCTCGGTGTCGACCGTGACCGTGACCATGAGCGAGAACTCCACCAGGCCGGCGCCGGTGGCCTCCTCGATCGCCGTCTGCTCGGCGGCGCGCACCTCGTTGGCGGCACGCGCCTGCACCATGCCGCGCTTGGAGGTGGCCATGAACTGCGCGGCCCGCCGGTCGGCCTCGACGATGCGCGCCGAGGTCGCCGGGTCGATGGGCCGGTACAGCAGCGCCACCCGCTTGCGGCGGGTGCCGGGCGCGTCCTCCAGCAGCCCGCGCAGCACCTGGGCGCGCACCGTGCCGCGCGGGGCGAGGGTGAGCATCCAGGTCCGCGAGACCCCCGAGTCGTGCTGGTACGCGTTGACCTTCTCGACGGCCGCCGCGGGTCCGGCGTCCTCCCAGTCGAGGCCGGTGCCGCCGTGCAGGGCGCGGGCTTCCAGGACGTCCGCCGCCACCGCCGGGTCGTAGGCCACGCGGACGACTTCGGCGATGCGCTCGGCCGACAGGGGAGAGGCGGGGCCGCCGCCCGCGCCCACGATTCCCTGGAGCAGGCCGGGGATGCGGATGGCCAGGTCGGTGAGGATGTCATCGGTCTTGCGCTTCTGGCCGGGGCCGACGCCGTAGGTCAGGGCGAGGTAGGTGTGCATCTCCGACGACGCGCTCGGATACCGCTGCACGACCTCCTCCATCACGGCCCGGGCGGCCGGCGGGGCGTCGGGGGTGATCCGCGGCAGCACCTCGTTGGCCAGCCGGGTGCCGGTGTCCGGGGCGGTCTCCACCACCACGGAGGCGCCGCGCAGACCCGGCTCGCTGGACAGCCGGGCCAGCCAGTGGCCCCATGACGCCACCCAGTTGTCGATCTGGTCGGGGTCGACGAGCGAACCGCCGTCGGGTTCGCAGCCGAGCACGATGGTGTAGAGGTTGCGGCTGCGGTGGTGCAGCACGCCGAACGGCTGGTCGTAGGCGTCCCTGCCCTCGATGACCTTGACCCCGCTGAGCAGACCCGGCGGCCGGAACTTACCGCCCTGCCGCTGGGACAGCGGACCGGAGATGTAGGAGGTCGACCCCTTGGCCTTGCGCCGGAACCAGCTGATGCGCACGGCGAAGAGCTGGTAAACGTTGCGCCCGTCCTGCGTACGCACGGCGATCGGCAGCAGGAAGAAGACCTGGAGGACGAGCACGGCGACCGTGAGCTGCAGTGAGACCAGCGACATCATCAGGTCGACGACGAGCCCGCCGAACATCGCGACGGTGCCGATGAGTCCGAACGGCCCGAAGCCGGCTCGCCTGGGCCTGCGCCAGTTCCCGTATGTGGGGTCAGCGGCCTGGGTGGACATGAGTTACCTGTTTCCCTTCCGTTGGGTGGAACTCGGTTGCGGGGCGGGGGAGTCGGGCCGCGCCACCCGGAGTGTTCCGGGGGCGCGGCCTCAGCCGCCCGTACCGTGCGGCCGGGGGGGGGGGGGGGGGGGCCCCCCCCCCCCCCCCCCCCCCCGGCCGGGGGGGGGGGGGGCCCCCCCCCCCCCCCCCCCCCCGGGGGCCCCCCCCCCCCCCCCCCCCCCCCCCCGCCCCCCCGCCGGCCCCCCCCCCCCCCCGCTGG